>CAZCBN010000119.1:0-10238 GCA_964496975.1 uncultured Phycisphaeraceae bacterium
CCCCCCGCCGCGCGCGCCATCTTCGCGCCCTCCACCCCTCACCTCTCGACGCCGCCCCCTCACCCCCGCACACTCAAAAAAGCCCCCGAGGAGGCCCGCGTCATGCCCACGCAAACATCGCCCCAAGTCCCCTCCCCCCAACTCGATGCCTCGATGCCTCCCTGCCTCGATGCCTCTCTCCCCCCCGACCTCGACTGGCACCAGCTCCTCCGCGACTACCTCGACCCGTCGCTCACCCCGCACGACCTCATCGAGCTGCACAACCTGACCTTCGCCGAGCTGCACGCGTGGTCCACCTGCGAGCGCACGCAGCGGGCCCTCGCGCACCTCCGCGCCATCAGCCTGCACCGGGCCGAGCACATCGCGGCTCTCGCCGCGCCTCGGGCCGTCGCGCGTCTGGCCGATCTGGCCGACCCGGCCACGCCAGCCGCCACCGCCACCGCGCAGCAAACCGCCGCCCGCGCCGCGCGGGCGCTCCTCCATCACCCGGCCGTGTCGGCCCCATCCCGTCCCGCCCAGTCCCGCCCCACCCAGCCCCGCCCCACCCAGCCCCGCCCCACCCAGCCCCGCCCCACCCAATCCCGCCCCACCCAGCCCCGCCCCACCCAATCACGCCCCACCCAATCACGCCCCGCGCCCCGCCCCCCTCACGCCCCCACGCCAACCCCGCTCTCGATCGACACCACGCCGTCCTCCAACACCGCTGTCAGCACCCGCTCCGCCAGCCCGAACGACAGCGTCATGCCGTTCCCCCCCAGCGCGTTCACGACGTACACGCCCTCGTCCACGCGGTCCGCGACAAACGCCGCGCCCACCATCGACTTCGCGTACACCCCGTGCCACCGCTCCTCCACCTCCAGCGTCGGCGGCGTGCAAAACGTCTGGAGATACGACACGATCAGCGACTCCACCCGCACCGCGTCAAACGGCTCCGGCTCGTCCCCATACTCGTGCGAGTCCCCGATCGTGAGGTGGCCCGACGCGTTCTGGCTCATCAGCACGTGGATGCCCAGCGCCAGATGCTCCGCGTGCGAGCCTTCAAACCGGGCCCGCAGACGCGGCAGCGTCGGGCACGACGCAAACGCCTTGTAGTGCAGCAGCGTCAGCCCGCCCGCCAGGTGCGTGTTGAGCCTCGTCCCCGTCGCCGCCGTCCGCAGCATCGCCAGCTTGCACCGCGTCACCTTGTGCCGCGCAAGCACCGCCGGGAACAGCGACCGGATGTCGGGCCCGCTCGCCACAATCACCCGCGGCGCCCGCAGCACGCCCCCGTCGGCGAGCCGCACCACCCCCGGCTCCACCGCCGCTGCTGCGCGTCCCAGCACCAGCTCCACGCCCCGCCGGCCGAGATACCCCGGCAGCGCCCGCACCGCCTCCCTCGGATCGACCGCGAGCTCCATCGTCGTCCGCAGCGCCGCGACTGCCCGCCCCGCCGGCACCGCCGGGCAAAGCCGCGCCGCCCCCGCCCCGGTCATCATCGTCGCCCCGTACCCCGCCCCGCCGTGCGCCGCGCAAAACTCCTCCAGCACCGCCGCCTCGTCCGCCTCCGTCGCCACATGCAGCGCCCCGCACGCCGCCGACCAAAACCCCGCGGCCTGCGACATCTCAAGCCACACCTCGCGCGACCGCAGCGCCACGTCCAGCAAGGGCCCCGGCGGCTGGCCGATGGGCCACACCATGCCGAAGTTGCGCACCGAGGCCCCCATCGGCCGAAGGTCCCGATCGACCAGGGCCACCCGCAGCCCGCGCCGGCTCGCCGCCAGCGCGTGCGCGAGGCCCACGATGCCCGAACCAACGATGACCAGGTCGTGCGTCGCCATAGACCACACGGTACCCGGCCCGATCCGTCCGCGCTCGGCCGCCTACCTTCGGCTATGCACGCCGACGCTTCCACGCCGCTGTCCATCGCCGGCCGAACGTTCTCCAGCCGCCTCCTGGTGGGCACGGGCAAATACGCCACCTACCCGCAGATGCAGCGAGCCCTGGACGTCTCCGGGTGCGAGGTGGTGACGGTCGCGGTGCGGCGCGAGCGGCTCGTGAACGAGCGGGGGGAGTCGCTCCTGTCGTTCATCGACACGGGGCGGTACACGATCCTGCCGAACACGGCCGGGTGCTTCTCGGCCGAGGACGCCGTGCGGGTCGCCCGGCTCGGGCGCGAGCTGCTCGACCAGATCGGCAACCCCGGCAAGGACTGGGTGAAGCTGGAGGTTTTGGGCGACAAGAAAACCCTGCTGCCCGACCCGGTCGGCACGATCGAGGCGACGCGCGAGCTGGTGGCCGACGGGTTTTCGGTGCTCGTGTACACGTCGGACGACCCGATCTCGGCGGTGCGGATCAAGGACGCCGGCGCGGCGTCGGTCATGCCGGCGGGCAGCCCGATCGGGTCTGGGCAGGGCGTGCTGAACCGCAACAACATCGTGCTCTGCCTTGAACTGCTGAAGCAGGGCGACCCGACCTACCCCGTCATCGTCGACGCGGGCGTGGGCGCGGCGAGCGACGTGTCGGTGGCGATGGAGCTCGGGGCCGACGGCGTGCTGCTGAACACAGCGATCGCGTACGCCAAGGACCCCGTGCTGATGGCGAGCGCGATGCGCAAGGCGATCGAGGCCGGCCGCGAGAGCTACCTCGCGGGGCGCATCGCCAAGAAGCTGTACGCGACGGCGAGCAGCCCGATGGAGGGGGCGATTTCGTATATCCCGGGGGAGTGAGGGGGGGAGGCAGCGAGGCATCGAGGCATCCAGGCATCCAGGCATCGAGGCATCGAGGCAAGAAGGAAAGAAGGCAAGAAGGCGTGGAGGGCTTGTGGGGCCTTAGGTTGATCGGAGGGTGCGTTGGACCCGGGCGCGGATCCAGGCGCCTTCGGCGGGGAGGGAGACGAGGGCGCCTTCGGTGGCGTGGGCGGTTTTGAGGACGGCGAAGCAGAGGGGCAGGCCGCCGAGCAGGGGGCTGATGGTGCTGCTGGTGACGAGGCCGATGGGGTCGGCGTCGGTCGGGGCGGCGGCAGGCGCGTCGGCCGGGGTATCGAGGGCGGTGTCGGGGGTGGCGTAGACCTGGGCGCCGCCGAGGGGTTGGCGGGGGAAGCCCTCGGGCGTGCGGCTCTCGCCGACGGGGCGGAGGGCGACGAGGACGTGCTTGGGCTTGCCGAGGCTGTGCATGCGGGCGACGACCTCTTGGCCCAGATAGCAGCCCTTTTTGAAGTTGACGCGGTTGTGCAGGGTGTCTTCGCCGGTTTCGGCGGGGAGGGCGTCTTTGCCGAAGTCGATGTTGTAGAGGGGGGTGCCGGCCTCGATGCGGGCCGTGTTGTACGCGAGCCAGCCGATGGGGCGGAGCTTGACCGTGGCGGCGAGGGAGTCGGGGGCGGCGGGGTTTGGTTTGCCGGAGTTGTTTCCGTTGCCGTTGATGGGTGAGCCGTTCTCGATGAGTTGGTTGTAGACGGGGAGGGCGGCGTCGGCGGGCATGGTGAGTTCGAGGCCCGGGACGCCGGCGGAGTCGTGGCGGTGCACGATGACGTCGTGGCCGGCGATGCGGAGGGTGCAGGCGCGGTCGGGCGCGAGGTCGGCGACGGCGGGGCCTTCGAGCGGCTGCGAGACGGCGGCGAGGAGGATGGGGCCGGTGGGGCCTTGCAGGGCGAGGCGGTGGGTGCGCTCGGCGAGGTCGGTGAGATGCACGTCCTCGGCGATGATGAAGGCGTTGAGGGTTTCGAGCGTTCGGTCGACGGCGTGGGCGTCGAGCTCGAGGAGGGTTCGGTCGGGGAGCTCGATGACGCGGAGGTCGGCGTCGATGCGGCCCTTGCGGTTCAGCCAGAACGACGGCCGGACGTGGAAGGGCTCGAGGCCCTTGAGCTCCTGCGTGAGCATGTTGTTGAGGAAGGGGAGGCGGTCGCGGCCGGTGACCTCGATGACGGCGCGGTGGGGCTGGTCGAGGAGGGCGGCGGCTTTGCGGAGGGCGGCGTACTCGAAGTCGAGCTCGCCGAAGGTTTCGACGAGTTCGATGGCGAGGTCGATGGGCCCGTAGGGGAGCATGGCGGCCTCGGCGAGGAGGTGGTGTTCTCGCAGGGGGCTTTGGTGGGCCATGGCGGTCTCGTGGTGTGGTGGTGGGGGGGGTGAGGGTGGTGTGGGGTGCTGGGGTGGTGTGGGGTGCTCGGGTGCAGGCTTGTTGTGCCTGGAGAGGCGCGGGCGGCGAGCGTGTGCCGTGGGGGCAAGACCGGTCGGGGCGCTCGGCGTGCGGGGCGCGCGGCCTGTGTTCGATGGTACGCTTGCGTCTGTTCGCGGCGTGGGCGGTGCCCGTGTGTGCGGGGTGTTCGCGGCCGCGGCGTTGGGCGATTCGGCGCGGCGTGGGCGCGCGCCGTCGAGATGCATGAAGAAGAAAGGCCTGCCGTGAACGTCGATCTGCTGAAGCGTCTGTGCGAGACCCCGGGCGTTCCTGGTCGGGAGGAGCGTGTGCGGGCGCTGATCGAGCGCGAGGTGGCGGGGCTCTTTGACAGCGTGGAGACGGACGCGATGGGGAACCTGATCTGTCGGCGCGGGCCGCGGACGGGGAAGGGGGCGCGCGGGGCGGGGAAGGGGGCGGCCAAGGGGGCGCGTGGGGCGAAGGCGCCGGTGGTGATGCTGCTGTGCCACATGGACGAGATCGGGTTCTATGTGAGCAGCATTGATGACAAGGGGTTTTTGTACCTGAACGCGGCGGGGGGGTTTGATGCGCGGAACCTGTTCAGCCGGCGCGTGACGGTGGTGACGGAGGGGGGCGATCTGCCGGGGGTGATGAACCCGGGGGGGAGGCCGATCCACATCTCATCGCCCGAGGAGCGGACGAAGGTGCCGGAGGTGAAGTCGTTCTTCGTGGACATCGGGATGTCCGGGGCGAAGGTGAAGAACGCGGTGAAGATCGGCGACTACGTGGTGATGGACGAGCCGTTCCGGGTGATGGGGGACAAGCTGGTTTCAAAGGCGATGGACAACCGCGTGGCGTGCTGGCTCGGGATCGAGAGCGTGCGTCAGCTCGCGGCGTCTGGCGCGGGGCACCGGTGCGAGGTGGTGGTGGCGTTCACGACGCAGGAAGAGGTGGGGCTGCGCGGGGCGCGGACGGCGGCGTACGCGGTGAAGCCGGACATCGGGCTTGGGATCGACGTGACGCTGTCGTGCGACACGCCGGGGGTGCCGGGCGCGGAGAGCGTGACGGAGCAGGGGAAGGGGTTTGCGCTGCACATCAAGGACGCGAGCTTCATCTCGGACCACGGGCTTGTGGGGGAGATTGAGAAGCTTGCGAAGAAGAAGCGGATCCCGTACCAGCGGTCGATCCTCGCGGCGGGCGGGCAGGACGGGGCGGCGGCGCAGCAGGCGGCGGCCGGGGCGCGGGCGGTGGGGATCACGGTGGGGACGCGGTACATCCACACGGTGACGGAGATGATCGACAAGCGGGATTTGAAGGCGGCGTGCGACGTGCTGGCGGCGTATCTGGCGGAGGTGTGATCGGCGGGGGCGGGTTTGCGTGGCGGGTGGTGTGGCGGTTGGCGGGAGGGGCGGTGTGTGGGGATGCGAAAACCCCCCGCGTGGGCGGGGGGTTTGGGTCGTCGCGTGCGTGCGGCCTTGGGGTGGTCGAGGAATCCGCGTCCTTGCGGGGGTTCCCCTGCGTGGGGCGCCGTCGTGGCGATGGCTTGTGTCAGGCGGCCATGTTGCTGACGTGCTCGATGGCGTCGACGACCTGGCGGACCTGGAAGGGCTTCTTGAGGAAGCCGTCGAAGCCGGCGGCGCGGAGGCCGTGGGCCTGGCCGTCGGTGAGCTTTCCGCTCATGGCGATGACGCGGGTCATCTGGGTGCTGTCGCAGGAGCGGATGAGCTGGCCGATGTTCCGTGCGTCGGTGTTTTCGAGGTGGATGTCGATGAGGACGACGTGGGGCCTGAGTCGTTCGCAGGCGAGGCCGGCCTGGAAGGCGCTGGTGGCGGTGGAGACCTCGTAGCTGGTCTGCTCGGTGAGGACGCGTTGGAGGATGTTGACGACTTCCTGGTCGTCGTCGACGATGAGGACGCGGGTCTGGCCGCTGGCGATGCCGTCCATGGGGATGCCGTGGGCCTTCATGAAGCGCATGAGTTCGGAGACGGGGATGCGTCGGTCCTTGGACCCGGGGATCCGGTAGCCCTTGATTTGGCCGGTGTCGAACCACTTGGAGACGGTGCGCGGGGCCACGTTGCAGATCTTGGCCACTTCGCCCGTCGTGAGCACGTCTCGTTCCAGCGGCATCGGGTCACCCTGTCTGAAGGCGTCCTTGGGTGCGGCGGCCTTCCGTTGGCTCAGCCTCGCGGGTGGTGCATCGGCAGGAACGGGACGGATCTTGACGGTGGGGAGGACTTGCGGGCGTGTGGGGGCTGGTGGACAGGGGGGGATTGTGCAGCCAGTTGTGGGGGGTTGGATGATGGTGCGGTGGGTGGCTTCCCGTGAAGCGGGTGGTCGGGGGGCGGTCGCCGCGGCGGGGTCGGCCGCGGTATCCTGACGGCCCTGAGGCTGCGGGGGGGGGTGGATGAGGCGGCCGGGCGGGCGGAGCGTGGTTTGGGTATTGTCTCCGGCCCGTGGGGGCGGGAGGTTTGCGGGGTGTGCCCGGGGCATCGGGCTTGGCTCGATTGGGGGCCGGTTGGTGGCTGGTTGGGGGCGAGGTCTCGATTGGGTTGGGAGCGGATGAGCGGGTGCAGTTGGGTCTGTGCAGCGGGGCGCGGCCCCGCGGTGTATAGAGGATGATGGACGAACGACTACCCCGCGGCCGGTCGCGGCGTGAGCTTTGGAGGACGTTCCCCGTGCAAGGCATTTCGACGACGGCGTTGGGTGGTGGGCGTGGCGTTCGGGGCGCGGCGGCGTGGGCGGCGGGCGTGCTCGCGGCGGCGGGCGGGGCGACGGGGTCGCTCGGGCTGCCATGTGCCGCGGGGGTGGTCTTTGGGGTTGGCGTCGGGGGCGCGGCGGTGGCGCAGCCCGCGGAGGAGCGGACGGACCGCGAGCGGCTTGCGGACTTCATTCACTTCGTGAACATCGCGCGGTACGACGTGGCGGGGGCGCTGGGCGAGGAGCTGCTGTCCAGCGGGATGACCGCGGCGGCGTTTGTGTCGCTGGTGGAAGACGCGCGGGAGCTGCAGCGGTTTGAGTCGGCGATCGGGCTGGCGCTGCGGGTGCCGGAGCTGGAGCGCGTGGCGGCGGGGCTGGACAAGCTGTACCGCGACGGCAAGCTGGAGCGGGCGCGGGACCCGGAGGAGATCCGGGCGAACATCGAGCTGCTGCGCGGCGGGACGGCGCTTGGGGCGAAGATCGGCAGCGACCGGCTTCTGGCGGCGGGCGAGTACGCGATGCCGCAGTTGCTGGAGGTGCTGGTCCGCCGCGATGACCCGGGGCTGCGGGCGCGGGTGGAGCAGGTGATCGTGCGGCTGGGTCGGCAGGCGGTGGCGCCGCTGACGGCGGCGTTGCCGGAGCTGGACCTTGCGCGGCAGGAGCTCGTGGCGAGCCTTTTGGGGCGGGTGCCGTACGGGGCGAGCCTGCCGTATCTGGTGGAGCTGCACCAGAACGCGGGGAACGACGCGGTGTCGCGTGCGGCGGCGGAGGCCGTGCGGAAGCTGGGGGGCACGCCCTCGGACAGCGCGGCGCCGATCTACGCGGCGCTGGCGGAGGGGTACTACGCGGAGAAGAGCGAGCTGACGAGCTTCCCGGGTGAGCCGGTGCAGTTGCTGTGGTCGTACGACCCGAGCCTCGGGCTGGTGATGACGCCGATCGCGACGGAGGTTTTCCACGAGGCGATGGCGATGCGGCTTGCGGAGACGGCGCTGCGGCTGGACGGCACGCTGCGCGAGGCGGCGGCGGTGTGGCTGGCGGCGAACGCGTCGCGGGAGATCGACACGCCCGAGGGGTATGACAACCCGGCGTACGCGTCGAGCCGTCCGGACGCGGCGTATTACGCGCTGGCGGCGGGGCCGAACGTGGTGCAGCGGGTGCTGCGTCGGGCGATCGACGACCGTGACACGCCGCTGGTGCGGCGGGCGATCGCGGCGTTGTCGCAGACGGCGGGGTCGACGGCGGCGCTGGGGGACGACGGCCTGGGGCGGCGTTCGCTGCTGGAGGCGTTGAACTATCGCGACCGTCGGGTGCGGTACGACGCGGCGCTGGCGCTCGCGGGGACGGGGCCCACGGAGACGTTCTCGGGGGCTGAGGTGGTGGTGCCCCTGCTGGCGAGCGCGGTGTCGGACGGCGCGGCGCGGTCGGCGGTGGTGCTGAGCGGGGATGACCGGGAGGAGTACGACCGGCTCCGCAAGCTGCTGGAGGCGGAGGGGTACGCGGTGCTGCCGCCGGCGGACGGCGGGCTGCGGGACATCGAGGTGCCGCTGAGCGAGACGCCGGCGGTGGACCTCGTGGTGGTGTCGATGTCGATGGAGCGGGCGGTGGCGGCGATCGAGGCGTCGCGGTCTGAGCCGAAGCTCGCGGTGTCGCCGCTGCTGGTGCTGGCGGGGGCGGCGGAGTCGGAGGCGATGCGGCGGCAGTTCGCGTTTGACCGGACGGTGGTGGTGCGTCGGTCGAGCATCACGGGGGAGCAGTTCGCGGCGGCGGTGCAGCAGACGGTGGAGGAGGTCTCGGGCGGGGCGCTGGACGAGGCGAGCTCGGCCGAGTATTCGCGTCGCTCGCTGGCGGTGCTGCGCGACCTTGCGATGTCGCGGAACCCGGTGCTGCGGGTAGAGGACGCGGCGACGCCGTTGATGGCGGCGCTGGGCCGCGTGCGTCCCGGGGAGCTGGCGTCGGTGGCGGACGTGCTGTCGCACATGGACGAGCCGCGGGCGCAGCGGGCGCTGATGGACGCGGCGATCGACGCGTCGGGGTCGGACCAGGTGCTGCTGCTGGGCTCTGTGGGTCGTTCGGCGCGGCTGTTTGGGAACCGGCTTGAGTCGCGGCACGTGGAGGCGCTGGCGGCGCTGACGCGCGGCACGGACCGGGCGCAGGCGACGGCGGCGGCGGCGGTGCTCGGGGCGTTGAACCTGCCCGGCGAGGGCGTGGTGCCGCTGATCCTGGACGGGGCGGGCAAGGACGCGCTGGGCCGGGCGTCGGCTCGCTGAGTTCTCGGACGCGGGTGGGATGGCGCGAGCCTCTGAGCGGCCGACCTGCGCGGTGACGTGGGCCGGGGCGGGCGGTGCGTCGGCGCGATGGGCGGCGATCGGCGGCGATGCGTGATGCGGCGCCGGGGTTTCTTGCGGCGTGGTTGGTGCTTTTGCTGGGCCGGTGTTGTGCCGAAAGACGTGGGCCGGTGTCCGGATTCGCTGGGGCACGGGTGGAGTGGTGCGGGCTGCGCAACCATTTGTGGCGTTGCTGGCAACTCCCGGGGCCTGGGCGTTGTCGTTCGCGGTTTGCGGCAAAGGCGCGGGCTGTGCCGGCCGATAGCCCCGGTGAGCCGCGGGTTGCGCGGCCCCGGCGGCGTACCCCTGTGGAGTGGGGCGACGGGGCGGGCGCGGGGCGGCGAAAGGGCGTCACGCCATGTCGCAGGTTCGCCGGATGGGGTTGCGTGCGGCGCGGGGCGGCGGGTTTACGCTGATCGAGCTGCTGATTGTGATCGTGATCCTCGGGATCTTGGCGGCGATCGTGGTGCCGCAGTTTTCCGCGGCGTCGGGGGACGCGCGGTCGGCGTCTGTTGAGACGCAGGAGCGGGTGGTGGAGCAGCAGCTTGAGCTGTTCTTTTTCAGGAACAATCGGTATCCGACGGCGGCGGAGATGCAGGCGGTGCCGACGGAGCCCACGCTGGGCGATGGCTTCGGTGTGCTGATTGACCAGGGGTATCTGAAGCGGGCGCCGCAGAACCCGCTTCGGGACAACGGGTCGAGCATCCCGGCGGATTGGACGTATGACGATGACCTGGGGACGGTGACGGCGAACGAGGCCGACCCGCTGTGACGGTGGCCCGGCGGGGCGGGCCCAGCTGCGGGCGAGTGCGCGGCGGGGCACCGTGAGAGGGGAACGGCCGGAAAGGCTTGTGCCGGGGGGGCGGACGGGCCGATGTGAAGTGGGGCGCGGGAAGACCCGGGGGGGCCACGTTGGGTGGCGTCCGCGGGTCTGTTCGTTTGGTCGGGCGGGCGTGGCGCGGCGGGCGTGGCGCGAGGGGGCATGGGGATGAACGACCACAGCGGGCGGGCGGCGGGCGGGAGCGTGGGCGGTCGCGGACGTCGGCCGGGTCGTTGGCGGTGGGGCGGGGTGGCGGCGCTGGCGCTGTTCGCGGGGTTGCTGTTTTGGAC
>CAZCBN010000120.1:0-2906 GCA_964496975.1 uncultured Phycisphaeraceae bacterium
ATGTGCCTGTGGGCACCATGAGATCTTTCCTCCTGGTGTCGCGGCCTTAGCCGATTGCGCGGCGTCGGCCTGAAGCGCTCCGGATTGTCGAGATCCGGGGCGCTTCGTCTTCGTGGGGTCTATGTTCGCAGCGCCTCTACTCGCGCCCTCCGGTGACGCGCTCGCCGGGACCGTGGATCTCGAGCTGGAGACGCGCGGCGAGCTGCGCCAGCTCTTCGGCCAGGTCGAGGCCAGCAGACCCCGCCACGGGCCGGTCGAGGGCGCGGCCACGGGCGGCGTCGATCCTCTCCGCGATCGGCAGGAGAGCTTCCACGCCAGCCAGCAGGGCGCGCGTGTCGGGCGTGTCGAGCTGGCGCAGGGGGATCGGGTCGGGTGCGGGCGCGTCGCGCAGGGTGACGCCCGCCGCCTGGAGCGCGGCCACCACGGCGCGGATCTCCTCGGTGGCGACGCTCGCCTGCGCCGTGCGCTCTTCCTCGCGCCCCAGACGGCGGAACCCGTCCGCGGCCACGCAGGCGCGCAGACCGGCGACCGCGTGCACCAGGGCGAGATCCGCACCCTCGGCCAGCGTCACGGCTGCTCCTCGGTGGCGGGCGTCTCGCTCTTCGTCTTGGGTGGCCTGCCCTGTCCGGGGCGGCGCCCACCGTGTCCCGCCGACTGCCACGCGTCCACGTCGGAGACGCGCAAGACCCGCCGGCCGAAGATCCGAGCGTAGGCGAGCCGCCCCTCCGACACGGCGCGGTATATCGCCGCCGGGGTCACCCCGCGGCGTCCTGCGGCCTCAGCCACGGTCAGGTATTCGACTCCGTCCAGAGTTTCCACACCGCATTGTAGCGGTCCCCATAAAATAAGTCAAATTATTTCAATAAACCCCTTGTCATATCAAGTTGAATAGATTATACTTAGATTGTCCCGAGCGATGGGACGAAGGAGAAACAGAGCCATGAACCCGACCGCCGCCGCCATCGAAACCGCCGCCCGCAACGCCATGCGCGACGCCAGCAAGTACACCCTCGACCACTTCGCCACCGACCTCTGGATGGTCCAGCGCAAGGGCGATCCGAGCCGCACCTACAGCGTGGTGGTGGACCGCGACGGCATGAACTGCGACTGCCCCGCGTGGCAGCGGAGCGGCGTCTGCAAGCACGAGAAGATGGTCGCCGACGAACTCGCGATCCGCGCCGAGGAGGCCGCGGAGGAGGCCATGGAGGAGGCCCGCTTCCTCATGTCGTGGACCAGCGACGTCCACCACCACCCCGACGCGGACCTCTTCCTCCTCACGGACGCCGCGTAGACCACCGAGGGGGGCGGGACCACCGCCCCCCACCGACCCGACAAGGACAACCGCCATGAGCAAGAACCCCACCCCCACCGACGCCCTCGCCGCTCTGATCGACCGCCTGCGCGCCGTCGCCGACGACCTGGAGGCCGAGCGCGAGGGACGCCCCACCACCTCCGCGCTGGGCGAGGCTCTCACCTTCGACAGCCGCGCCCTCTCGCTCCGCATCCCCGAGACGCTGGTCTGCGGCGGGTGCCGCGAGATCCGCTTCGACGCCCGGATCGACGCGGAGGGCTTCTGCCCCACCTGCGCCGCCGACCGACTGACCGCGTAGAGACCACCGCGGGGGGCCGCAAGGCCCCCCGCCACAGGAGACACCGACCATGACCACCGACACCCCTGACACCACGCAGGGCGAGCGCTTCGAGATCCGAGACGAGCGCGGCGCCGCCTGGTACCTGCGCCGCCTGCGCGCCATCGACGATGAGCGCGCCGCCGTGACCGCCGCCACCGAGCAGCGCGTGGCCGAACTCGACGCCGACCGCCGCCGCCTGGAGCACCTGTACGGGGACCAGCTCGAAGCGTGGGCGCGGCAGGAGGCGCAGCGCCGCCGCCGCAAGACCGTCACGGTACCCCTCGCCGGCATGGCGATCGCGTTCCGCACCGCTCCCGCCCGCGTCGAGGTGCAGGACCAGGACGCCGCCCGCGACGTCGCCCTGACCCTCGGGTACGTCAAGACCGCCCCCGACCTGTGCGCCTACCGCAAGGCCGCCGCGCAGGCCCTCGCGGATCGCGGCGAGCTGCTTCCCGGGTGCCGCGTGGTCGAGGAGTCCGAGCGCGTCACGGTGCGCCGGATCGAAGAGAAGACGACGGGAGAGGAGGCGAGCACCGACTGACGACGACCACGGGGGGCGGGACCATCCCGCCCCCACCGACCACGAAACGCGGAGCATCGGGCGGACCCCCACACCCCCGCCCATCGTGAAGGAGAACCGAGACATGGACACGACGACCGAACCGACCAACGCCGCCATCCTGCGCGGCGAGCAGACCGCCCGCGAGATCCTCGCCGACCTGCGCGCCCTCTTCGCCCGCATCCAGGACACGCCGGGATGCCACGTGACCGACGCGCTGATGGAGATGGCCCAGGACGAGCTTCCGCAGCTCGCGGGGCCGTGGGAGTGGAACGTCGAAGGCCTGGGAGCCCTCGCCGCGGGATGGTGGCCCGGCATGGACGAGCGCAGCGCCGGGTACGAGAGGGGACCGCTGGGCATCGGCGCGGACACGGCGCTGCTCGACCTGGGATCCCACGCGCGCATGGTGCTGCGCGCCGGCCTGGCGGTGGCCGACCACCGCGACCGCGGGCTGCTGCTGCTCTGCGCGGCGGCCATGGCGACCCGGCGGTAGACTGTGGGGACACGCGGCGGCGGAACCGGTCGGGGCCGCCGCCGTGGGAAGGGCCGGGGATCGCTCCCCCGGCCCTTCGCTGCTTCAGGGGTCAGAGAGGCCCGAAGGCCATGGCGCCGGAGTTCATGGCGCGGGCGAGGTTGCGGCCGTCGCGCAGACCTTCCGGAAGCGCGCCGCGGGAGCGGACGCCGCCGCCGATGTTGCGCGTGAGCCGGTTGAGCGC
>CAZCBN010000120.1:2916-10218 GCA_964496975.1 uncultured Phycisphaeraceae bacterium
TCCACCTGCGGCGATGCTTCGCGGCGGCTCTCCTCCCGGGCGCGCGACGACTCGCCCCGGGCGCGCATGGCGGCGTAGAGCGAGGCGAGACCGCCCCCGCCCGCCGTGGACGCGCCCACGAGCGCCATCGACTCGAAGAAGCCCGTGACGGCGGCGATCTTGTCCCGGTTGCCCTCGACGAAGGACGTGATCCCGTTGAGCGTGTCGGCGATCCCGTTGAACAGGTCCGCCATCGTCTCCAGCAGCGGACCCGACGCGGCGACCTTCGCGTTC
Organism: uncultured Phycisphaeraceae bacterium; assembly: GCA_964496975.1. GTDB lineage: Bacteria > Planctomycetota > Phycisphaerae > Phycisphaerales > UBA1924 > CAZCBN01. The sequence continues at coordinate 3,190 of CAZCBN010000120.1, forward strand.
TCGAACGCCTGCGAGAGGCGCGAGAGGCTCGTCTCGTACTCCGCGCCGCGGGCGATCTGGGCCGGGTCGTTGACGCGCGCGGTGAGCTCCGCGTCGCGGCGCAGGTTCTGGAAGGTCTGCTCCGACACCCGCCGGAAGCGCAGCAGATCCTCCGCGCCCATGACGCGCGCGGCCCGCTGCGCCTGCGCGTCGTCGGGGATGGCGCGCAGACGGCGGATCGTGTCGATCGTCGTCCTGGCCGTGTCCAGCGTGCCGTAGGGACCGGGGAGAGCCTGCACCCCCAGACGGCCCGCCGCCGCCTTCGCGAACGGGTCCGACGCGATCCGCTCCGTCAGCGCGCGGGCGCGGCCGCCGTCGATCCCCATCGAACGCAGCGCCGCGCTCTCGGCCAGAGAGCCGCCGCTCGTCTCCCGGATCGCGGCGATCTCCTGCGACGGGCGCGCCGCCGCGTCCGCGTACTCCTTGATCCGACGCGCGCCTTCCGCAGAGGCGTCGGCCAGCATCTTGATGCCCAGCACCGCCGCCCCGGCCGCCGCGAGCATGGCGCCCCCACCGGGGGCGGGGGTCAGCCGGGAGGAGATCGGCGACGCGGATCCGAACGACGGGAGGTTCGCCAGGCGCGACACGTCGGGAGAGGCGCTCGGGAAGCTGCGCATCCTGTCGGCGAGCTGGCGCCAGTCGATCCGGCCCTGGTCGCTCTGGCCGCCGGCGGGGCGGGAAGCACCCGCCGGCGTGGACTCCGGCACGGGCGCGCGGCGCGGGTCGTGCCGGTTGGCGCCGGGGTCGACGTTGGCGAAGCCGCCCGGCGCGTTCGCCCCGCGGGGTGCGTAGATGCCCCCGATCCGCTCGCGCACCGCGTCCATGCCGCGGCGCATGGCGTCCCCGAGACGGCGCGTCGCCTCCTCGGTCCGGTCCGCGTTCTCCCCGGCCTCGTCCTGGGCGCCGGCGACGTCGCGCAGGGCGCGGGCGTACTCGCGCGCCTCCTCCAGACCGGAGAAGCGCGTGCCGATCTCGATCTCGAACCTGTCTTCGTCCATGGGGGTTGTCCTCCCTCTTCGCGTGGGTGTCGTCTCTTCTCGTGGGCGTCGTCGTCGTCAGACCCCCCGGATCGCTCCAGATCGCCCAACGCGGGGCGATAGGCGCCGCGTTGGGGTGAGATGCCCTCCACGGCGTCGCGCGCCGGCGTGGCGGGGGGCGAACATCGGGCGAACGGAGGCGCTCTGCCCCTCGCACGATAATGGACCTTTACGTGCGAGAGGGCGGGCGGCGTCTGTGACGCCGTCACGGTTCGATGGCCCGTTCGCCGTAGATGGCTTCGAGCCGGCGCTCGAAGTCCTCGTCCGCGGCGCTCTGCCCGGCCTCTTCGGCGCCCGGCTCCCGCGTGGCGCAACGCGCCGACGCCTCCAGGAGCACCTGGGCCGCCCGGATGCGCTCGCCGGGCCGGGCGTCGGGGTTGGTCATCTCCCGGTGCAGCGTCTCCACGGCGGAGCGCGCCACGACCGCGAGCCGGGCCGTGGCCTCCTCCCACATCGTCTCGCGCGCGAGGCGGTAGACCTCGCGGAAGGCGGGATCGCTGCGCCAGCGGCGCAGCGTCACGGCCGAGACGCCCGCCGTCTTCGCCGCGCCCTCGACCGTGGACTCCGACAGCAGCGCCACCACCGCGCGCTGCTTGGCGGGGCTGAGGCTCTCCAGACGCTCAAAGTCGATCACGGCCGAACGTCTCCGTCCCGCGCCGGCGGTCGGTACCTCCACCCGCCGCCGGGGTGCAGGTAGAGGTCGCGCGTGACGCCGTGAAGGCCCGCGGGCCAGACGCGGCAGCCGTGCTCCGCGCTCCAGACGCCTTCGCCCACCGGCAGCATCGGCAGGACGCGCGGCTTGGCGCGCGACAGCGCCGACAGCAGACGATCGACCACGACGGGGGACAGGTCGGCGGGGATCTCGTAGCCGATGCCGTCCGGCCCCACCCGCCAGAGATGGACACCGGAGGCGGCGCACCGGTCGATGAGCTGCGCCGGGGTCACAGGACGCCGCTCCAAACCCCACCCGATGGTGGAATGGCAGAATCAGGGGTGTTTTCAGTAAACCCCCTTATACGCGTGAGATTTTTAGAGGAAGTTGCAAAATGGGGTTTTTCTGCCATTCTGCCATTGATTCCGCCATCGGCGCCTTGGGGGCGGCTCCAGAAGGTGCCTGCCGCGCGCTCCTGCTTCACCAGGCCGGCGGCCTCGCACGCCTTCGCGAACGCCTTTCCCTTGCCCATCGGCCGGGCGACGCGCTCCCGCTCGCACCAAGCCAGGTACGCCTCGTGCAGAACGGTGGCGCCCATGCCCTCCTCGGTGCCCAGCTGCTGGCGCAGATCCTCCTGCTCCCAGAACGGGGTCAGGGGGTCGGTGTCCTCCCAGAACGTCCGGGTGTGGGCGATCGCCGCCGCCGCGCGGTGGACGTCGCCCGCCTGGTGGACGCGCGCCAGCCCCTCGACCGCGTACGCCACGAACCCCGCCATGAGGGCGGTGTCGGTGCGGCGCCGGTACTCTTCGATCCGCGCCCCCTCGGTGAAGGCGAAGCGGCCCTCTTCGTCGAGACGATGGACGAACGGCAGGGCGAGGAGGCGCTCGCGCAGGGCTTCGTCGTGCGCGGCCATCGTGGGCGGGTCGTTGCTGACCGCCAGCACCGCCCACGTCGGCGGGATCGAGTACGAGTCGTTGCCGTAGAGCGCCCGGTAGACCCAGGGATCGGATCCGGTGAGACCCTTTGCGGTCTCCGCGGACACGCGTTTGCCGCCCATTTCGGGCAGGAAGACGGCCCGCTTGCCCCGGATGGCGCGTCCGATGGCCTCGTCTTTCGCGTCGTCGCGCGCCAGTGCTTTGTCCAGGGTGGCCGCCGCCTCCCCCAGCGCCGCGCGCAGCAGCTCCGCGAAGGTCGACTTCCCGGTGCCCGCCGGCCCGTAGAGCCAGAAAAGGCAGCGGAGAGAGCTGGCGCCGGAGAGGGCGTACCCGGCCACGTCCTGGAGGGTGCGGGCCAGGTCGGCGTCGCCGCCGGTCAGCCGGTCGAGGAGGGTGTCCAGGTCGGCGCGGTCGGCGTCCGGCTCGTAGCACACCGGCAAGAGCACCTCGAAGTGGTCGGAGGCGCGGTGCTTCCGAATCTCGCCGCGGTCCCAGACACAGTTCTGGAACGGGACCACCCACGGGCGCGGCTGGAAGAGCAGCGGATCCGCTTCGATCTCCTTGAAGCTCGCGGCCTGCTCGATCGCCCGCTTCAGGTTCGGAGTGGCCTCGCTCGTGGTCGCCCACTTCGCAAGGCGCGTCGCACGGTCCACGACCGGCTTGCGCTCCTCGGGGTCCGGGAGGTTCTTGGCTTCCTCCAGCATGGCGACGGCGGCCGCGTAGGTGGTGCGCATCGTCTCGCGCGTCAGGCGCATCACCAGTTCGGGGCCGGCCACCCATCGGCGGCCGTCGAAGGTGCGCCAGGCGCGCCACGCGGCGACGTAGCGCACACGCTCGCCGTGCAGCAGGATCAGGCGCTCCGCGTTGCCGGCGTCGGTCAGGGGCAGATCCGCGAGGGTGGGGGTCTGCTGGGTGTCGTCGCTCATCGGACACCTCCCAGAACGGTCCCCATGCGCTCGAAGGCGCTCTGACGCCCGAACCCTTGGGAGGCCAGGTCGCGCGCCGCCGATCGGAAGTCGCCGGCGTGGCGAAGGCGGGCGTAGACCCCGAACGCGTCGTAGGTGCGCCCCGCCTCGAAGGGCGGCGCCCCGCTGGTGAAGCAGTAGAACAGGGCGGCGGGATCGTCCGGCCAGCCCACCACGCCCGACACTCCGGAGGGCTTGCCGGGCCTGGTCAGGTACACCGCGCCGCCCCGCTCGCGCTCCACACGCCAGCCCGCGCCCACCAGCATCCCGACCAGTTCCACGGTCTGGGCGTGGTCGCCGTAGTCGGCGCCCGGCTTGCCCGGTTCGCCGATCCGGTCCGCGAGCGGTTTGCGTCGCTGGAACGTCACCATGCGGTCGGCGAGATCCACCTCGGGCGGGTCGGCGAAGGCGCCGGGGTCGAGGGCGGCGCCGTCCTGCGCGTCGGCGAAGGCGTCCCCGATCCGCTCCGGCGGGGCGGCGGGAAGGTAGTGGATCCTCGCGGCGTCCTTCGTCGCCGCGTCGTTGTGGCCGTCCATCAGGTGGTGCGTCAGGCGCCGCCAGACGGTCGGCCAAGCCGCCACCGGGACTGGCGCCGCCAGCGGGAAGACGACCCGCCACTTCGGCTTGCTGGCCGTGCTGGAGTGGGTCGAGTAGAGGCACCAGGCTCGCCCGTCCCAGCGGTCGATCAGCGTTGCGGGGGGCGTCCCGTCGTCCACGTCGGCGACGAAGCAGGACAGGGCCAGCACACCCGCGTTGCCCCGCGTGGCGCCCTCGCGGTAGAGGGTCGGGGACCAGAGCGGGCCGTCCTTGGACGCCCGGATCTGGTGTCGGGTCAGGCGGTGGCGCAGCTCGGGCCAGGTGGGCGAACTGGGGCGCGGCCACTTGTCGTTGCGGTTGCGGAAGCTGGCGCAGGCGATGGTGGCGGTGGTGATCATCGTCGCCCTCCCGTGTGCGCGGTCTTGATGGCGTTGGGGCGGACGGGGGCCAGGTCGGCGCGCCGGATGCGGGAGAGGGCGGCGGCCAGCCGGCGGCGGGCGCGTTCGGCCTCGCGGCGGCGCGAGACGGGCCAGGGTCGCGGGGGTTCGGGAAGGTGGCGGTGGTTCACGGTCGGCCACCTCCGTCCTGGGGCAGCTCGCCGGTCTTCTGGTACCGCTCCCAGGCCGCGAGGGCGGCCGCCTCGACCGCCTGCTTCCACGAGTCGGGGATGGTGACGACGGGGTACCACTTCGTGACCATCTCACCGGTGTGCGGATCGACGCGCTGGCGCTCCTGGGAGGGAGCGGCCACCCACGCGCGCTTGCCCGGCTCCTGCACGATCTTGAAGCCGTCGATGGTGAGGGCGTCCTCCCCGTGGCCGAACCGCAGGGAGACGAAGGCGCGCCCGTTCCCCTTGGGGATCGGGGTCAGGCGCAGCGTGGTGATTTCGGGGGCGCCGGTGCGGCGCTGGGGGGTGTATGGACGCGCAGAGATGCGCGCGGGCCCATCGTAACGATGGTGGTGCATGGATCGCTCCTTGGCGTTGCTGGCGTCGGGAGCGGTAGACTGTGATTGCGATCTCGTCTACCGCTCAGAAACGAAAAAGCCCCAGCGTACTGGGGCTTTTTTTCTGGCTGGGGAGGGTTGAGTTCAGTTCTTAGGTCGCGCCTCCTTTTCGATGAGTTCACGGCACGCTTGGCGGATCAGGTCGGACCGGCGAAGGGTTCGGGGACGCGCGATCTTGTCGAGTTGCTCGAGAAGATCGCCAGGCAGGAGCACGCTGGTGTGCTTGAGGGTGGTGTCAGATGCGGGGTCGGATGCCTTCATGAGATTCCTCCGTAGCAACAAAAAAGACCGCGACCCGGGCCGGGTGCAGTCTTGATGGTGGATTCAGGTTGGAGAGTTTGGTTTTGAGCGAGCGGAGAACAGGTCGGCTATCCGGGTTTAGGCACACCTTCCCCCGCTCACCGGGGTCTTGCGACTTTCGCCACCGACGCTCCCCGCTACAGTATCCACCGCACAGGTTGTACACAAATCATAGCATGCCCGTTCGCCGCCCGCTACTTCCCCCACCAGCGCCACCACGGGCGAAGCTTCGAAGCTTCGCCGGGGCGCGGCGCCTCGACCGTTTCCGCACCGTTACCCGCTGGGGTACTCCAGTTGGGGGATGCTTCGGTGCCGGTGGCGTCGGGCGCCTCGGACAGCTGCACCCGGCCCGTCGCGGCCAGGACGGAGGCCAGGCGCGCGTCGGAGTCGGCGAGCTGGGCCAGTGCCGCGCGGGTGTTCTCCTGCTCGCGCTCCAGGGCGCCGCGCAGGTAGGCCACCTCGGAGCGCAGCTGCTCCACCAGCGCCGTGTCCGACACCTGTCCGACACTCGGGGGCGCTTTGTCAGACACTTGTCCGACAGTGTCAGACACACCAGGGGGCTGTTCCGCCTCCATGGGAGCGATCCCAGCTGCGGCCGACAGCGCCGACTGTCTGACGAGTGTCCGACGATTGTCTGACAAACGGCGGTCGGTGTCAGACAGCCCCGACGCCAACCGGTAGGCGCGGCGTTCCCCGATCCCCAGTCGGCGCGCCGCCTCCGCGACCGTCACCCAGTCGTCGGCAACGTCATGCGGGGCGTCGGAAGCACGTTCGCCCGTGGCCTGCGGTTCGCTCATGATCGGCCCCGTAGAGCGGCCAGGGATCGACCAAGCTCTCGCGTCTCCGTTTCCCACTGGTGGCGCGCCGGGTGGTCTTCTGGTTCGTCGTGACGTTCGGACAGCCACGGAAGACGGTCCCGGTTCTGAGCAAACCATTCGTCGATCGCGTCGTCGTCGAAGCCCCACGCCCCCATCAAATAAGAAGTCTGCGCCTCTACCGTGCAGTAGGCATCAGGATCGTAGAAGTAGGCCTCACCTTGGATAGCATCGGGGTCTGGCCAAGCAAGAAACGCGATGTGCGCCAGCTCATGAGCTATCAGCGTCTCCAGAACTTCTGTGGCCATGTCGCGCACTGCCTCCGGCTTGAAGTTGATCTTCGAGCCATACCGCCCCACTGTGGCGAAGGCGTCCACATACCCTATGCGTCCACGCAAGATGCTGATTTGGGGGCAGGTACCGATCGCACGCAGTTGGTCAAAGTCATCCCCCTCCGCCGTGCGCCAATATCGCAGGATCGTACGCCGATCTCCCAGCGGGATGCGTCGCCACACCGCCCGCCAGGCCGCGACGAACTTAGGCACGTCGTCGCGGTTGTAGGCGGCCCACAGCCCGACGCGGTGCCGTGGCAACAGCCAAGCGACAGGGCGGAACTTGGGGGCGGGCTGGGGATTCGCCTTCCGCGCCATGTAGTCTTGGAGGAGATCTTCCTTTGTCACGCGCGGCCTCGTAGCGCCTTCACGGCGGCGAGGAAGGCCTCACGCCCCCCAGCGGAGCCCATGT
>CAZCBN010000121.1:0-10163 GCA_964496975.1 uncultured Phycisphaeraceae bacterium
GCCTGGGCCTTCGCCGGGGCGAGGCGCTGGTCGTCGCGGGGTTCATCGGGCTCGCCCTGCTCCTCGCGGCGGGGCAGATCGCCGGGGCTCTGGGGCTTCTCTCGCCGATCGCCGCGGCCATCGGCATCGCGCCCGGGCTGGCGCTCGCGGCGTGGCACCTCGCCCGCGCCGCACGCCGCACGGGCCGTCGCAACGCCCGCGCCCCGCGCCGAGCGGACGACGCCCCGGTGGCACGCGTCGCGGGCCTCACCGCGTTTGCGCTCGGCGCGGCGCTGCTGCTCGTCGCCGCCACGCTCCCCCCCGGCACGCTGTGGGCCAGCGAATACGGCGGCTTCGACGCCCTCGGCTACCACCTCCAACTGCCGCGCGAGTGGCTCGCCCGCGGACGCATCGCCCCGCTGACGCACAACGTCTACAGCGCCCTGCCGGGCTCCTTCGAGTCCGCGTTCACCTGGCTCGCTGCGCTCACCGCGCCGCCCAAGTTTGCCGGGGCCCCGGGCCGCGACCTCCTCGCCGACGGCGGCTGGCGGCTGCTCGCGGGCCAGTGGCTCCACGCCCTTGTCACGCTCGCCGCGGCCCTCGCCCTCGGGTGCGTCGCGGGCCGGGCCGCGGCGCTCGCCGGCGCGCCGCGCCGGGTTCGATCCCTCGTGCCCTGCCTCGTCGCCGCGGCGATGCTTGCGACGCCCTGGGTCATCGTCGTCGGCTCCCTCGCGTACAACGAGATGCCCGCCGTCGGCTTCGCCGCCGCAGCGCTGCTCGTCGCGATGCCCGGCGCGGGCCGGGGCCGGTCGCACGCCCCGGCGCTGCGCGGCGCCCTCGTCGGCCTGCTGCTCGGCGCGGTCGGCGCCGCGAAGCCCACGGCGCTCATCGTCGCCGGGCCCGCGGTGCTCCTCGTCGCGCTGGCGTGCAACCCGCTCCGCGCCTGGCTGCCCGCGGCGGCCGCCGCCGTGCTCGCCGGCGTGCTGATGCTCGCGCCCTGGCTCGCCCGCAACGCCGCGACGCTCGGCAACCCCCTCTTCCCCTTCGCAACAGCGCTCTTCGGCACAGCGCATTGGACCGACGCGCAGGCCGCCGCGTGGTCCGCCGCGCACGCCCCCACCGGCGGCATCGCCCGCGGCCTGTCGCTGCTTTTTTTCGCGGATGAAACCGCCGGCCCCGCCGCGCCGGCGGTCGCCCGATGGCGCGGCCTCTTCAACCCCCAGTGGGCCGCGCTCGCGCCCGCCGTTGTCGCGGCGCTCGTTGCGAGCCTCGCCGCGCCGTGGGCCCGCCGCGCGGCGCTCGTCATCGCCGGGGCCTTGCTCCTGGGCCTGGCCGCGTGGGTCGCGCTCACGCATCATCAGTCCAGGTTCCTGCTCCCCCTCACCGTGCCCGCGGCGGCGGCGCTCGGGCTCTTGGCGTCCATCGCGTCCCGCTCGCACCGGTCAACCCGCTCACCCCGCGATGCCGGCCCCGCCGCGGCGTGGCCCGCGCTCGCGCTCCTCGCCCTCACCGGCGTGCAACTCGCAGCGTCGGTCCGGCACTTCCTGCGCGAGTCCCCCGGCCAGCGCGGCGCCCTCATCGCGCTCGGACCCGCCCTCCGGCTCGGCGAGCTTGACCCGAGCGCCCTCGCCGAAGAATCACCCGCCGCGTTCCTCAACACCCTTCCCGCCGACCGCGGCACACTCCACCTCATCGGCGACGCCGCGCCGCTCTACCTCAAGGGCCCGCTGCTCTGGAACACCGTCTGGGACCGCTGGCCCGCCGCCGCCCTCGCCGACCCGGCGTCCTCCCCGCGCGACGCCGCGTTCGCCTTCACCCGCTCGCTCCGCGACGCGGGCGTCACGCACGTCCTCGTCAACTTCGCCGAGCTCGCCCGCTACCAACGCAGCGGCTACATGCCCCAAGGCCTCACGCCCGAGGTCGTGCGCGACTGGATCGACGCCTCCATCGCCGCGGGCGACGCCGCCGTCCTTGCCGCGTGGCAGCGCACCGGGCAGGTGCTGGTCGAGCTGCGCTGACCGCACGTGCCCCGCACCCGGCCCCGCACCCGGCCCCCGCCCGGCCGGCCCCGCTACCGTTCCCGCGTGAAGATCGCGCTCATCCCGCTCAACCCCACCATCGGCGCGCTCGACGCCAACGCCGCGCTCGCCGCGCAGGCCCTCCGCCGCGCCGCCGCCGGACCTTCGCCGCCGGACCTCGCCGTGCTGCCCGAGCTCGCCGTCTGCGGCTACCCGCCGAAAGACCTGCTGCTGCACCCCGCCTTCATCGCCGACTGCGAGGCCGCGGCGGACGCCATCGCCCGCGCCGCGCCGCCAGGCCTCACCGTCATCGTCGGCACGCCGCGCCTGCGCCCCGCTTCGCCCGCCGCGCCGCGGGGCCTGACCAACGCGCTGCTCGCCTACCGCGACGGCCGGCTCATCGCCGAGTATCACAAGCGACTGCTCCCGACCTACGACGTCTTCGACGAGGACCGCTACTTCCTCCCAGGCTGCGAGCCCTGCGTCATCACCGTCGCGGGCGTCCGCGTCGGCCTCAGCGTGTGCGAGGACCTGTGGAAGGGCGAAGACGCCGGCTTTTCTGAGGCCTACGCCCACGCCGAGGACCCCGTCGCCGCCCTCGTCGCCGCCGGTGCCCGCGTCATCGTGAACCCCTCCGCGAGCCCCTTCGTCCTCGGCAAGGACGGCAAGCACCTGGACATCCTCGCCGCCCACGCCGCGCGGCACCGCGTCCACATCGCCGCCATCAACCAGCTCGGCGGCAACGACGAGCTCATCTTCGACGGCCGCGCCCGCCTCCTCGCCCCCGACGGCTCGCTCCTCGCCGCCACGCGCGCGTTCTCCGGCGACACGCTCACGATCGACCTCGGCACGCCCGCCGCAACCGAAGCCTCGCCCGCGCCGGCCCGCGCGAACGCACCCGCGCCCACCGACGACCCCATGCGGGGCCTCTTCGACGCCCTCGTCACGGGCCTCCGCGATTACCTGCGAAAAACCGGCTTCAAGGACGCCGTCCTGGGCCTCAGCGGCGGCATCGACTCGGCGCTCACCGCCGTCCTCGCCGTCGCCGCCATCGGCCCCGAGCACGTCACCGGCGTCAGCATGCCCGGGCGCTACAGCAGCGACCACAGCCGCGCCGACGCCATCGCCCTCGCGCACACCCTCGGCATCGACTGCCCCACCATCTCCATCGAGCCCGCCTTCTGCGGCTTCGCCGAGGCCCTCAACCCCGCCTTCAGCGAGCTGGCCCAGCCCCTCCTGGGCGAGCCAAAGCCCGACCTCACGCAGGAAAACCTCCAGAGCCGCGTCCGCGGCACGCTGCTCATGGCCCTCTCGAACCGCACCGGCGCCATCGTCCTCACCACCGGCAACAAGTCCGAGCTCGCCGTCGGCTACTGCACCCTCTACGGCGACATGAACGGCGGCCTCGCCGTCCTCTCCGACGTCCCAAAGACCCTCGTCTACACGCTCAGCCGATGGATCAACGCGAACCACGCCGCCCTCGGCTTCGCGCACCCGCCCATCCCCGAGAGCACGCTCACCAAGCCGCCCAGCGCCGAGCTCGCGCCCAATCAAAGGGACTCCGACAGCCTGCCCGACTACGACACACTCGACGCGATCGTCGAGCGCCACGTCGAGCGCCGCGAGGACGCCGCGACCATCATCGCCGCCACGGGCATTGACCCGGCCGTCGTCCGACGCGTCTGCCGTCTCATCGACCGCAACGAGTACAAGCGTCGCCAGGCCGCCACGGGCCTCAAGGTCACCACCGTCGCCTTCGGCACCGGCCGCCGCATGCCGATCGCGCGGGGCTGACTACTGCGCCGCGTCCTGCAGCACGATCACAAACCCGCCCCGCGCCGCCATCGGCACCTCCACCCGGCCGCCGCCCTCCCCCGCCGCGAGCACCGGGCGCACGTCGAACGACAGGTTCCCCCCGGGCCCGTCCGCGATCAGCGTCCCCCCGCGGCCACGCTGCGGCAGCGCCGACAGATCGACCGTCACGGTGCGCGCCGCGTCGGTCGCGTTGATCCCCGCGACGTACCACCGCCCGCCGCTCTTCCGGGCCATCACGCAGGATTCGCCCGGAAAACCCTCAAGAAACACCGACTCCTCCCACACCGCGTCCAGCGTGCGCAGCAGCTCCCGCACCTCCGCCGGCGCCTTCGCCACGCCCTCCGGCCCCTCCGAATAGTGCTGCACGCCCGACCGGAAGAGCACCGCCGTCGCGAGCTCAAACCCGCTCGTCGTCCGCCGCTCGATGCCCGGGATGCGGTCCAGCACCATCGGCGTGAAGTCCGCCGGCTCAAAGATGTTCCGCGTGAACGGCACCATCGCCGCGTACGAAGGCAGCCGGTCCGCGCTCCCCTGCTCGAACGTCGAGTACTCCACGCCCCGCACCGCCTCCATCGTCAGCAGGTGCGGGTGCGTCCGAGTCCACCCGCGCGGCACGGTGCACCCGTGAAAGTTCACCAGCAGCCGCGCCTCCCACGCGTCGTCCAGAATGTCAAGGTAGTGCTCGATCATCGACCGGCCGTCGCCGCCGAAGAAGTCGATCTTCACCCCCACCACACCCATCGCGCGGATCCGCGCGAACTCCGCCCGCCGGCGCTCGGCGTCCACCAGCGCGTCCCGCGGCGTCTGCGGCGTGGTGTTCCAGCTCCCCGCCGAGTTGTACCAGAGCCACACACCCACGCCCTTCGCCCCGGCGTCGCGCACGATCTCCGCCATCCGGTCGTACCCGATCTGCTGATCCCACTGCGCGTCGATCAGCACATAGGGCCAGCGCATCTCCGCGGCAAAGTCCACGTACCGCCGCTGCGTGCTCTCCACCGTGTGCTCGTCCTTCAGCAGCGCCCAGCTCCACGCGGCCGCGCCCGGCTTGATCCACCCCGCGCCGTCGCCCCGCGCCGGCTCCGCAAGGTCCAGCCCGAGCGTGGACTCCATCACCGCTTTGAGCCCCCCCACCACGATCACCCGCCACGGCGAACGCCACGCCACCGCGCGCGCACCGCCGCGTGCTGCATCACCCCGCGTCGTCGGCAGATGCCCCGCGCCGTTCACGCCCTCCCGCGCATCGGGGTACCCGACGCGGTACGCGCCCGCCGCCTCGCCGTTCACCAATCGTGACCCGCAGTGGCCCCGCCCCACGCCCGTCTCGCTCACGAGCACCCACTCGTCACCCACGCGGAACAACGCCGGCACCGCCCACCCCGCCGGCGCGTGCGGCGGCGACGCGTGCCCGACCTCGACGTTCTGCTCAAAGAACTCCTCGTACGACGGGTTCGTCTGGTTCCAGCCGCTCTTCGCCTCCGCGAGCGGCTGAAGCCACGCCCGCGTGCCCGACGCGAACACAAACTCCGTCGCCTCCGACCGCACGTCCTCACCCGAGTCGTCCGCCCCAGCGTCCGTCCGAGCCAGTTCGTACCGCAGCCCAACCCCGTCGTTCGACACCTGCACCACCACATCAACCGCCCGACCCGCGGCGTCGGCCAGGCTGAACACGCGCCGCGTCGCCTCGTACACGCTCCGCTGCCGCTTGGACGTCAGCACGCTGTACTCATCGCGCACCGTCTCCGGTGCCGACACGCCGCGCAGCACGAGCCCGCGGGTCAGGTCCGCCGATGGAAGCGTCAGGCCGAGCCGCGAGGGCTCCACGACGCGCCGCGTCCCGACCGTCACGGCATACGTCGGCACGCCGCCCGCATCGACGGCAACCCGCACGCGGACGCGGCCATCGGGGCTCGCGACGTCGAGCGGCTCGCCGTCGGCGTCCGGCGCCGCCTGCGCGGCCAAGCCCACAGACCCCAGGCACACTGCCCCGAGGCACGCCGCGAGCACCAGCACCGACAACGCACGAACAAGCATGGCACATCTCCCGCGCGGCGTGCTGCCCGCCGCGTCGCGAGTGTACCACCGCACCGTGCACCGCCGCCCGCGCCGCGCACAGTTTCGCTCGGGAAACCCGCGTCCGCGTCCCGCCATCCGCAGGCCGCGTGCGCACGCGACGCGTCACCCGGTGTTCAGCTGCTTCCGCCGCGCATGCGGTCCACGCTCTCGGGGAACGGGTACGTTGGGAAGACGCCCACGTTGCCGTGGTCCCACAGCCTCGGGCTCGGGTACACATCGCCGCGGAAGCCGGCCTCGTGCATTGTGCGCAGAACGCTCTCGAACGTCGGCTCGCTGCCGTCCGCCTCCAGCAGGCGGTTCGAGCGTGCGCCCAGGAAGCTCACGCTCGCGACCGGCATGCGCTCCGCCCGGCCGCGGAGCATGCGCGCCACCGTCTCAAACCCGCGCGACAGATCCGCCAGCGTGAAGTGCTCCCGCCCCGCCGGTCGGAGCAACGCGAGGATCAGCAGCCCGTCCAGGTCGTACTTCAGCACGTACGGCTCGCGGTCGTGCGCCGCGTGCACGCCCACGGCGTCCTGGAACATCTTCGCGTAGCTCGTCACGCTCGCGACGCTCCACTGGCTCGTGCGCACAAGATTGACCAGTTGCGCGACGATGCCGTGGGTATTGTCCCGGTCGTTCACGCCGCACACCACCGCGCGGTATCGGCCGTCGACCACGTCGCGCAGCATCTGCTGGCCCCACATGATGCGGATGGTCCGCGACGCCTCGAGCCGCGTGGGGCCCTCCGGCAGCAGGGTCACGCGATGATCCGTCTCAGCGTGCATCAGCACGTCGGCGTCGCCGTCGTACAACCGAAGCGAGGGACGAGACGCAACAGACCCGTGGTTCATGGTCGGCTCCTCATCACGCGGGATGTCAGGGACGGTCGGTCGAGAATCGGGGTCCCGTGCATGCCATCGGCACGCGGCCCCCGTCGCATCGGAACGGCGCGACATTCGCCTTGAGAAAACGCTTTCATTCTACGACGCGCACCGATCGCTGTTCGCGCCCGCGCGAGCTGTTTCGCGGGTTCGGTCAGGCCCGCACCCACCGCCCGATCAGATCCGCCAGCCCGGGGTTGTCATCCCCCCGAAATACCCGAACGGCCTCCGCACCGTCCTTCCGCACAAGCGTCGCCGCCCATTGCCGTGCATCGCTGGACGGGTGATTTCGCCACGGCACCTTGAGGTACGGCTCTACAAGCAACACGCTTGTCCCGACCTCATACGCCGCGGCGTGCCCGTGACCCGTGGTCTCCACCCGCCCCGGCATGACGACGAACGTCGCGGTCTGCACCGGCGAGATCGAACCGGGCGAGCTGAAGCCGCGCAGGCGGTAGTAGATGATTACTGCCGTCACCGCGAGCAATGCCACACCGCCGACCATCCACACCGTGTCTGAGCTGAGGCCGAGCCACTCCGGTGCCACCAAGAGAAAATAGAGGCCCACAGGCAGGATCGCGAAGTCGGACAGCCGGACGCGACGCCGACCCGCGAAGCGTCGCGACCCGCTCACAAGGTCGATCTCCTCATGCCGCTCCACGCCCGCGAGCGACACCGCCGGCAGACCCGCCACCACGACATCGACGCCCCACCGACGCGCCGCACGCACCAACCGCCGGCACGCCACCACACGTGACACCCGCCGCGGCACGCCGAACCGTCGGCGCAACCGAAACAGCGTCACGCGTGCGGCCATGGGGTACTCGGGCCGTAGCTGCTCCGACTTCTTGAGCTCGTTCGCCATGCCGAGGCGATGCCCGACCACGACGAATGCAAGAATGATTCCGTGAACGGCAAGCCCCATCAGCAACCCACACAACGCGAGCAGCAGATTGCCGAAGCGGAAAAGGAGAATGAGCGGCAATGCGAGGATGAAGGCCCACGATTCACCGCCTATCGAAGTCCATGTCGAAGGACTGGCAACCGATACCCCGGGCGACCACGCCACCCTCGGCGACACCGATCGCCAGCGCAGCGCCTCGTCGCTCGTCGCGATGCCGGACCGCCGCTTGCTCCGCATCACCTTCATGCCTGCCCCCGTTCCGTCGCCGAGAGCGGCCGCTCAACAGTCGCCGAAGCCGCACGACCGCCCGTGATGGCATCCTTCAAGGCCGCGGGCGCCGGCGTATCCGGCTCTGCGAACCAACGAAGGATGACATCTTCAATGGACGGGTTCCGCTCACCGTCCACGCCGAAGAAGCGCGCCACGCCGTCTTGTCGAACAAACCAGATCATGATCGGCCGCCGCTCCGCCGGCACCCGCGTAGCGAGTTTGTAGCTCTCCAGCGACCACGACGGCTGCAGCACGATGACCGAGTCCGCGCGCCGAAACTCCACCGTCCGCCCGTACGACGTGAACTCCACACGTCCGGGCGTCACCACGACCGAACGAATCTGGAGGGGCAGCAACGCCTCCCACCGGCCCAGGCGATGGCGCCGGAACAGCCACATGGCGGCGAGCGCCAGCGGGAACGTCACAAGGATTGGTATCGGGTACGTCGCACGCCACACCACGTTGATGGCGACAGCGAAGAGATACGCCGCGAGCAACGCGTTCAGGATGTCGCGGCGATACATCTTCTGCGGGTTCAGATACCGCCGCGGCCCCGACACCAGGTCGATACTCTCATCGAGCTGAATCGCCTCCGCCGGATCATCCGCGACGGCCGGCGAGGCGTCGCTTGGCGTTGTCGACGCCGCACCCTCCGCCGGCCACGTCACGCCGTACAACAAGACCGCCATCCCCCGCTGGAGCGACTTCTTGGCAAACGTCGCGTAGGCCCGCCCATTGCGATGCCGAAACCTGCGCCTCGCGCTCGCGATGGTCCAGTTCGTCGCGTCACGCCAACGCCGCCGGTCCCGCCGGATGACCGCGCGAGCGAGATTGACGCGACGCCGCCGCATGAGCACGAAGACCTGCAGCACGATCGGGATCGCCGCGAAAGCGACCCACTCGCCACCGAGCGTCGCGTACAGCAGCCCCATCACCGCAACGCTCACGCCGCACACCAGCAGACTCACCAAACAGCCCACACGCGACAGCGGCGGCTCGCGCAGCACATCCAGCGGCACTCGGCAAACAACCCCAGACTCACGGACCGGCGGGGACACGGGCGAAGCCGTCCCCGCCACGCGAGCACCCTCAGCCGCCGTGGCCATAGCCGGGAGTTGCATCGCGAGGAGCGTACCTCGGTAGGCCCGCGCTGCCCAAGGAGCGCCGCCCGACACAAGGCCGAGCGGGGAAGACCAAGATGTCAAAGCGGCCGGAGTGAAGGCGAAAGCAGGGAGACGACCTGGTCCACCAAACCGCGACCGGCGCCGCGACCGTCGTGATGCGTCCGCGCGTGAGCTACAGACGTCCGCCGCATGGGCCGCACATGCTGGACATACGGCCGAGGGCGCTCATGAGACATCCGCGGACGCACCGGTGCGCAAGTCCGTGTCAACGCGCCGCCGCAGCGAACAAGACAACGCTGCGCGACGCCGAAACCGAGGCCGCGACGGAACGCTGCGAACGGAAGGCCGGTCAGCGGCATCGCGACCCGACGCACGAGAGAAGAGCCGAAGATGCCCGATCGCGCGAGCCGACAGGCGAAGGTCAGCCGGCGGGCCCAATCGCTGCGACCGGCCACGGGAGAAGCAAAAATGAAAAGGGCCCCAAGGGTTTGAATCCTTGAGGCCCAAAAGTCGGCGATGACCTACTTTCCCGCAGGGCAGTATCATCGGCGGTGCGGTCTTAACTGCTGTGTTCGGGATGGGAACAGGTGTTTCCCCGCACCAATGGTCACCGACAAACCGCAGGAACGTGATCTCTCACGATCCGCGGCACGCCGCCGGACCGGGCTCCGAGGAGCACAGCCCGGCGACAAGCCGGATACGACGAGTGGAGTGCCTGCAAGCACTCGCAGCGCGACCGCGTGACCGAACCGAACACCCAAAGGGCGACGGCACGACCAGCCGCGGCGGCTGGCAGGAGTGGACAGACCTTCGACCGTTAGTACCGCTCCGCTGAAGGCCTCTCAGCCCGTACACGTGCGGCCTATCAACCCGGTGGTCTACCGGGGGTCTTTCGCTATTGCAACCAGACATAATCTCCAGGGGGGCTTCCCGCTTAGATGCTTTCAGCGGTTATCCCTGCCCCACGTAGCTACCCAGCGGTGCACCGAGCGGTGCAACTGGATCACCAGGGGTGGGTCCAACCCAGTCCTCTCGTACTAAGGTTGACTCCTGTCAAGTCTGGAACGCCCACAACAGATAGGGACCGACCTGGCTCACGCCGGTCTGAACCCAGCTC
>CAZCBN010000122.1:0-10018 GCA_964496975.1 uncultured Phycisphaeraceae bacterium
GGCGGCCGATGACCGAGAACTCGCCCAGGCCGGCGCCGACGAGGGTGTCGGTGATGCGGAGGAGATCGCCCGCGGCCGCGCGCTCATCGACGGCGAGAAGCAGGGGGGCGGCGGGGTGGGCCTCGCGGCGGGCCTCGATGAGGCGGGGCAGATCGGCGGCGTCGGTGGGCTCGCCGTCGAGGAAGACGGCGCCGGCCTGGTCCAGCGTGACGGTGATGGCGGGCTCGGATCGGGCGGGGCGGCCGCTGGTGAGCTCGGGCAGGGCGACGTCGAGGACGTCGGCCCGGACCATGAGGACGAGGGCGAAGACAAAGAACGTGAGCAGCAGGAAGACGACGTCGATGAGCGGCGTCATGTCGAGGTGAAGGTCTGGGGGGCGGCGGCGGAGCTTCATGGTCGGGCCTCGGCGGCGCGGTCGGGGCGGGCGTAGGTGCGGCCCCCCCAGGCGGTGGGTGTTCCGGTGCGCAGGTCGGTGGCGGCGTCGCGCAAAATCGACGCGACGTGCCAGACGCCCACGGGCCAGGCGGGGGCGAGGCGTGCGGGGAGGCGGGCGTGCCGCAGCAGGCGCGCCGCGCCGAGGAGCCAGGTGGTGAGCGAGACGGCGGCGAGCAGCAGGAGCGCGGCGGCGGGTCGGTCTTCGCCCCCGGCGCGGGCCATGCGGAAGACGGCGAGCAGGGCGAGCAGGACGGTGGCGGCGGGGAGCGCGAGCCCGGTGGTGAGCAGGCGGAGCGCGGCGAGGCGGAGGCGGTCGGAGCGGCGGTTGGCGGCCTCGGTGTAGATGCGTTTCCAGCCGCGGCGGAAGGCGGGCCAGGATCGGTACATGCGGCAGCGGAGCATGCCGCCCGAGAGGAGCAGGCCGCCCCGGAGGCCGGCGGACTTGATGCGGCGGGCGAGGGCGATGTCTTCGAGGAGCTCGTCGCGGACGGGCTCGTGGCCCCCGATGGCGTGGTAGGCGGCGCGGCGGAAGAGCATGAACTGGCCGTTGGCGAAGGCTCGCTGGCGGGCGTCGGCGCGGTTGACGCGGGTGAGGGGGTATTGGCGGATGAGCTCGAACCCGGCGACGGGCTGGGCGGTGCGCTCGAACCAATCCGGGGCGTCGAGGTCGGGCAGGAGGCTCAGCATGTCCAGGTGCTGGGCATCAAGCAGGGCCGAGGCGGCGCGGAGGCAGGCGGGGTGCAGGCGGCAGTCGGCGTCGGTAAAGAGGAGGAGGTCGGCGTCTGCGGCGTGGGGCGAGCGGAGCAGGGCCTGGTGCACGGCGTTGACCTTGCCGGCCCAGCCCTCGGGACAGTGGTCGATGGTCTCGACGCGCAGGCGGGGGTCGCCGTAGGCGGCGCGGCGGGCGAGGCCGGCGGTGTTGTCGGTGCAGCGGTCGCAGGCGATGACGGCGTGAAAGTTTGGATGGTCTTGGGCGCGGAGGGAGTGGACGAGGGCCTCGATGACGTCGGCCTCGTTGTGGGCGGGGGCGACGACGAGGACGCTCGGGGCGGGTGCGGCGGGGGAGACCGCCGGCGTGTCGGCGAGGCGGCGGCCGTCGGCGGCGGTGGGGAAGCGGCGCTGCGTCTGGTGGACGCGGTGCAGGACGACGGCCCAGTACACGGCGTTCCCCAAGGCCGCGAGGGCGAGCACCACGAGCAGAGCCTGGAGCCAGAAGGGCGCGACGGGGTCCAACACGGCGGGCCAGCGTACTCGGCCCAAGGCGATGTCGCCGGGCGGGCCTTACACTTTGGGCATGCGAGGCCGCGGCGGGGGCATGTCGGGCTTTCATCGGGACGACGAGCCGGGGCCCGGCGCGGAAGACCACGCCGCGGACTCGGGCGCCCCGGACCCGTTCGGCGACGACGCGCCGATCGGCTGGACCGACGCCATGGGCCGGCCGCTGCGGCTGCCGGCACGGACGTTTTCCAGCGCCGAGATGCGGGAGATCGACCGGCTCGCGGCGGAAGAGTTCGGCCTGACGACCGCCGTGCTGATGGAAAACGCCGGGGCGGCGCTCGCCGAGACGGCGCGGCGGCTGCTCGAGATCGGCGGGGGCGAGCGGGTGCTGGTCGTGTGCGGCCCGGGGAACAACGGGGGCGACGGGTACGCGGCGGCTCGGCACCTCGCGGCGGCGGGCCTTGAGGTCGCGGTGGTGGGGACACGGGCCGAGGGGGAGCTGGCCGGCGCGGCGGGCGTGAACGCGCGGGCGGCGCGGCTCTGCGGCGTGCCGATCGAGATCGCGACGGACGAGGCCGGGGCGCGGGCGGCGGTGCGGCGCGCCGCCGAGGCGCTGGGGGCCGACGTGGTGGTGGACGCGGTGCTGGGGACGGGCGCGGGCGGTGCCGGGCGTGCGTCGGTGCGTGGGTCGGTGCCTGGGTCGGTGCGTGGGGCGGCGCGTGGCGCAATCGCGGCCATCAACGCGCTGGCGGAGATGGGCGTGCTGGTGCTGTCGGCGGATGTGCCCTCGGGGCTGGACGCCGATACGGGCGAGCCCATCGGCGGCGAGACGGCTGCTGACGCGGAAGGGGACACGGGCGCCGCGGTGCGGGCGACGATCACGCTGACCTTCTGCGGGCTGAAGCACGGGTTCGCGACGCTCGAGGCGCAGGCGTACGTGGGCGAGGCGTTGATCGCGTCGCTGGGGGTGCCGCCGGCGTTGCTGCAGCGGTTCGGGCGGGTGGCCGATGAGCCGTGCGCCGGGTGGGACGCCGAGGGCGGCGCGACGCACGCGGACGAGGCGGCCGATCGCCGACCGCGGGCCCGTCCCGGTGACGACGGGCCGCCGTAAGCGTGACTGCTGAATCGGCGGCTTTGGCGTCGGCCGGCGCCCCTACGGTTGCGGACGGGGCGCGTCACGGCGCGTGTCGGTGTTGGGCGTGGGTGTTGGGCGGGGGCGGGGGACGGGGGATTTTGGTCGGCCCGTCGGGCGGGAAGGGGCACGTATGCTGGTGCGCATGGAGTTGTCGCGCATCCTGATCCGTGAGCTGGTGGACCACCAGATCATCGAGCTGCGCGAGGTGGCTGAGGGGGCCGACGCGGCCGGCGGCGCGGACGGGGTTGACGGCGCGGACGCGTTCGCATCGGAGAGCGGCGGCGGTGCGGCGCGGACGTTCCCCATCGTCATCGGCCTGCCCGAGGCGCAGGCGATCGAGCGGCGGCTGAAGGGCGTGCCGATCAAGCGGCCCCAGACGCACGACCTGCTCGCATCGGTGATCGAGGGCCTGGGCGCCCGGCTCGAGTCGGTGGTGATCAACGATCTGAACGAGCACACGTTTTACGCGCAGCTCCGGCTCTCGGCCGCGGACGGGTCGGTGGTCGAGGTCGACAGCCGGCCCAGCGACGCGATCGCCCTGGGCGTGGGCGTGGGCGTGCCGATCTTTGTGGCCGAGCACGTGCTCGAGAGCCTGGGCGGCGACCCGGCCTGAGCCTCCGCCGCCGGCGGGGCCTTCCCGCGGCGGCGCCCAGCGTGCGAGGGAGCTTCTGCGTGCAGATCGACACCAGCCCGCACATCGTGCCGGCCGCCTACTTGACGGAGGACATCCCGCCGCTGGGCGGGTCGCTGAAGCGCAAGCCCGAGGACTTCATCGTCGAGGAGCTGCCGCTCTACCTCCCCTGCGGCGAGGGGGAGCACATCTACCTGATGGTGGAGAAGCGGGCGATGACGGCGATGGAGATGGTCGCGGCGGTGGCGCGGCACTTCCGCGTGCCGCGGCACGCGGTGGGGTACGCGGGGCTGAAGGACAAGCGGGCGATCACGCGGCAGATCATCAGCGTGCACACGCCGGGGAAGAAGCCCGAGGACTTCCCCTCCTTCACGCACCAGCAGCTCACCGTGCTGTGGGCCGACCTGCACACCAACAAGATCCGCCGCGGGCACCTGGCGGGCAACCGGTTCTCCATCCGCGTGCGCGACGTGCCGGCCACGGGCGTGACGATCGCGCGGCGTGTGCTGGAGCGGCTCGCCGCGCAGGGCGTGCCCGACCGATTCGGCGAGCAGCGGTTCGGCTATCTGTCGAACAACCACCTCATCGGTCGGGCGCTGATCCGCTTTGAGTTTGACGAGGCGGTGCGGCTCCTGTTGGCGCCGCACGCCGACGCGCCGCCGCAGCAGCGGGAGTCTCGCGCGTTGTTCGCCGAGGGGAAGTACGCCGAGGCCCGCGAGGCGATGCCGCGGCTTTTTACGACCGAGCGGGCCGTGCTCGGGGCGCTCGCGAACGGCGAGAGCGCCGAGCTCGCGGTGGACGCGATCGAGCCGGAGATCATCGGCTACTACCACTCGGCGTTTCAGAGCGCGGTGTTCAACGCCGTGCTGGACGAGCGGCTGCTCGCGGGCACGCTGGGCGTGCTGGAGCCGGGCGATGTGGCGGTGGGCGCGGGCGGGCACGGGGGCGTGGCGATCAACGCCGAGACGCTGGCGGACGAGGGGCTGCGTCAGCGGTTCGAGAGCTTCATCCTGAGCCCGTCGGGGCCGATGTGGGGGTACGACATGCGCCGGGCCTCGCTCGCCGTGGACGAGCGCGAGGTCGCGGCGCTGCGGCGCATCGGCGTCTCGATCGAGGACTTTGACCGCGTGCGGGGCCGGGCGGGGGAGATGCTCGGCGGCACGCGTCGGCCGCTGCGGATCGCGCTGCGCAACGTCGAGGTGGAGGGGGGCGTGGACGAGCGGGGGTCGTACGTGCGGTGCGCGTTCGACCTGCCGCGCGGGGCGTTCGCCACGGCCGTCATGGCCGAGGTGATGAAGCTGGACCGCCTGCCGAGCGGGCTTCGCACGGGGCCCAACCCAGACGCCAACCCAGACGCCAACGCAGCCGACGACGACGATGAACAGGCCGAGTGACCGCACGCAGCGAGCCCGGCGAACCACACGAGGAGCCCGCGTCCCCATGCCCACCAGCCCGCCGCCGGTCCGACTCGTGGTGTTCGACTGGGGCGGCGTGGTGCTGCGCATCTGCCGCTCGATGGACGAGGGCGTCGCCGCGGCGGGGCTTGACCGGCGCTCGCTGCCCGAGACGCCCGAGCTGTACAACGTCCGCCGCGGGGCGTCGCTGGCGTACCAGGTCGGGGCGATCGGCGAGGCGGAGTTCTTCGAGGCGACCAGCCGCGCGATGGGGGGCGTCTACACGCCGGAGGAGGTCATGCGCATCCACGACGCGTGGCTCCTCGGCGAGTACGCGGGCGTGCGCGAGCTGATCGAGGCCCTGCGGGCCGTGCCGGGCCTGCGCACCGGCGTGCTGAGCAACACGAACGAGCGGCACTGGCGGCGGCGGCTCGCGGACTTCCCCGCCATCACGCGGACGCATCACCCGTGCGCGAGCCAGGACCTGCGGGCCGTGAAGCCCAACGCCGAGGCGTACGACGGGTTTCTCCGCGTCGTCGCGGCGGAGGGGTGGCCCGTGCAGCCGGCGGAGGTGCTGTTCTTTGACGATCTGCCCGAGAACGGCGAGGCGGCCCGGGCCCTGGGCTGGCGGGCCGAACGCATCGACCCGACAGGCGACACCGCGGCCCAGATGCGGATGGCGCTGCGCCGGCACGGCGTGGCGGTGTAGCCGCGGGGCGTGCGAGCGTGGGCGCGTTACCGCGGCGCCGGGGCCGTGGTGTTCAGCACGCTGAGCGTGGTGGCGCGGCGGACGCGGAAGGTCTCGGGCCCCAGCCCTTCGAGGCGGTGTAGCCGCGGGGCGTGCGAGCTTGGGTGCGTTACCGCGGCGCCGGGGCCGTGGTGTTCAGCACGCTGAGCGTGGTGGCGCGGCGGACGCGGAAGGTCTCGGGCCCCAGCCCTTCGAGGCGGCGGCTGATCCAGGCGGCGGCGTCGTGGCCCATCTGCCCGGCGTCCTGCAGCACGGCGGTGTAGTTGGGGTAGGTCTGGAACCGCGAGTCGCAGTCGTCAAAGCCCACGACGCTGAACTGCTCGGGCACGCGGATGCCGCGGGCCAGGCAGCGGTGGAGCACGCCGACGGTGGCGAGCGGGTTTGTGACGTACACGGCCGTCACCGAGGGGTCGCGGGCGAGCAGCGAATCAAGCGCCCGCGCGCCCGAGTCCACGTAGTTGGAGTCGTTGGTGATCACGAGCGACTCGTCAAAGGCGAGGCCCGCGGCCTCCAGGCCGGCGCGGTAGCCCCGCAGGCGGTCCTGGTGGTCGTGGTCGATCACCTCGTGGATGATGAGGCCGACGCGCCGGTGGCCGAGCTGCGCCAGGTGCTGCACCGCCCGCGTGCTGTCGGGGCCCGAGTCGGAGTAGACGTAGTGCAGGCGGTCGTCGTCCGTGCGATCGGCGAGCAGCACGGCGGGGATGTCGAGCGAGGCGACCTCTTCCGCAAGGCCCGGGCCCGCGCCCGGCGTGCGCACCAGAACACCCGCGATGCCCTTCCGCCGGACGAACGCCGCGAGCGTTTCACCCGGGTGCCGCTCGTGCTCGGCGTCCACGATCGCGAGCGAGTACCGCTGCTCGCGCAGGCCCCGCATGATGCCCGCGAGCAGCGCCGACTCAAAGGTGCCCAGCGTGCTGACGACGGGCGAGGAGGGGTAGAGCAGGCCGATGGTTTTGGTCCGCGTGTCCTTCACGCGGGTGCGCTGGTAGTTGGACTTGGCCGCGAGGGCGAGCACCCGCTCCCGCGTGTCGGCCGCCACCTCGGGGTGGTTGTTCAGCGCCCTGGAAACGGTCGCGACCGAGACGTCCAGCGCCTTGGCCATCTGCCGCACACTTGTGCCTTGTCCCCGGCCCATCGCGTCTCCTCGGCCCGTTCGCCCGTCCGTGCGGCTTCCGGCTGCGGCGACCCGCCCGGGCGGACGGTGCCATGGGGTCCGTGCCCGTTCGTGCGCGGCCCGAACCGATCCTGCCCGCCGACGCCCGTCCCTGCCGCCGGCCGTTTGGGTGACCGGAAGCGTTTTCTTTGCCGGGTGGAAGCCGTCCCCCGACGCCGATATCGTAACAAAATGAAACGATCGGGAAAGTGTTTCGATTCCGATTTCTCACAGCATTCATGCACAGACTTCGCCGCGTGCGGCGATTTCAACCGTGACGCCCGAATCGTTGGGCCGAGACGGCCGGAACGATCGCACGCCACAGCGTTTAACCCAATCACAATCCATACAAACCCGCGCGGCATGAACTCGTCATACTGCCCGGGCCGGACCGAGAATCGGCCGAACCGCCCCGTCGCGGCGGCCCAGAGCGAGAACCCCACCATGCCGTACGCCGCGTTTTCTGCGCCCGCCGTCCGTCTGTCGGCCCTGTCCCGACCCTTCGCCGCCGCGCTCCCGCGCGGTCTGGCGGCCGCGGCGGTCGCCGCGCTCGCCGGCTTCGCCCCCGCGGCGAGCGACCGCATCGAGGCCCTGCTCGCCCGCATGACGCTCGAGGAGAAGGCGGGGCAGATGACCCAGCTCACCCTCGCCCCGCTCTCCGCCAGCGAAGAGACGGCCACCACGCGGCACTCGCTCGACCAGGCCAAGGTGCGCGACGCGATCGTGACCGCCCACGTCGGCTCGATCATCAACACCTTTGACCGCGACCTCACGCCGCAGCACTGGCGCTCGGTCATCGGCGACATCCAGCGCGTCGCCACCAAGGACACGCGGCTGGGCATCCCCATCCTCTACGGCGTTGACTCCGTGCACGGGGCGAACTACGTCCGCGGCGCGACGATCATGCCGCACAACCTCACCCTGGGCGCGACGTGGAACCCCGCCCTCGCCCGGGCCGCGGGCGCGGTGACGGCCGCCGAGACGCGGGCCGTCGGCATCCCGTGGAACTTCGCGCCCGTCATGGACGTGATGCGCCAGCCGGCGTGGTCGCGCGTTTTCGAGACCTTCGGCGAGGACCCGACGCTCGGCGCCGCGATGTCCGCCGCCGCGGTGCGCGGCATGCAGGGGGACGCGCCGTGGTCCGACGCCGGCACGGCCCTCGCGGGCGACACCGTGCTCGCCGCCTGCGGCAAGCACTTTTTGGGCTACAGCGCCCCGCGCACGGGCCGCGACCGCACGCCCGCGATGATCTCGGCCGCCGAGCTGCACGACGTGTTCGTCCCGCCCTTCCGGGCCGCGATGGCGGCGGGCCTGCGCACGGTGATGATCAACTCGGGCGAGATCAACGGCGTGCCCGTGCACGCCGACCCGCACGTGCTGACCACGCTGCTGCGCGACGAGCTGAAGTTTGACGGCGTCGCCGTGACGGACTGGGAGGACGTGATCAAGCTCGTGAACTTCCACCACGTCGCCGCCGACCAGAAAGAGGCCGCGCTGATGGCCGTGAACGCCGGCATCGACCTCTCGATGACGCCCTACACGACCGACTTCCCCCGCCACATCGTCGAGCTCGTGAAGGAAGGCCGGCTCTCCGAGTCGCGGGTGGACGAGTCCGTCCGCCGCGTGCTGCGGCTCAAGGAAGAGCTGGGCCTCTTTGAGAAGCCCCTCGCCGACGAGGCGGCGGCCAACGCGATCGGCTCCCAGGTCTCGGCCGACGTGAGCCTCGCCGCGGCCCGCGAGGGCATCGTGCTGCTCCGCAACAACGGCGGCGTGCTGCCGCTGAAGCCCGACGCGAAGATCCTCGTCACCGGCCCCGCGGCGAACGACCTCGTGCCCGTCTACGGCTCGTGGTCCTTCGGCTGGCAGGGGACCAAGCCCGAAAACTACCCGAAGACGCCCACCATCCTGGACGCGATGAAGGCCCGCTTCGGCGAGGCGAACGTGACCTACGCGCTCGGCGCGACCTTCACCGACGCGGCCGACCCGCAGGCCGCCGGCGCCGCCGCGGTGCAGGCCGATGTGGTCGTGCTGTGCCTGGGCGAGCTTCCCTCGACGGAAAAGATCGGCGACATCTCCGACCTGCAACTGAGCTGGGCGCAGGAGCAGCTCGCGTGGGCCGCCGTTTCTTCGGGCAAGCCGGTGATCGCGGTGCTCGTCACGAACCGGCCGCGCGTGCTCGGGCCCGTGGCCGATCAGTTCGCGGCCGTGCTATGGGCGGGCCACCCCGGGCCGCAGGGGCCCCAGGCCCTCGCCGAGATCCTCGCGGGCGAGGTGAACCCCAGCGGCCGCCTGCCCTTCTCCTACCCGCGCGCGACCAACGCCCTGCTCACGTACGACCACAAGCACTCCGAATCGTTTGACGGCGACAACGGCACCCGCGGCTACGACCCCCTCTTCCCCTTCGGCGCCGGCATCGGCTACAGCGCCTTCGCCTACAGCGGCCTGGCCGCGACACCTGCCGCCGGCGAGCGCGGCATCGACGTGCGCGTCACCGTCACGAACACGGGCGATCGCCCCGGCAAGGAGGTCGTGCAGGTCTACCTCTCCGACGAGGTCGCCACCGTCACGCCGGCCGTGAAGCGGCTCAAGGCCTTTGACAAGATCGAGCTCGCCGCGGGCCAGTCGCGCGAGCTCACCTTCCGCCTGCCCGAGACGGCGCTCACCTTCTCCGACCGCGACGGCACGCCGACGTTCGAGCCCGGTGCCTTCACCGTCCGCGTCGCGGGCGAGTCCGCGACCCTGACCGTCCGCTGACCGCGCGGGCCCGCGCCGCGCGAAGCGATCTTCCCCAAGGGCACGGTCCGCACGACAGTGCCCTTTTTCTTTCGCAATGTCGCGGCATCCGGCGGCCCATGCGTGCGGCCCGTGGCTTTGCCTTCTGTGGCACCGGCTTGCAGCCCGTGCCGGCATGCTTGAGGCCCAAGCAAAAAAAGAAAAAGGGCGGCTCTGCCCTGCAGCGCCGCCCCTCATCAGGTCGTGTCATGCCGAGAACGCCGCACGCCGCGGCGGGGGCCCGCTCATCTCAGGGGCAGCCCGTGCCAACGAGGGCGAGAAACGCCTGGATCTCCGACGTGGTGAACTGCCCGTCGGGGTTGTTGCTCGGCAGAAAATCAGCGAAGGGCGAGCGTTCGTCCCACCGTTCCAGGTAGGACAGCACGTCGAAAAAATCGGCCGCCCCGTTCCCGTCGAAGTCGCCGCCGCAGGCGTTGAGCGTCGGCGTGAAGGTCATGCGGTCGATGTTGAAGCCCGCTGCGTCGGCGCCGAGGTTGACGAGGCGCAGGCGCGCCTGCCCGGACACCGGGGT
>CAZCBN010000123.1:0-1257 GCA_964496975.1 uncultured Phycisphaeraceae bacterium
GGGGGGGGGGGGGGGGGGGGGGGGGGGGGGGGGGGGGGGGGGGGGGCGGGGGGGTGTAGGCTGGCGGCGTGTTTACAGGGCTTGTGCAATGGGTCGGGCGGGTGGCGGCGGCGGATGCCTCGCCCGCGGGGCGGCGGATCGTGGTAGACGTGCAGGGGTGGGGGCACCGGGCGGGGATGGGCGAATCCATCTCGGTGAACGGGTGCTGCCTGACCGTGGCGGGGGGGGAGGGGGATCGGCTGGCGTTTGACGCGGTGCCGGAGACGCTCGCGAAGACGACGCTGGGGCGGCTTTCGGTGGGAAGCCGGGTGAACCTGGAGCACAGCGCCACGGTGAACACGCTGCTGGGCGGGCACGTGGTGCAGGGGCACGTGGACGGGATGGGGGAGGTGCTGCGCGTGGTGCGGCCGGCGCGGGTAGGGGAGGGGGAGTGGCGGGTGCGGATCGGCGTGCCGGGGGGGCTGATGGAGTTTGTGACGCCGAAGGGGTCGGTGTCGGTGGAGGGGGTGAGCCTGACGGTGGCCGGGCTGGACGTTGGGGCGAAGTGGCTTGAGGTGGCGCTGATCCCGGTGACGCTGGAGGCGACGACGCTGGCCGACCTGCGCGAGGGGGAGGGCGTGAACCTGGAGATGGACGTGTTCGCCAAGACGGTGGTGCACTGGCTGCGGCACTTTGGGGGTGCGCGGGGGTGAGGGGTGCGGGGGCCGGGGCGGCGTGAAGAGCGGCGACAACCGAGGCGGCTCGGAGAGCCGCCCCACCCGGGGCGGGTTGGAGAGGCGGCTTGCTCAGGAGGGTGGCGTGCGGGTGCTGGGGTTTGATCCTGGGCTGGTGCGCACGGGGTACGGCTGTGTGGAGGGGGAGGTTGCGCGGCCGGGGGTGGTGGAGGCCGGCGTGATCCGGCTCGGGTTGGCGGGGGTCGCGGGCGAGGAAGGCGAGGCGGGGCGGGAGCCGGCGGCGGTTGGGTGGGACCGGCTGGTGGAGCTGGAGCGGGACGTGGTGGAGACGCTGCGGCGGCTCTCGCCGGACGCGGTGGCGGTGGAGTCGGTGTTCAGCCACGCGGCGTTCCCGGCGACGGCGATCAAAATGGCGCACGCACGCGGGGTGATCGTGCTGGCGGTGCGGCGGGCGGGTGTGCCGCTGCTGGAGCTGGCGCCGCGGCTGATCAAGCAATGCGTGACGGGGAGCGGTCGGGCGAGCAAGGCGCAGGTGCAGGCGAGCGTGGCGCAGTTGCTGGGGCTGAGCGCGGTGCCGGAGCCG
>CAZCBN010000123.1:1267-9801 GCA_964496975.1 uncultured Phycisphaeraceae bacterium
GGGGGGGGGGGGGGGGGGGGGGGGGGGGGCGGGGGGGGGGGGGGGGGGGGGGGGTGGGGGGGGGGGGGGGGGGGGAAGTGACAGAGTGGCAGAGTGGCAGAGTGGCAGAGTGGGAAAGGCATGGAGGCATCGAGGCATCCAGGCATCCAGGCATCCAGGCATTCAGGCAATCAGGCATTCAGGTGTTTCGGTGTTTAGGAGGATGGAGGGGGCGGCGTCAGACGTTTGGAGGCGTGCGTTGGGTGTGTCCGCCGGGTAAGGATTCGGTCGATCGTTCGGTGAACGCCGCCCCAGTGGCCGATGGCTGATGGCCGATCCCATTGCCTCGTGCCCATTCCCAATTCCTTTCCCCCCCTGAGGTACTCCCGTGACGGCAGCGCAGGTGCTTATTGTCGAGGACGAGCTTGACCATGCGGAGGCGATGGCGGAGGCGCTGCGCAAGCCGGGGCATGTGTGCACGCTTGTGAACGGTGTGGCGGCGGCGATTGAGGAGCTGAAGCACGGGGCGTTTGACGTGATCGTCACGGACCTGCGGATGCCCTCGTCGGCCGGGGTCGCGGGGACGGCGGCGGACGGGGGCGACGCGGGGATGAAGGTGCTGGCGGCGGCGGCGCAGTTGCAGCCCGAGGCGCGGAGCATCATGGTGACGGCGCACGGGGACGTGCGCACGAGCCGCGAGGCGTTCAAGGTTCACGGGGCGTTTGACTTTATTGAGAAGCCGTTGGATCTGGCGGTGTTCCGCGAGCTCGTGAACCGGGCGGCGGAGCAGGTGGCGGTGCGGGCGGACGCGGGGGAGCTGCGCACGCTGGTGCAGGAGGCGGGGGAGAACGGGATCGTCGCGGGGTCGGAGGTGATGCGGCGGATCTTGCGGACGGTGCGCACGGTGGCGGCGAGCCCGATCCCGGTGCTGATCACCGGGGAGAGCGGGACGGGGAAGGAACTGATCGCCAAGGCGGTGCACGACCTTTCGGGGCGGAAGGGCAAGCGGTTTGTGCCGTTCAACTGCGCGGGGCAGAGCGAGAGCCTGCTGGAGGACGAGCTGTTCGGGCACGTGCGCGGGGCGTTTACGGGGGCGGAGAAGGATCGGCAGGGGGTGTTTGAGCACGCGGACGGGGGGACGCTGTTTTTGGATGAGATCGGGGACATGCCGCTCTCGATGCAGGCGAAGCTGTTGCGTGTGCTGGAAGACCAGCGCGTGGTGCGGCTCGGGAGCAACGAGGCGCGGAAGGTGGACGTGCGGTTTGTGAGCGCGACGAACAAGGACCTGTCGCGCGGGGTGGGGGAGGGGTGGTTCCGGGAGGACTTGTACTTCCGCATCAAGGGGACGCAGGTGCACCTGCCGCCGCTGCGGGAGCGGCGGGAGGACATCCCGCGGATCGTGCGGCACGCGCTGGCGAAGTTTGCGTCGCAGATGCCGATGGCGGGCGGGCAGGGGCGGGCGGTGCCGGCGATCACGGACGCGGCGCTCATGCGGCTGACGGCGTACGGGTGGCCCGGGAACGTGCGGCAGTTGCTGAACGTGGTGCAGAGCATGGTGGTGGTGGCGATCGGGGAGGCGGAGGACGACGCCGCGCCGGTGACGGTGGACGTGCGGCACATCCCCGACGATGTGCGCGCGGGGGAGGAGCCCGAGGGGGACGAGGGCGCGGCGGCGGGGGGCGTTGGAGGCGTGGGCGGCGGCGTGGGCGGCGGGGCCGCAGGTGGCGTCGGTGCGTCGCTCGCGGGGGCGAGCCTGGAACAGCTTGAGAAGCGGGCGATCCGGGAGACGCTCAAGCTGACGGGCGGGAACCGCGAGCAGACGGCGAAGCTGCTGGGGATCGGGGAGCGGACGCTGTACCGGAAGTTGAAGGAGTATGGGTTGAGGTGAGGGGGCATGGAGCGGGGAGGCATCGAGGCATCGAGGCATCAAGGCATTGAGGGATTCGGGTGGTGGGGCCTTGTGGTGTTGTCGGCTTGGCGGGAAGATGGCGGCTTGTTGGGGTGCGGGCGGGTGGGGGGAAGGGGTTGCTATGGGTTGGGTCATCGGTGGGCGGATGGCGGCGGCGGTGGGGGTGATCGGTCTGGTTGGGGCGGTGGCGGTGCAGGGGGCGGGGGCGGCGCCGCGGGATGTGTTTCGGCAGGCGGGGGAGTCGCCGGCGCGGGTGTATCTGGTGGCGGGCGATGCGGGCGCGGGGCCTGACGCTGGGTTCGACGTGCGGCTTGATGCGCCGATGCTCGTGCGGCTTGCGGGCGTGCGCGTGACGCTCGAGGGCCGCGCGGCGGGGCGGTTGGCGTTGCTGGCGCGGAGCGCGGAGCGGGCGGGCGTGTCGACCGGGTCCGCGGAGTCGATCGGCACGGCGGTGCTTGTCTTTGCGGATGGGACGCGTGCGACGGTGCGGCTCTCGCGCACGGCCGGGGGCGCGGTGCTCGCGATGCGCGAGGGCGTGGACGGGGTGGCGGTGCTGGAGGAGGAGGGGTTTCTCGCGCTCGCGTCGGGGTGGGACGCGGTGTGGGCGGATGAGGGCCTGCCGCGCGGGGAGGTGGTGGATCTGCCGGGGCCCTACGCGGCGTCGGACGAGGTGCTGGACGAGAAGACGATCCGGCGTCGGCTCGCGATGAGCGACACGACGCTGACCGCGCCGGCGCTGAGCCGTGACCTGGCGACGGAGCGGATGTGGGTGCGCCTGCCGGCGAGTGGCGCGGCGGGGGAGGCGGCGGCGGGCGGGGCGATGGGGGTGGTGGTGTGGATCAGCCCGAGCGAGGCGTGGCGGATCCCCGATGAGTTTGGGGCGGCGCTCGATGAGCTTGGGCTGATGGCGATCGGGGCGGACAACGCGGGGAACGATCGGGCGATCTTTGATCGGCTGCAGCTGGTGCTCGACGCGGTGGCGACGGCGGAGCGGCGGTTTGTCGTGGACGGGCGGCGGGTGTACCTGGCGGGGTTTTCGGGCGGGGGGCGGTGCTCGACGATGCTGCAGTACGCGTACCCGGAGCGGTTTGCCGGGGCGGTGCCGATCGTGGGGCTGAACTCGTGGCACCGGATCCCGCTGGATGACGGGAAGTTCGTGCCGGCGAACTCGCCGCAGCCGGGTGGTGGGGAGACGGCGCTGGCGCGGGGGCGTCGGGTGTTCGCGATCTCGGGGTCGAAGGATTACAACCTGGAGGAGATGGAGAAGCGGGTGGAGAAGCTGGCGGGGGCGAAGTACCCGGTGCGGCTGGAGGTGGTGCCGGGGATGCCGCACGAGCGGATGCCGCCGGCGGCGCTGGTGTCCGAGGGCGTGCGGTGGGTGGATGAGCCGTGGCGCGAGGCGATGCGTGCGTCGGGCGAGGCGGCCGCGCAGGCGCTCGCGGCGCACGACGCAGCGTTTGCGGCGGAGGATCGGACGGACGCGGCGGTGGCGTCGCTGAACGCGATTGCGCGGGAGCATCCGTGGACGGGGGCGTCGATGGAGGTCGCGCGGCGGCTTGGGCTGGCGGCGGCGGGCGACGAGGCGGGCGGGGGCGGGGGAGAAGGCGGGGCTGAGGGCGGCGTGACGCCGGAGCCTTGAGCGCGGTGGGTTCGATCGCGCGCAAGAAAAGCGCGGACGGGGCGGGTGGGCCCCGGCCGTGGGGTTGTTTGGACGGGTTGGATGGTGCCGGTGGTTTCCGGTTCGGCGCCTCTTTGGAGGCGACCGGTTGATTAGGCGCGGCGGCGGCGGGAGGCGGTGAGTGCGCCGAGGGTGAGGAGGGCGGCGGCGCCCGGCGTGGGCACGACGCGGTACTGGAAGTTGCCGCCGAGGCCGAAGGCGCTGGTGAAGTTCACGGGGTTGACGACGCTGCTGCGGAGGGTGGTGGTCCCGAAGGGGTTGAAGCTGAAGAGGCTCGTGTTGGCGCTGCTGATGAACTGGATGTCGGCGGCGGGCGCGGCGTTGGCGAGGGGGATGGAGGCGATGACGGCGTCGCGGTTCTGGTTGGTGGTGGGGACGGAGGCGACGACGGCGTAGGTGTCGGTCTGGTTGAGGACGATCTCCTGCTGGAGCGTCTGGAACCAGTAGCGGCCGTCGCCGAAGCCGTCGGTGCGGAGCTGGACGATGGCGAGCCAGGTCTGGGTGGTGTTGTTGAAGAGGCCGACTTCCTTGAAGTCGCGGAAGGCGTCGCCGCGGATGCCGTCCTGGCCGGGGTCGAGCATGCCGAGGGCGGTGACGGCGATGTCGTTGGTGGCGCGGAAGTGGAAGCCGTACATGGAGCCGGCGAAGAAGGTGAAGGGTGTGAAGGAGCCGGTGTAGTCCATGCCGGTGGTGCTGGCGGTGGCGTGGGCGGTGAGGGCGAGGACGGCGAGACGGGCGGCGTGGGTGAACGGGGACGGCATGGGCTTCCTTTCTTCAACGCATCGGCGTGATGGGGAGGGGGCGTTGCGGTGTGGGCGCAGGCATCGCGGTCCCGCGGTGCGGGCGGCACAGACAGCAACGTCTTGCCTCGGTGGTGTGTCGGCGGCGCGGGTCGCTCAGGCCGGCGTCGCGGGTGTCACTGGGTCTGGGGCGGTGCCCCGGGACCTCGCAAGAAGATACCGAGCCCGCGAAAAAAGTCGAGCAGAAAAACTTGGATTTTGCTGGCGAAAATGAGGAATCGGAGTTTGGAAGGACTTGTCGGTCTTTGGGTCTGGGAGGAGTTGCGCGGGGTCCGGGGCGGCGCGGGCGTGCGGCGGTGGGGTTACCAATCCAGCGGCGCGAGCCAGGCCTTGGCGAGTGCTTCAACGGGGAGGGTGAACGAGCCGCTCCAGGAGGTTTGCACGGTGAGGGTGCCGGTGTCGGTGAGGTGGCCGATGATCTCGGGGTAGACGCCGGCGTTTTCGAAGTGGGCGATGAGGGCTTCGTAGGCGTCGTCGTCGGCGGGGGCGTCGACCTCGAGGAGGTAGGTGCTGGGCGGCTCGGCGAAGAGCTCGCTCGCGTCCGGGCCGGCGCCTTGGAAGCCGATGCTGGCGCCGATGGGGCGCTGCGGCGTGCTGCCGGCGATGAGCATCTCGGCGAGCGCGACGAGGAGGCCGCCGTCGGAGATGTCGTGGGCGGCGTGGACCTTTCCGGCGCGGATGAGCTGCGCGACGGCGTGCGCGGCGGCGGGGCCGCGCTCAAGGTCGACGAGCGCGGGGTGGGCGACGGGGTCGCCGGCGTCGGTGCGTTCATCGGTGATGTTGGCGATGTCGACGAGGCGGGCGTAGGCGCTGTTGGCGAGGCCTCGGCAGGTTTCGCCGTGCGCGCCGGAGACGAGCAGCAGGGCGT
Organism: uncultured Phycisphaeraceae bacterium; assembly: GCA_964496975.1. Taxonomy (GTDB): domain Bacteria; phylum Planctomycetota; class Phycisphaerae; order Phycisphaerales; family UBA1924; genus CAZCBN01. The sequence continues at coordinate 6,502 of CAZCBN010000123.1, forward strand.
GGCCGGGCTGCTTGGCGTCGCTCGTGACGCAGCGGTGGACGTCGTCGACGATGCCGACGCCGGAGATGAGGAGGGTGGGGGGGATCTCGATGGTGCGGTCGGGCTGGCCGTCCTTGCCGGGGATGGTGAACTGGTTGTTGAGGCTGTCTTTGCCGGAGATGAAGGGGGTGCGGTAGGCCTTGGCGGCGTCGTAGCAGCCCTCGGCGGCGCGGACGAGGGAGGCGAGGTTCTTCGGCTTCTTGCAGGAGGGCCAGCAGAAGTTGTCGAGGATGGCGACGCGGGCGGGGTTGGCGCCGGTGCAGACGAGGTTTCGGACGCATTCGTCGATGGGGGCGAGGGCCATGTGGTAGGGGTCGCCGCCGGCGTCGGGGTCGCCGACGCGGGTGGCGAGGCCGTTGGCGATGGCGAGGGCCTTGGTGCTGCCGGGGACGGGCTGGATGACGGCGGCGTCGGAGGGGCCTCGGCCGAGGGGGCCGGCGAGGGGCTTCACGACGGTGTTGCCCTGCACCTCGTGGTCGTACTGGCGGATGATCCAGTGCTTGCTCGCGATGTCCGGGTGGGCGAGGAGGGCGAGCAGGGCATCGGGCAGCGACGAAGCGACGGAGCCACGAAGCCACGAAGGGTCTTTGGTTTGAGGCGTGAGGGCTTGGGTTGGATTTGCTTGGTTCGGGGCTTGATGCCTCGATGCCTCGGTGCCTTGATGCCCTGTCCCTTGGTGGCTGCCGTCCCATGTTGCTTCGCGCGTGGGCATCGGGATGCCCTCGTGCAGGAAGTGCATAGGGAGGCGGCCGACCTCGACGCCGTTGTGGTTCAGGATGAGGTCCTGGTTGGGCGTGCCGAGGGTGCCGAGCACGGCGAGCTCGACGTGCTCTTCGTCGCAGATGGCCTGCAGGGCGGGGAGGTTTTCGGGCGGCACGGCGAGGACCATGCGCTCCTGGGCCTCGCTGATCCAGATTTCGGTGGAGGTGAGGCCGGCGTACTTCAGCGGGGCGCGGTCGAGGTGGACTGTGGCGCCGAGGTCCTTGCCCATCTCGCCGACGGCGGACGAGAAGCCGCCGGCGCCGCAGTCGGTGAGGGCGCTGAAGAGGGGACTGGGCATCGGCGATCGGCCACTGGGGTTGATCGCAGGGGCCGTCGTGGGATTGGATGCCCCAGATGGCCGGTGGCCGATGGCCGATCCCCCACCCACAAAGTCCCGTGCCCGCAGGATCGCGTCCAGCACGCGTTTTTCTTCGATGGCGTTGCCGATCTGGACGGCGTGGGCGAACTCGTCGGCGTGGGTGTCGGTGAGCTCGGCGCTGCTGAAGGTGGCGCCGTGGATGCCGTCGCGGCCGGTGCGGCCTCCGAGGGCGACGATGAGGTCGCCGGCGTTGGGTTTGCCCTTGATGAGGGCGTCGTTGTTTCGGCGTGGGATGACGCCGATGCAGCCGCAGTAGACGAGGGGGTTGCCGATGTAGCGGTTGTCAAAGGCGACGGCGCCGTTGACGGTGGGGATGCCCATGCGGTTGCCGTAGTCGCGGACGCCGGCGACGACGTCGGTGAGGACGCGGCGCGGGTGGAGGCAGCCGGGGGGGAGGGATTCGACGGGCGACGCGTGGCCCGGGACGTGAGGCCCGGCTGCGGTTTGACTTGATGCGTTGGTGCCTTGATGGCCTTCCCACTCGTTCGGCATCGCGACGCAGAAGACGTCTGTGCTGGCGATGGGCTTGGCGGCGAGGCCGGTGCCGATGATGTCGCGGATGCAGCCGCCGATGCCGGTGGCGGCGCCGCCGTAGGGCTCGAGGGCGCTGGGGTGGTTGTGGGTTTCGACCTTGACGCAGACGGCGGTGTGCTCGTCGAAGGCGATGACGCCGGCGTTGTCTTCGAAGACGGAGAGGCAGAAGGGGGCCTCGCCGCGGGCCTTGGCCTCGGCGATGAGTTCAAAGGTGGCGGCGGCGACGGTGGACTTCAGCAGGTTCTTGATGGTGACGGTGCCGTCGGGGTGGACGGTGTGGCCCGGCCGGCCGGCCCAGCGGATGGGGTCGCCGGCGTGTTCTGGGTGACTCGATGCCTCGGTGCGTCGATGCCTGTTCGCCTCGTGGCTTCCCCGATAGGTGATCGTCGCCTTCAGCGTCTTGTGCACGCAGTGCTCGGACCACGTCTGGGCGAGGGTTTCGAGTTCGATCTCGGTCGGCTCTCGGTTGAGCGTGCGGTACTCGGCCTGAATGGCCCGCATCTCGTGCAGGTCAAGGAAGAGGTGGGCGTCGCGGCTGAGCTTTTCAAGGTCGGCGTCGGAGAGGTGGCGAATGGGGACGTGGCGCACGGCCGCCGCGGCGGGCGTGCCGCGCGGGAGGGCGGCGGGGAAGAAGGGCGTGTCGTGCACGGCGGCGACGACGGCGTTCGACAGCAGGCGCTCGGCGAGGCGGCGGGCGTCGCGCTGGGGGATGCCCTGGAGCTCGTAGCGGCGGCCGGTGCTGACGGCGCTGTCGATGTGGAAGAGGTCGCGGAGGGTCTCGCGGATGGACTGGGCGACGGGGTCCATCACGCCGGGGAGGGGGTGCACCTCAACGAGCGCCCAGCCGGCGGGGGCGGGGGTGGCGCCGAGGGCGGCGGATTCCACGATGGGGTCGACGAGCAGCTTGTCGCGCAGCGCGGCGAGGTCGGCGTCGGACAGCGCGGCCTCGATGAGGTAGACCTTGGCCGTGCGGGCGTCGGCGGGAAAGAGGCCCAGCGCGGCGGCGTCGCGCAGGAGGCGGGCGGCCTCGGGGTCGCCGGCGACGGGGAGGGGACGGACCTCGACGCGGTGGACTCGGACGGCGGCATCGCTTGCGATGGCGGTGGGCATGCGGCGATGGTATGGGGGATGGCTACGCTGGCCCCCGTGAAGGACGCCACGGAAACGGCACAGGCGGGCGGGGCGGCGGGGGCGACGGCGGCGAAGCGGCCGGCGGTGCTGCTGTTTACCGACGGGGCGTGCAGCGGGAACCCGGGGCCCGGCGGGTGGGCCTACATCCTGCGGCACGAGGCCAGCGGGTCAAGCCGGGAAGACAGCGGGGGCGAGCGGGCCACGACCAACAACCGCATGGAGCTGACGGCGGCGATCCGCGGCCTGGAAGCGTTGACGCGGCCGAGCGACGTGGACCTGTACAGCGACAGTCAGTATGTGCTGAACGGGCTGAAGACGTGGCTCGCGGGGTGGAAGAAAAAGGGCTGGAAAACGGCGAGCAAGCAGCCGGTGAAGAACGAGGACCTGTGGCGCCGGCTGGACGAGCTGATGGCGGTGCACCGGCTGCGGTTTCACTGGGTGCAGGGGCACGCGGG
>CAZCBN010000124.1:0-9695 GCA_964496975.1 uncultured Phycisphaeraceae bacterium
AGCGTCATCCCCTTCTGGTCCATCTGACGCGCCAGCCGCTTGATCTCCTGCTTGTGCGCCAAAAGCCGGCGCGTCCGCGACAGCGCGTGCTGCATCGCCCCCGCCGGCGCATACTCGCCGATCGACACGTTGTGCAGGCTCAGCTCCGGCGGCTCCCCACGGATGCTCACATACCCCTCACCCAGCGACACGTTCCCGTCGCGCACCGCCTTCACCTCCGTCCCCACCAGACGGATCCCCACCTCCAGCGTGTCGCCGATGTGATAGTCGTGCCGCGCACGGCGGTTCTCGATCGTCGGGGACGCGGACTTGTCCTTTTTGTGCTTGGCCATCGGCTCCCGGCTCGGTCAGCGCGTCACGGTGTTCCGCAGCACGCCCACCCGTTCAATCTCCACCTCGACCACATCACCCGTCTGCAAGTACACCTTCGGCTCGCGGAACACCCCCACCCCCGAGGGCGTCCCCGTCAGCAGCAGCGTGCCGGGCACCAGCGTGGTCCCCCGGCTCAACTCGGCGATCAGCGTCGCCACCGGGAACATCATCTGCCCCGTCATCGCGCTCTGCATCGTCTCCCCGTTCACCCGGCACGCGATGCGCAGGTTCTGCGGGTCTCCGGCCTCCGCCGCCGGAACCAGACGCGGCCCGATCGGGCAAAACGTGTCAAAGCTCTTCCCGCGGCACCACTGGGCCGCGCCCGAGTTTTTTTGCCACCACCGGGCGCTCACGTCGTTCGCGCACACGTACCCGAGCACATGCTCCAGCGCGCGCGCCGCCGGCACATCCCGCGCCGCCGTCCCGATCAACACGCCGAGCTCCGCCTCAAAGTCCACCTGCCCGGTGCTCCGCGGCTCCTCGCCGTGGGGGCCGCCGCCGGTCGCCGGGTCGTCGCAGATGGGCGGGATCACGATCGCGTCCCCGTGCAGCGCCAGCGACGCGATGTTCTTCATGAACAGGATGGGCCGCTCTTCCACCGCCGCGCCCTGCTCCTTCGCGTGGTCGGCGTAGTTGCGACCGATCGCAAGAATCTGGCGGATCGGCAGCACGCCCCGCGGGGTCTGCACACCAACAAAGCCTTCGGGGTCGCGGAGCAGGTTCATGGCAGCGGTTCCGGGCACGGGGTGCGAGGCGTGCGTGGGTGCGTGGGTGGCGTGGCCGCTCAGGCCGCGTCGATCCGAACGCCCGGGCCCAGGAAGCGTTGCAACGCCTCCACCCCGCGGTCGCCCAGATCAACGGACATCCGGCTGACGTACATCTCGAGATAGCGGCGCACGAGCGCCTCGTCGCGCCACTCGGGCCGGTCCTCGCCGGCGTGCAGGCGCAGGTACTGCCGGCTCTCCTCCGCGTGGTCCACGGCGTATCGCACGCTCCGGCCCAGCACGCGGGCCACGCGCTCCACCGTGCCGGGGCCGAACCGCTCGTCAAGGTCGCGCCGCACCACGTTCAGGCCCAGCGGGAGGGGCAGCTTCGTCTGGTCGGTCCACCACCGGCCCAGGTCCACCACCGCCCGCAGGCCCAACCGCTCAAACGTGAGCTGCGCCTCGTGGATCAGCAGGCCCGCCTCGGCCCGGCCCGAGACGACCGCGCCGGGCACCTCAGAGAACACCATGTCCAGCGGGTCAAACGCCGACTCCCCCAGCAGCAGGGTGAGCGTCCGGAAGGCCGACGTGTTCCGCCCCGGCACGGCGATGCGTCGCCCGCGCAGATCGTGCGCCGCGGCGATCGACGACTCGCCCCGCACCACCACCTTGGGCCCGTACCCCTCACCGAAGGACCCGCCGCAGCGGGTGATGCGCCAGCGGGCCGCGAGCCGCGGGTACGCCGCCGCGGAGACGGCGGTGACGTCCAGGTCGGGCCTCGCCGCGGCGGGGGTGCCCGCCGCCTCGGCCAGCACGGCGCGGTTCAGCGCTTCCACGTCCGCCGCCACGGTGTGAAACCGCAGCCCCTCGGTGTCAACCCGTGGCTGGCCCAGGGGCCCGGCCACCGGAACGCCGTCGCGGTCCTTCATGCCGGTGAGGGGCCACCACATCACCAGGTCGTCCGAGTCTGGGGAGTGGGCGAGCCGGATGGTCGGGGGCTGGTCTGGTGGGCCGGCGTGCATGTGGGCAACGCTAGCCGGGGATCGGGGGACGCGCGGGCGTGGGCGGGCGGCGGGCGGGTGCGGCTGCGATGCAGACTCAGTTTCATCTTTCGATCGGGGGGGGCCCGCCGGGGTGGAGCCGATCGGGCGATCAGCCGACGGACGTACGGTTCCCCCGGGGTTCGCACCGGCGGCGTTGCACGGGCCGGGGGCCAGACCATTCGGCGCCGCCGGGCCGGGCCCACGGACGGCGAGAGGACACGGCGTGACGACGACACAGGCCACGGCAGACCGACGCCCCCCGCACGCCCGACCCGGGCCGACCGGGGGCGTGCCGGGGTGCCGGTGCCTGGTGGTGCCGCTGGAGGGGCTGCGGTCCCGGCGTGACGAGCGGGCCGTGGCCCGCGTCGTCGCCGAGATGGGCCCGGGGTGCGAAGGCGAGGCGAGCTACGTCTCGGGCCGCGTGCGGCTCGTGCTGCCGGGCGAGCCCTGCCCGGTGGGTGAGGTCGCGGCGCGGCTGGCGCGGCTTGGCTACCGGCTTCGCCTGGACCTGGCCGAGCGCTGCAAACCGGCGCACGCCGACGGCGGTGCATCGGGTGACCTCGGCGATCGGCCGATCGCCGCGCCCGCCGACGCGGCCCTGCCCCAGGCCGATCGACCGCGCTGGCTGACGGGCGAGGTGGTGCTCGTGCTCCTGAGCGGCGCGCTTTTGCTGGCGGCGTTCTTGCTTGACCAGCTCGGGGTGTTCGCCGGGCAGGCCTGGTGGGCGTGGGCCCGCGCGGCGATGCTCGTGCTGAGCGGGGTGCTGGCGAGCACGCAGACCTTTCCCGAGGCGCTGCACTCGCTGCGGCAGGTGCGGCTCGATGTGGACGTGCTGATGTTCGTCGCGGCGGGCGGGGCCGCGGTGCTGGGGGAGCTGACGGAGGGGGCGTTTTTGCTCTTTCTGTTCGGGGCGGGGGCGGCGGGGGAATCGCTGGCGCTCGCGCGCGCGCGGCATGCCATCTCGTCGCTGTCGGCGGTGGCGCCCGAGTGGGCGCGGCGGGTGGAGGCCGACGGCTCGGAGCGGGTGGTGCCGGCTTCGGCCGTGCAGCCGGGGGACGTGCTGCGGGTGCTGGCGTACGAGCGGCTTCCCGCGGACGGGGTGGTGGTGGAGGGCGCGTCGGCGGTGAACCAGGCGGCGATCACCGGTGAGTCAGAGCCGGTGGAGAAGCGGGTGGGCGACGCGGTCTTCGCGGGGACGATCAACGGGGCGTCGCGGCTTGTGGTGCGCTCCACCCGAACGGCCGACGACACGACGCTGGCCCGGGTGGTGCGGCTCGTGGAAGAGGCCCGCACAGAGAAGAGCCCGACGCAGGTGCTGACGGACAAGGTGGAGCGGGTGTATGTGCCGGTGGTGTTCGCGCTGACGGTGGCGTGTGTGGTGGCGCCCCCGCTGCTGGGGTGGGGGACGTGGTCGGAGTGGTTTTATCGGGCGATGGCGTTTTTGACGGCGGCGTCGCCCTGTGCGCTCGCGATCGGCACGCCGGCGGCGGTGCTTTGCGGCGTGGCGCGGGCGGCGCGGATGGGCGTGGTGGTGAAGGGGGGCGGGCCGCTGGAGGCGCTGGGGCGGATGACGACGCTGTGCCTCGACAAGACGGGCACGTTGACTCTGGGTCGGCCGGTGGTGAGCGGCGTGGCGGCGGGCGAGGGGTTTGACGAGGCCGGGGTGCTGTCGCTGGCGGCGGCGGTGGAGGCGCACAGCAACCACCCGCTGGCGGGTGCGATCGTGCAGGCCGCGGCGACGCCCGGGACGATGGCCCTTGAGGCGGCGGGCGTGCGGCAGCTGACGGGGCTGGGCGTCGTTGGCGAGGTGGGCGGGCGGGCGGTGCAGGTGGGGCGCGTGACGAGCGGGTTTTTGCGCGCCGCGACGGCGGGTGTGCGCAACGCCGTGGCGGAAGCGGCGGCGAGCGGGCGCACGGTGGTGGCGGTCGAGGTGGAGGGGCGGCCCGCGGGGGTGATCTCGCTGCGCGACGGGCTGCGGCCGGGGGCGCGCGAGGCGGTGGCGGCGCTGCGCGGGTTGGGCGTGCGCGAGGTGCTGATGGCCACGGGGGACCGCGCGGAGGTGGCGCGGCGCGTGGCGGGCGAGGTGGGGATTGAGCGGGTCGAGGCGGATCTGATGCCGGAGGACAAGCTCCGGCTGGTGGAGCGGCTCTGCGACGAGGGCGTGGTGGGGATGGTGGGAGACGGGGTGAACGATGCGCCGGCGCTGGCGCGCGCGCACGTGGGCATTGCGGTGGGCGCGGCGGGGGCGGACGTGGCGATGGAGACGGCGGACGTCGTGCTGATGTCGGGGGACATCCGCAGGCTGCCGGGGGCCGTGTCGCTGGCGCGGCGGTCGCGGGGGATCGTGGTGCAGAACCTGGTGCTGGCGCTGGGTGTGATCGGCGTGGTGGCGCCGCTGGCGCTGTTCGGCGTCACGACGCTCGGGGCAGCGGTGCTGCTGCACGAGGGGTCGACGGTGCTTGTGGTGCTGAACAGCTTGCGGCTGCTGGGGCACCGGCCCGCGTGGGTGCCGCGGGGGGCGGCTGCGGGGGCGGAGGAGGGAACGGGCGTGGGGGGAGGGGCACCACGCGCGGCGATTGCGCTCGAGGTGTTGCCGGGGGATCGGGCGGCGGGAGGGGCGTGCGCGGTGTGCGCGCGCGAGGCGTGCGTGGAGGTGACGCACGCCGGCGGGGCTCGGGCGGCGGGGTGAGGCGGGACGTGCGCTGGAAGGGCGGCGGGCGGTGACCGGCGGGCGGCCGACGGGCTTGGCTCAGCGGGTGGCGGCGACGGCGCCCTGCAGGAAGGCCGGGAGCGAGGCGCGGAGGGCGGCGAGGTAGCGGTCGGTGTCGACGTTGATAATGTCGCCCTGGAGCAGGGCGAAGTCGGCGTCGGCGTGGACGGGGCTGGCGGAGATGAGGGCGCGGGTGGCGCGGACGACGCCGGCGTCTGTGCGGGTGGTGATGGCGAGGGCGGAGTCGCTCTCGAGGCTGAGGCGGCCGTTGTAGACGCCCAGGCGGAGGGTGAGCGAGAGGACGCGGTCGGCGCCGACCGCCTGCATGAGGTCGCGTTCGATGGCGATGCGCTCGGCGCCGGTGGGCGCGGTGATGACGCGGTAGGGCGGGGGCGCGAGGGTGAGGAGGGCGCGGGTCTTGCCGGTGTCGGCGGCCAAGAGCGTGAGCTGCTGGCCCAGGCCTGAGGTGATGGAGTCGGAGGTGGCGAAGCGGGCGTAGTCGGCGGCTTCGGTCGGGTTGTCGCCGAGGAGGCGGAAGCCGGCGGCGACGAGCTCGCGCGTGACGATGTCGGCGGCCTCACGGGCGATGCGCTCGGGCGCGCCGGGGCTGAAGCGGATGACGCGCTTGCCGAGGCCGACGGTTTCGGTGGCGACACCGATGAGCGAGGGCGGGGCTGCGACGGCCTGCGGGCCGAGGACGGGCTCGGTCTTCTCCGTGATGAGCTGGATGTCGAGGGCGAGGAGGATGTCGAGCGGGCCCGGGGCGGCATCGCGGGCGCGGAGCCCTGACAGTTTCCAGATGGATGGTGGTTCGTTGGCGTTGGTGGTTGACGTGACGGCGGCGGCTGAGGTGGTCTCGGGGCTCTGGGAAGCGGGGAGGGTGACGGGCGGGCTGTGACAGGCGGCGAGCAGGGCGATGTTCGCGGACGCGGCGAGCGCGACGAGCGCGGCGCGGCGGGCGAGCGGGCGAGGAAACCGCCGGGATTTTGCGACGAACGGACTACGTGAGGTGCTCGGGCCAACTACAGTTTGGCACGAGAACAGGGGATGCTCGTGGACGTGCGTCGCGGCGAGGGCGAGCGGTTGCGACGTGGGCACGAGTGGCGTTGGGGCCGCGCGGCTGGGCGCGGGTCTTGGGTTGGTGCACGCGCGGAGGGCATGAACGGGGGTTGTGTTGTCGGACGCGTCGAAGATGGTGGATGTGCCTGAGGCCGGTGACATGGCGGACAGGTTAGCGGAGCGGGTTCGCGAGGTGCTTGCCGAGGCGATGTCCTCGACGCCGGCGGTGCGTGCGTTGCTTGTGGAGCTTGCGCGGACGATCACGGCGATGGCCGCGGAGCAGGACGAGGCGGACGCCGGGGGTGAGACGCGAGGGGAAACCCGAGTCGCGGCGGGGGACGCGGCTGGCGCGCGGCGCCATGTTGACACGCCGCGAGAGGCGGTGAACGCGGCGGGTTCCTCGGGCGAGGCTTTGCAGCCCGCGCGGCGGGTGTCGCTGGCGATCGGCGGCGCGGTGACCGAGGTGGAGGTGCCGGGGAGCGAGGCGGAGATTCGGGCCGCGGAGGCGGCGCTGGTCCGTGCGCCGGAGAGCGTGCGACCTGAGGTGAGAGCGGAGGTTGACCTTGGTCTGATCGCGACGCGGTGCCGGCTGAAGGCGGAGTCGTGCCTGCTGTACATCGAGCGGCGTGCGGCGGAGGGGGACCTTGAGCGCGAGCCGGCGGTGGTTGAGCGGATGCGGCGGATGATTGAGACGGGGAAGGGGCTTCGGGACTGCTTTTTGTGGGTGTTTTGGCGCGAGGCGGAGCAGCCGAGCGACGCGCGGCTTCGGGAGATCGCGGCGTGCTACACGGCCCTTGCCGGGGCGGCGGAGGTGTGCGCGGCGGCGACGGAGCCGGCAGGGGGGCTTGCGCCGGGGGGCGGGCTGACGCCGGCGGAGGTGGAGCGGGCGTTTGAACTTCTCGCGGAGGCGACGTCGGCGCTTCGGGTGGCGCTGGCGTGGACGTGGCTGACGAGCCCGGACCGGGACCAGGACGACTCGTACCAGTGGCTGCGGCAGGAGACGTTTGCGCGGCAGGTGTTTGTGCGGCGCTACATGCGTCTGGACGACCCGGCGGACCCGGGACGCGCGGCGGGGTTGATCGCGGACGCGGCGTCGCTGGTTCTGATGGCGAAACAGCGGCGCGAGGATGAGAAGAAGATCGAGGCGCTGCTGAAGCGGGTGCGCTACCACGCGAAACGGCTGCCGGCGAGCGGGACCGGGCCGGCGCATGATTGCGAGCGGATCAACGAGGCGCTGGAGGAGCTTGCGCGGCTTGGGCTGCGGGCGACGGACCGGCGGGTTGTGGCGCTGCGGGAGGCGGTGGCGACATCGGCCTTCCCGGCGGAGGTGGTGCCGCACGCGTTTTTGGTGACAGCGGCGGCGGCGGGGTATGCGGCGGATGAGGGCGAGAGTGACGAGGCCGCGGAGACGGTGTGGAGCGAGCGCGTGCTTCGGGCGCGGGGGCTGCTGCGGGGCGGGTCGCTTGTGATGATCGGCGGGGAGCCGCGGCCCGAGGCGGTGGCGCGGATTACGCGTGCGTTTGAGCTGAGCGGGGTGGAGTGGGTGCGGCTGACGGAGCACGGGACGGGGGCGCCGATGCGGGCGCCGATCGCGCGGGAGTCGACGCGGGCGGTGCTGGTGCTCATCCGGCTGACGGGGCACCTGCACGCGGAGGAGGCGCGGCGGATCGCGCGGGAGGAGGGGAAGCCCTGCGTGCAGTTGCCGGCGGGGTACAACCCGGAGCAGATCGCCGAGCAGGTGTTGACGCAGGTGGGCGAGCAGCTCTCGCGGGCGAGCGCGTGACGCGGGGTGTCACATGGCGCTGTGGGGCGCGGGCGGGTCTGCGCCTTCGACCAGCGTGGTGCTGCTGTTGAAGGAGAGGATGACGCGGTCTTTGGTGCCCTGGTAGGGGAGGCCGCTGTGGAGGAGGTAGGCGGGGAAGAGGAAGAGCAGGCCGTCGTGTGGGGTGATGTCGAGGCGGCCGACTTCGAGGTATTGGTTGCCGTAGTCGAGGAACATGCCGCCGGCGACGAAGGGGCTGTAGAAGCGGTTGACGCCGTTGCCTGCGCCGGAGCCGTCGCTTGGTGCGCAGTCGGCGGCCTGAAGGTAGTAGATGCCGCACCATGAGCATGCGGGGTGGTAGTGGGCGGCGTGGAAGCCGCCGCCGTTGGTGATGTGGAACCAGCTCTCGCTGAAGGAAACGCGGAGCTGGTTTGGGTGATGGCGTTTGCCGTTGACGTGGGCGACGGCGGCGCGGATGGACTGGTCGATGAAGGCGACGAGCTTTTTCAGGCCGGGGTGCTCGGTGCGGTCAAAGAGGTCGAGCTTGCTCTCGAAGATGCCGGCTTTGCTTTTGGCGCCGACGGCGGCCTGGGAGGCGATGTTGACCTTTTCCTGGGCCTTGAGCTCATAGAGGTGCTCGATGATGCCGGGGGCCTCGGCGGGGTGGTCCTTCCAGATGCGGGCGAAGAAGGTGGTGGGCCAGGCTTGCGAGGCCTGGAGGTTGAAGGGGGAGGCTTCGGCGGCCATGGCGGGGTTCCTGCGGGAAGGGGCGGCCGATGCGGTGGTGTGGTCAGCCGGTGGGGGCGGATTCTTTTTCGGCGATGATGCGCTTCATGGTGTCGATCTGCTCTTGCTGCTTGCGCTTCGTCGACTCGTCCATGGTGCCGGTTTGCAGAACGAGTTCGAGTGTCTTTACGGTTGACTTAAGCTCGGCGACGCTCTTGTCTGCGTAGGCACGCTCGACCATGGCGCGATCGGCGGACTTGTCGGACAGCGTTCGGCCGAACGCGCCGGTGAAGTAAAGGGCGGCCCCGGCGGCGACGATCGCCACGGCGGCGATTCCGATGGTGCCGGCGTGGCCTCCACCTGAAGGCTTCTTGTTGGCCTTGGGCTCTGCGGACGGCTTTGCTTCGAGGGGCATGCTGGTTTCCTGTGGCGAGCGTGGTTGAAGCGTTCAGTTGGTGAAGCTGCTGTAGAGCGTGTGGAGTGCGGCGTTGCCCTGCTCGGTGATCTCGGACTTGCTGCGGGTTTCGACGTGTCCGTCAAGCATGAGGGCATTGCCGACGCCGCCGTGACGCCAGTACTCGTTCTTCCAACGAGAGAACGCGCCCTTGAACGACCCGGCGGCTTCGTCTGCTTCGTACTGATTCAGCGAGGCCCAGGAGTCGCCGCCGGACCCGCTGGCGGGGTCGGCTTCCATGGCGTGTTCGAAGGCGTCTTGCCAGATGATCTGCTTGTCAAGGAATGGGAGCTGCGTGTCTGGACGGAGGTAACCGATGACCGCGGTGCCAACGAGGGGGCCGTTGGCGGTTTGAACGATGCCGGTCTGGCGAACACCGGACCAGAGCGTGTATCGGAACCGAGGCTCGATCCGGCGTGCGGGGACTTGGAACGGTGCGAGCGCGGCGCTGTGTCCGAAACCGTTGATGCCGAAAGAGGTCTGGCGGGCGACCTCGGGGAAGAGGATGGGGTCGATGGGGAAGGGATCCATCGTGAGCATGGAGGGGCAGGAGAACGCGCTGCGGGAGTTTTCCATGTAGGGAACGTACGGACGGCCTGCGTAGCCGTGGGTGCCGAAATCCGGGAGCCCGGTCAGTCGGAACATTTCTTGCGGGGTGAGGCCGTTGGCGTACCAGAGCACACCGTAGTTGTGGTGCTCTCCGCCCCAGCCGTCGTGATCGTCGCGGTAGAGCACGGTTGCCTGGGCGATGGAGTGGAGCGCAGCGCCGCACACGATGCGCCTGGCCTGCTCGCGTGCCTGGCCCAGGGAGGGGAGGAGGATGCCGATGAGCAGGGCGATGATGGCGATGACGACGAGGAGCTCG
>CAZCBN010000125.1:0-9595 GCA_964496975.1 uncultured Phycisphaeraceae bacterium
GTGCGGGTAGAGCGCGTAGTTCTGGAAGACCATCGCGATGTCGCGGTCCTTGGGGTGCACGTCGTTCACGACGCGATCGCCGATCAGGATCTCTCCGCGGCTGATCTCCTCCAGCCCCGCGATCATCCGCAGCGTCGTGCTCTTTCCGCAGCCGCTGGGGCCGACGAACACCACGAACTCGCCGTCGGCGATGTCCAGCGTGAAGCCGCGCACGGCGTCCACGCCGCCCTCGTAGGTCTTCCAGACATCGAGCAGCCGAACCTGTGCCATGCGAGCGCCGCCTTTCCTCGCCCCGCGGCCGAACCGGGACACCCGCCGCCGCGGCGGACCCCGGCCCCGACCCCAATCCCACCCTCATGCAAGGCTATCAACATCCCCCGCGGCCCGCGCGTCCGAGAATCCGGCCGAATAGCCTTCGCGAAAAATCTCACCGCCGCGAAGGCCGCGCCCACGGCCTGGCCCCGCGGCGAACGCGCACCACGCACCGGGAGACACGAGTTGGCCAAGGTCGTCATTGTCTATCACAGCGGATTCGGTCACACACGCCGCGTCGCCGAGCACGTCGTCAAGGGGGCCGCCGCGGTTGTCGGCGTGCAGGCGAGCCTGCTGACGGCCGACGAGGCCGTCGCGAACACGGCCCCGCTCGACGAGGCCGACTGCATCGTCTTCGGCGCCCCGACCTACATGGGCGGTCCGAGCGCGCCGTTCAAGTCGTTCATCGACGCGACCAGCCGCCGCTGGCTCAGCCAGACCTGGAAGGACAAGCTGGCCGCGGGGTTCACCAACTCCGGCAGCTACAGCGGCGACAAGCAGGGCACGCTGCTCGCGTTCGTCACGCTCGCCATGCAGCACGGCATGGTCTGGGTGGGCCAGGCCGAGATGACCCGCCCCGCCGACCCGAACGCCCCGAAGTCGCTGCACGGCGCGTCCCCGGACGCCGTCAACCGTCTGGGCAGCCACATCGGGCTGATGACCCAGTCCGACAACGCGCCGCCTGAGCAAACCCCATCCCCGGGCGACCTGCGAACCGCCGAACTCTTCGGCGAGCGCATCGCCCGCGCGACGCTCCGCTGGGTCCGAGGCCGCGGCTGACCCGCCACCACGGAGCCGGGCGGGCGAACGCAACGCGACCACGTGTCAGTCCGGGCCCGGCCCGGGCCGTGTTGCTGCGCGCCAAGTTGGTGTACCGATCTCACCGCGTCGCGCCGCCGTCCCCAGCGCTATTCATCGCGCAGCCCACCACGCCGCCCCGCGCCGCCAACGCTCGGTTCCACGGCATCAACGCCAGCAGCGACGCCATCGCGCACGTCCCCGTCGCACCCGCGAACACCAGCCCCGCGCCAACGCCCCCCGCGAGCACGCTCCACCACGGGCTCACCACGGCGCCGAGCGCCACGCCCATCACCACCAGCGACCCCGCCGTGATCTGCACCTGCCGCATGATCGCGATCGGGCCGCGCCGCCCGCCCGCCTCGCGCGCGTCGCTCGTCGTCGGCAGGCCCGCCTTCTTCCACGCGTTCAGCCCGCCCGCCAGGTGACGGACGCCAGGCCACCCGCTCTCCAGCAGCGCCCGCGCCGCCTGCGCCGACCGCACCCCGCCCTGGCAGTGCAGCACCACCGGCGCCCCGGCCCGCTCGCTCACGCGGCCCGCGGCGAACGACGACAGCGGCATCAACGCCGCCCCGGCGATCCGCTCCGCCGCGTGCTCATCGGGCTCGCGCACATCAATCAGCGTCACCCGCCCCTCGCGCAGCATCGCCGAAAGCGCCGCCGCGTCCACGTCGATCAGGCCCGTCGCCGCCGAAGCGCCGGCCGCGGGGGTGTTCATCGTCGCCGTCATCGGTGTTCTCCACAAGGTCGACCGATTCACCAACCCCGGCGTGGCCCACACAGGCCACTCAACGCACCGGCCCCCGTTCCACGTCCGCGGGCTTGCACAGCTCCCGCAGGAGCATGCCGCCCGTCAGGTTCCGCACATCCGCAAAGCCGTGCTGCCGCAAGATCCGCGCCGCCACGTGGCCGCGCAGCCCCGCCTGGCACACGCACACGATGGGCCTCGACGCGTCAAGCTCCCCGGCCCGTCCGCGCAACTCCTCCAGCCGGATGTGCCGCGCCCCCGCGATCCGCACGCCCTCAAACTCCGCCGCCGTCCGCACGTCCACCACCTGCGCGCCGGCGAGCTCGGCATCGGGCGACACCGTCACGTCCGAGCCCTCCAGGTCGTTGCACGCCACAAACGCCGCCAGGTGCACCGGGTCCTTCGCCGAGCCGAACGGCGGCGCGTACGCCAGATCAAGCCCCGCCAGGTCCCACACGCTCGCCCCGAGCGACAGCGCCGTCGCCACCACGTCCAGGCGTTTGTCCACCCCGCGCCCGCCGACGGCCTGCGCCCCGAGCACACGCCCCGTCCCCACCTCGTACACCAGCTTCAGGATGAGCCGCTGCGCCCCCGGGTAGTACCCCGCGTGGTCATTCGCCGGCACGATGGCCGCCTTGGCCGCAAAGCCCTCGCGCGCCGCCGCCGTCTCGGTCAGCCCGGTGACGCCCGCCGTCACGCCGAACGCCCGCACGATCGCCGTCCCGAGCACGCCCGCCATGGGCCGCGCGCGCCCCGTCGCCGCGTGCTCCCCCGCGAGCCGCCCCGCCCGGTTCGCCGGCCCGCCCAGCGCCGCCCGCACCGGCCGCCCCGTCACCGCGTGCCGATACGCGACCGCGTCACCCACCGCATAAATCGCCGGGTCGCTCGTGCGCATGAACGCGTCCACCGCGATCGCCCCCGACGCGTCCAGCGTCAGCCCGCAGGCCCGCGCCAGCGCCGTGTTGGGCCGCACGCCGATGCCCAGGATCACCACGTCCGCGTCGAGCACCCGCCCGCTCGCGAGCCGCACCCGGGCCCCGCCCGCCCCGCCGGTTTCCTTCATCCCAGCAAGCCCCGGCCCCACGTCGTGCTCGATCGCCGCGAGCGCGTCCCCCGTGTGCACCCGGACGCCCTGGGCCTCCAGCTCCCGCCGCAGCACCAGGGCCACTTCCGTATCCAGCGCCGGCAGCACCTCGCGAGCCGCCTTCGCGAGCGTCACCTCCGCCCCGCGCCGCGCCAACTGCTCGGCCATCTCCAGCCCAATAAACCCCGCCCCGACGACCACCGCCCGCGGCCGACGCGTCGCCCCCCCGCCCGGCCCCAGCAGCCCCCCGAGCCGCGCCCTGAGCCGCGCCCTCAGCCCGTCCCTGTCCTCCAGATTTCCAATCGTGAACGCGACCCCCTGCGAGAGCGCCCCGGCCACCCCGGGCAACGCCGGCACCACAGGCTCCGCGCCGGGCGACAGGATCAGCTTGTCATACGCCACTTCAAACCGCCGCGGCCCCGCGCCCGCCCCCGCCCCCTCCCGGGCCGAGGTGTCGTCCACCACGCACACCTTCGCCGCCCGATCGATCGACACCACCTCGTGCCGCGTCCGCACGTCCAATCTAAAGCGCTCGCGCAAAAACTCCGGCTTCGCCACCAGCAGTGAGTCCCGCCGCTCGATCTCCCCGCCCACAAAGTACGGCAGCCCGCAGTTCGCAAAGCTGACGTGCGGCCCCTTCTCAAAGACGATGATCTCCGCGTGCTCGTCGCACCGCCTCGCCCGCGCCGCCGCCGACGCGCCGCCCGCCACGCCCCCCACCACGACGATCCGCGTCCGCTCAGCGCCCGCCCGCATCGTCACCCCTCCTGCGCAGCCGATGCCCCCGGGCCGAACCGCGACCGCACGCACGCGATGATCCCGGCAAGCCCCGGCTCCGCCACGCTGTAAAACACCCGCCGCCCGTCGCGCCGCGACGCCAGCAGCCCACGGTCCTTCATCAGCCCAAGGTGCTCGCTCGCCGCCGCCGGGCTCACGCCGCACGCTTCCGCCAGCTCGCCCACCGTGCGTTCGCCCGCCAGCGTCATTTCAACCATGCGCAGCCGCACGGGGTGCGCGAGCGTCTTCAGACACTCCGAGGCGTGCTCGAGCGATTCGAGCGGGATCAACGCGGGCAGGGCAACGGTCGTGCGGCTCGTCACACTGACATCATATCGACATATTCCGAAGTGTCAATCTAACGGAGCCAGATCCCCCGCCCCCCCCCCCCCCCCCCCCGGGCCGACGCCCCCGCCCGCCCCGCCTCACCCCCGCCCGCCCGCGATCACCCGCAGCAGCTCGTCGTGCACCAGGCCGTTGCTCCCCACAAACGTCGGCCGGTGGCACCCCGATCGGCCCTCCCAGTCCGTCGCCCGCCCCCCCGCCTCCTGCAAAATCACCTCAAACGGCGCCACGTCCCACGCCTTGATCGCCGGCTCAAACACCGCGTCCGCCCGCCCCGTCGCCACGAGCATCCCCGCGTACGCGTCCGACCACCCACGCGAGTGCCCCGCCGCCGCCACCACGCGCTCAAACACCGCCCGATCGGCCGGTGTGCGGAAATAGTCCAGGCTCGTCATCACCACCGTCGCCTCGCGCAGCGTCCGCGTCGCCGACACCCGCGCCCGCGTCGCCGCGCCACCCGACACCCGCCGCCACGCCCCGCACCCCCGGGCCGCAAACACCGTCTCCCCCAGCGCCGGCAACACCGCCACGCCCACGAGCACCCCGCCCGACGCCGCGCTGTCATCCGCGCCGTGTGCGGTGGGGGGTGTCACCCGCTCGCACGCCAAGAGCGTCGCGTAGAGCGGCACGCCGTGCGTGAAGCTGAACGTCCCGTCGATGGGGTCGATGATCCACCGGTACCCGCTCGTCCCCGGCGCCGGCTCCCCGTACTCCTCGCCGAGCAAGCCATCATCCGGAAACGCCGCGAGCAGCACGTCGCGCAGTTGCCGCTCGCACCGGCGGTCCGCCTCGGTGACGGGGCTCCCGTCCGCCTTCGTGTCCACCGTGAGCCCGGGCGTCGCCGCCGCGGCGAACAGGTCCAGCGTCCCGCGACCGGCTTCCTCCGCCGCTTCAACGGCGACGCAAAGCCGGCGGAACAGATCGTCCGAAACACCTGCAGGCCGAGGAATCATGAGACCGCTCCGCGGCGCGGCGTGCGCCCAAGGCACGATAGCCCGCCCACGTCGCCCCCCGCGCCCCTCACCCCGCGGCCCGCGTCCCGATCGCCCGCACCGGAACGGCAACCTCGGCGATCGAAACGTCGGGCACCGCAACGTCAGGCCCGGTCCGCGCCCGCGCCGCGTCCTGCAGCGCCGCCGCCAGCCGGGACATCTGCTCCGCCGTGTGCTCGACGCACACCGACGCGCGGAAGTACCGCCCACCCGGCCCCGCCGGCCCGCCGGGGTACGAGATCAGCGGCACCAGCAGCCCGCGCTCCGACAGCGCGGCGAAGAGCCGATCGTCGTGCGCCGCATCCCCCATCGAAAACGTCGCGATCGGCGTCGGCCCGTGCCGGTCACGCGTCCCCGGCGCCACGGGCGACACCGCCGCATGGAGCCGGGCCGAAAGGTCCGCCAGCGTGCGCACGCGCCCCGGCTCCCGCGCCAGAATCCGCAGGGCACACCGCGCCGCGGCCGCCGACGCCGGCGACACCGGCGTGGTGCCCACGTACGCGCTCGCCGCAAGCCGCCGCGCCGCGACCCACGCCGCCGGCCCCAGCACAAATCCGCCCCCGCAGCCAAGCCCCTTGCCGAGCGTCGACGCCACCACCACCCGGGGGTCGCGCAGCGCAAACGCCGCGGCCGTCCCGCGTCCGGCCAGAGCGTCGGTGTCGCCACCCAGCACCGTGAAGCCGTGGCAGTCGTCGATCAGCAGCACGTCCCGCTCGTCCAGAGTCTCCAGCAGCGCGCGCACGGGCGCGACCGCCCCGGTCGCCGCGAAGACTCCGTCGGTCGCCAGCACAACACCCGCCCCGCGCCGCCGCGCCGCGCGCACCGCGGCCCGCGCCGCGTCGGGGTCGCCGTAGGCGTAGGTCGTGACGGGCAGGTTCGCGGCCTGCATCGCCGCCACAACGCTCGCGTGCGTGCGCTCATCGAGCACCGCGGCGCCGCAGGTTCCAACCTGTCCCGCCGCGTCGGCGCACGAGGCGGAGAGCATCTGGGCCGCGGTGATGTTCGCGAGGTACCCGTCCGGCACCAGCACGGCCGCCGAGCCCGGGTGGGCGGGCGCCAAGAACGCGGCGACCTCGTCCTCCAGCGCCGCGTGCTCCGCCGTCTCGCCCGTGGTCTCGCGCGACGCCGAGACCGACACGCCGTAGCGGTCGAGCGCCGCGTGCGCCGCCGCGAGGACATCGGGGTGGCGCGACAGGGCGTGGTAGTCGCACCCGCCGAAGCGGACGAGGCGACGCCCGCCCACCTCAACCTGGGGGCCCACAACGCGTTCAACAGGGGCGGCGGGCATGCGACAACGTCCTCGGGTCCGCGGCCCGACCTGCACCGACCCGCCCAAACGCCCCGCTGGGCGCGACGCGCAGGACCGCCGCGGCTCACCGATTATCGGCGAACCGTCACGCCGAGGGCGAGCCCTCACATGGCTTGGGATATCCGATCAAAATCCGAAAGGAAAGAGCTTGGTTGAGTGTCGTCAGAGACTGACACGTTCCAAAAAGAAAACCCGGCCGCAGATGTTTCCACCCCGCAGCCGAGTCATAGGAGGAGAGAGAGACAAGACCCCTACAAGGTGCCACCGCTTCGGGGTCGTGCCAGTCAAACGGCAAAGAATTTTTCGACTACGCGGCGTTCACGGCCTGTGATGACGCGCAACGCGTTGGCACACAAGATCTTCCGTGCGTGCCCCCTCGCCGCCGCCCTCAGCCCCGAGACCCGCCCTCAGCCCCGAGACCCGGTCGCCGCGAACCGGCGCTCCACCGCGGCCCACGCCACCACGTTCATGAAGGCGTCGACGTACTCCGACCGGCGGTTCTGGTACTTCAGGTAGTACGCATGCTCCCAGACGTCGATGCCCAGAAGAGGGGTGACGCCGGTCAGCATCAGGTCCTGCTGCTTCTCGCCCTGGATCACCACAAGCCGTCCCGCGATGGGCTCAAAGACCAGCCACCCCCAGCCCGAGCCCTCGACGGCGTTCGCGGCGGCCTTGAACTGGGCGACGAACTGCTCGAAGGAGCCGAAGTCGCGGTTGATGCGTTCCGCCAGCGGCCCGGTGGGCGTTCCGCCGCCGCCCTTGCCGGCGGGGGCCATGGACTCCCAGAACATGGTGTGGTTCACGTGGCCCGAGCCGTGGAAGCTGACCTCGCGGGCCCAGTGCTTGATGAGGCTCGCGTCGCCCTGGCCGTCGCGGAGCTCGCGGAGGCGGGTGAGGGCGGTGTTGAGGCCCTTGACGTACCCGGCGTGGTGCTTGCCGTGGTGGATTTCCATGGTCTTGGCGTCGAGGTGGGGTTCGAGCGCGTCGAAGGCGTAGGGGAGCGGGGGGAGGGTGTACTCGTTCTTCGCCGCGTCCCAGCCGGGGAGGGGGGCGCCGGGCGTGTTGGTGCGCGGCTGCTTGGGCAGCGTGCTGGGGAAGGCCGAGGCGGCGGTGGCGACGGCGCCGACGCCGAGCGCGGCGAGGGCGTCGCGGCGGGAGAGGGTGGGGTTGCCTTCGCCGGGGGCGGTGGATTCGGGCAGGTGCGGCATGGTGCTTCTCCGTTCGGGTGTTGACGTGCGGACGCTAGGCCGCTGGCGGCGATGGCTACGCGGCGGCCCTGGCCTTCGATGCGTCTGTGACAAGGGCGGGGGGCGACGGCGGGCCCGGGCGCTCAGCCCTGGCGGCCCTCGATCGCCGCGATGAGGCACGCGGAGGCGAGGATGAGCAGGTCGTCCAGGTGGTCGTCGGCCTGGTGGATCGTGACGCCCATGCGCGAGACCAGCAGGTTGAAGTGCTGGCGGAAGCTCGCGATGCGTTCGCCCGTGCCGGCGCGGGTGAGGTCAAAGGTCTGCGGGCTGAGGGCGGCGACGAGGTCGTTCATGCGGCGGAAGAAGGAGAGCCAGGCGCCGCGTTCCTTGATCTCGGCGACTTGGTTGCCCGCCGCGTCGAAGACGAGCCAGTGGTCCTGCACGAAGGACGAGGTGATGCCCTTGCGGCGGAGCGAGCCCAGCGAGTCGCCCGAGGGCAGCAGCACGTCGTAGGTGGTGCTGAAGTCCATGATGGTGCGGGCCTTCATGCTGAGCAGGGGGGTCGCCATGGATTCGTCGGTGAAGAGGCGGATGTCCTCGCGGAGCTTGAAGGCTTTTTGCTTGCAGTAGGCGACGAGGCCGCCCGAGGCGTCGTAGACGTGGAACGAGGCGCCCGCGAGCTGCATCACCTTGCGGCGGATGGTGAAGGCCTCGCCCGCGCGAGCGCCGGCGGCGGGGCGGGGCGTGCGAGCGGGGGTGGCGGGGGCGGCGTCGGTCGTGGCGTTGGACGTGGCGTTGGATGTGGCGGCCATGGCGTTCTCCTGCGTCGCGGCAGCGTACCGAGCCTGCGGGGCGGCGCGTGCGGGGCGTGTGTCAAGATTGCGCGAGGGCGGGCGTGCGATGGTGGAGCGGAGGTGCCCGGGGGATGCCGCGGCCCGTGCGGCGGAGCGGGCGGGGAAAAAAACAAGCCCGCGGTGGCGCGGGCTTGCGGAGGATGCAGCGGGATGGTCGAGCGGGATCAGTCGGCCGCGCCCTCGCCCACTTCCCAGCGGTGGAAGGAGACGATGGTGCCGGGCTTGACGATCTCCTCGACGGTCTTGGTCGGGTCGACGACGAAGGGCTGCTGAAGGAGGGCGATCTCGGCGAAGAACTTCTTCATGCCGCCCTCGACCATCTTCTCGGCGATTTCCTTGGGCTTGCCGGACTCCATGGCCTGCTCGATGCGGAAGCGGCGTTCCTTCTCGACGACCTCGGCGGGGACGTCCTCGGGGCGAACGCCGGCGGGCCGGGGGACGGCCGCGGTGACGTGCATGCCGACCTGCTTGAGGGTCTCGGGCTTGACGTCGCCCTGGGCGAGGAGGAGGACGCCCGTCTTACCGTCGTGGTGGATGTAGGAGCCGAAGGACTGGCCCGCGGCGGCGGCGACCTTGGCGGCGCGGCCGAGGGAGATGTTCTCGCCGGTGGTGGCGCGGATGTGGTCGATGAGGACGGTCATCTCGGCCGTGGCGGGCACGGCGCCGGCGGCGGCCTTGAGGGCGTGCTCGGCGAGCTTTTGCGCAGTGGCGATGAAGTTGTCGTTGCGGGCGGTGAAGTCCGTCTCGGCCTTGAGCTCGACGATGGAGGCGGCCTTGCCGTCGGCGGCCATGGCGATGGCGATGCGGCCCTCGCCGGCGGCGCGGTCGGCGCGCTTCTCCATCTTGCCCTTCATCTGCTTGCGGAGGATGTCCTCGGCCTTCTCCATGTCGCCGGCGGCCTCGACGAGGGCCTTCTTGCACTCCATCATGGAGCAGCCGGTGCGGTCGCGGAGTTTCATCACGTCTTTGGCGTTGATCTCGGCCATGGGTCTGGCTCCGGGGCGAGTGTCGTGGGGCGGGGTTCGGGTCTGATGGCCCGGGGGGCCGGCGTCGGTGTGACGCGGCCCGCGGGGAGATGGGTGTGGGCTTGACGGGCCGGCGGGGGGTCGCGGGCCGGGTGCGGGCCGGCGTGGGCCCGTTGGGGCAGCGGGCGGCCGGCTCGGCCGAGGCGCCGCGGCGACCCGGGGCG
>CAZCBN010000126.1:0-341 GCA_964496975.1 uncultured Phycisphaeraceae bacterium
GCGCACGCTGGTGCGGTCGATGAACTCCGCGTTCGCGGAGGATTCGAGCCCCGGGCGGTTCGCGACGGCCGTCGTCGTGACGTGCTGGACGCCCACCGACGAGGTGACGGTGACCAACGCGGGCCACCCGACGCCCCTGCTGTATCGGGCGGCGTCGCGGCGGTGGTCGGCGCTCTCGGCCGCGGATGACCTTTCTCGCGCGGGCCGGCCTCGGCGGAGCGACGCGCCGAAGCCCGCGGGCGGGCCGGGCCGCGCGGGGGCGTCGCCGGGCCCACAGGACGGGGGCGAGGCCGACGGCCCGCGCAACCTGCCGCTGGGCATCGTCGAGGCGGAGTACGACG
>CAZCBN010000126.1:351-9355 GCA_964496975.1 uncultured Phycisphaeraceae bacterium
GTACGACGAGGTGCGCGTGCGGCTGCACGGGGGCGACCTGCTGATGCTCTACTCCGACGCGCTGATCGAGGCGCGGCGGCCCGGGGCGGCGGGCATGCTCGGCACGGCGGGGCTGATCGACCTGCTGAACTCGCCGCGGCCGTCGGCGGCGGGCGGGCGGGGCGGCACGGATGGTGCGAACGTGGCGGATGGGCTCGGCGCCGACGGGCCGACGGTGATCCCCTCGCTGGTGGCGGCGCTGCGCGAGCGCGGGTTTGACATCGCGGGGGACGACGACACGACGATCATGGTGCTTCGGTCCAACGCGAGCAAGCCGCGGCTTTCGCTGGCGGCGGGCGTGGCGGCGACGGCGCGGCTCGCGGGGCACACGGTGCGGTCGGTGCTGCGGGGCGAAGCGGCGGCGCTGCCCGAGATCAGCCTGCGGAACCTAGCCGGGGCGTTTTGGGACGGCCTGAACCGCAGGGTGAAGCCGTAAACCGCGGGGGCCGGGCGAGCGGCGCCGGGGGCCTTGGGTGTGGCCCGCAAGGCCGCGGGGTATTCTCCCAAAGAGCGGGGCGAACGCAGGGACGACCCGGCGAGGCCGGGCAGGGGAGGTGGGCCGGATGGACTGGATCAAGAAACTCCGCGGCGAGCTGATCGACATTGTGGAGTGGGCGGAGGACGCGGCGGACGCGCTCGTCTGGAAGTTCCCGCGCCACAACAACGAGATCAAGAACGGGGCGCAGCTCACGGTGCGGCCCGGGCAGGCGGCGGTGTTCGTGGACGAGGGGAAGATCGCGGACGTCTTCCAGCCCGGCCGCTATCGGCTTGAGACGGCGAACCTGCCGATCCTGGCGACGCTGAAGGGGTGGAAGTACGGGTTTGTGTCGCCCTTCAAGGTGGACGTCTACTTCGTCTCGACGCGGCGGTTCACGGACCTCAAGTGGGGCACGATGAACCCGGTGATGCTGCGCGACCCCGAGTTCGGGCCCGTGCGGCTCCGGGCGTTCGGCACGTACGCCATGCAGGTGCAGGACCCGGCGAAGATCGTGTCGGAGGTGGCGGGGGCCGGGGCGCACTTCACGGCCGACGGCATCACCGAGCAGCTTCGCAACGAGATCGTGAGCCGCTTCACCGACGTGCTGGGCGAGAGCCGCATCCCGGTGCTGG
Organism: uncultured Phycisphaeraceae bacterium; assembly: GCA_964496975.1. GTDB lineage: Bacteria > Planctomycetota > Phycisphaerae > Phycisphaerales > UBA1924 > CAZCBN01. The sequence goes on from CAZCBN010000126.1 coordinate 1,501, forward strand.
ACCTCGCGGCGAACTACGACGAGCTCGGGAAGTTCCTGCGCGAACGCATCGCCCCGGGCATCGGCGAGTACGGGCTCGCGCTCGTGAGCCTGCTGGTCGAGAACATCAGCCTGCCGCCCAACGTGGAGGAGGCGCTCGACAAGCGGAGCAGCATGGGCATCATCGGCGACCTGTCGCGGTACACGCAGTACCAGGCGGCGGAGGCGATCGCGAACGCCGCGAAGAACCCGGGCGGGGCCGCGGGGGAGGCGATGGGCCTGGGCGCGGGCTTTGCGATGGGCCAGCAGATGCTGGCGTCGATGCAGCAGGCCAGCGCGCAGACGCAGCAGCAGCGGCTGGCGAGCGCACCGACGACGCCCGCGCCGTGGGGCGTGCCGCCGCCGGTGCCGGGCGTGGTGGCGTACCACGTGGCGATCGCGGGCCAGGCGGCGGGGCCGTTCAACGCGGACGAGCTGCGGGGCCACGCGTCGCGCGGCACGCTGGGGCCCGAGACGCTGGTGTGGACGCCGGGCATGGCGGAGTGGAAGCGCGCGGCCGACTGCCCCGAGCTGCTGCGTGTGCTGGACCAGGGCCCGCCGCCGATGCCGGCGGCCGCGCCGCCCGTGCCGCCGATGCCGCCCGCTTCCCCGGCGCCGCCCGTGCCATGACGGCGCCCGCGCTCGACCGTCGCTTCCCGTGCCACCAGTGCGGCGCGGCGCTGGTCTTCTCGCCGGGGACCACGGCGCTCGCGTGCCCGTACTGCGAGGCGCAGAACGAGATCGACCCCGCCGCTGCGCCGGTGGAGGAGCTGGACTTCGCCGCCTATGCCGAGCGTGCGCTCGCCGCGCAGGCCGACGCGGCGGCGACGGCCGACCAGATCGTGACGCACTGCGACACGTGCGGCGCCGACGTGCAGTTCCCCGAGAACGTGACGAGCCACACGTGCCCGTTCTGCAGCTCGCCCGTGGTGGCGACGGGCCGGTCGGTGAAGCACATCAAGCCGAACGCGGTGCTCCCTTTCCGCCTGCAGCAGGCGGAGGCGAAGCAGGCGTACGAGCGGTGGCTGGGCGGGCTCTGGTTCGCGCCGTCGGACATCAAGAAGTCGACGCGGCTCGAGGCCCGCCTGGCGGGCGTGTACCTGCCGTACTGGACGTTCGACGCCGACGTGACGACGCGCTACGCGGGCCAGCGGGGGGATTACTACTACGTCACCGTCGGCTCGGGCGAGAACCGCCGCCGCGAGCGGCGCACGCGCTGGCGGCCCGCGCGCGGCACGGTGCAGAATCGCTTCGACGACGTGCTGGTGCCCGCGGCCCTCTCGCTGCCGCACGACCAGCTCATAAAGCTCGAGCCGTGGGACCTGAAGGACGCGGTGCCGTACGACGACGCCTTCCTTGCGGGCTTCAGGGCCGAGAGCTACGGCGTGGACCTCGTGCAGGGCTTCGCCGTCGCGCGGACGCTCATGCTGCCCGTGATCCGGCAGACGGTGCGGCGCGACATCGGCGGCGACGAGCAACGCATCGACGCCATGCAGCACCGCGAGGACGACGTCACCTTCAAGCACCTGCTGCTGCCGGTCTGGATCAGTTCGTACCGATACCGCACGAAGCTCTTCCAGATCCTGATCAACGCGCGCACGGGCGAGGTGATCGGCAAGCGGCCCTACAGCGCGCCCAAGATCATCCTCGCCGTGCTCGTGGGCCTCGCGATCCTCGCCGCCATCGGCCTTTTTGTCGCCCATTCGCGCGGCGGGTGAGGCGGGTTCCGCGTCATCGCCGCCCGCCGCGCGGTATACCACGCCGCATGAAGCACCACGCCCATCGCCTGCCCGTCGTCTGCACCGTGGCCCTGCTCTCGCTTGGTGGCGCGATGCTCGGCTGGTCCGCGTCGCATCGCGAGCCCGCGCCGGCCGAGGCCGCGGGGCCGCTCGCCGCGTTCGAGACGCTGGCCGGCACGTGGCGTGCGGAGGTTGATGGGCTTCACTTTGAAGAGTCGTGGCTCCCCTCGCGGGGCGGGAACATGTCGGGCGTCTTCCGCCTGTCGGGGCCCGACGGCGCGCCGCGGGTGCTGGAGATCCTCACGCTGACGGCGCAGGACGACGGCTCGGTGCTGCAGAGCATCCGGCACTTCGGGGCCGATCTTGCGCCGTGGGCGAGCGAGGCCGCGGGGCCGCTGGTGCTGCGCGCCGAGAAGGCCGCCGGCCCGATCGTGACGCTCCTGCCGCACGCGAACGCCGACGCGGTGCGCACGGCGACCTTTGACTTCACGAACCCCGACGTGCTGAAGTTCACGCTGCAGTTCGCCGCCGAGGGCCGGCCTCCGCTCGACATCGAGATGCGCCGCGTGAAGTGACCGGGCTACGGCTGTTCCGCGATGCCGCGACCGCGTCAGCCCGCCCGGGCCGCGCACGCCGCGAAGCGTGCGAGCGTGCCCTCGCGGCCCAGCAGCGCGAGCGTCTCGCCCAGCGGCGGGCTGACCGGGCCCCCGGTGACGGCGACGCGCACGGGCGGCGCCACCTTGCCGAGGCCCAGGCCCCGCGCCTCGGCGAAGCCGTGGATCGCCGACTCGATCGCCGTCGCCTCCCACGCGGGCACGCCGGCGAGCACCGCCGACAGATCGCGCAGGATCTCCGCCCCGCGCGGCTCGCCCTTGGCCACGCTCTTGTCAAACGCCTTCGCGTCGTACGCCGGCGGCTCGCCCGCGAGCGCGAACGCGATGACGTCGCGCCCGTCGCGCAGGACCTTGCACCGCGGCCGCGCGGCCTTGGCGGCAACGGCCCAGCGGCCGCTGTCCGCTCGGGCCCACGCCGCGAGCGGCCGGTCGAACCGCTCCGCCCACTCCAGCCACAGCGCGGCGAAGCGGGCGTCGTCCACGCCGTGCTGCAGGGTGTGGGCGTTGAAGGCGAGGAGCTTGTCGCGGTCAAACTTCGCGTTGCTCTTGCCGATGCGGTCGATGTCGAAATGCTGCGAGAGGAAGTCGGTGTCGAAGCGTTCCAGGTCCGTGCCGTCGGGGTTCTTCATGCCGGGGTTCCAGCCCAGGAGCGCCAGGAAGTTCAGCAGCACGCCGGGCAGATACCCCGCGGCCCGAAAGTCTTCGACGTCGATCTCGGGCAGCCGCAGGCCGAGGGCGTCGGCGACCGCGCCGACCTGCTCCCGTCCCAGTTGCCGCTGCTTGTCGCCGAGCCACGTGGTGAAGTCGCCCTCGCTGAGCGACGCGAGCGCGTCGTGCTCCCCCGTCGTGGCTCGGTGGCTCTGCGCCTTCGTGGCTCTCTCCCGCAACGCCGCGACGCTCGCGAGGCCCGCGTCCTTCACGCCCTTCTTGGCGGTCTTGTCCTTGTCGCGCTTGCTCATCTTCGTGCCGTCGACGTTGAAGATGAGGGGCATGTGCGCGTACACCGGCGTGCGGAAGCCCAGGGCCCGCTGCAGCGCCACGTGCCGCGGCGTGTTGTTCAGGTGCTCCTGCCCGCGCAGCACGTGCGTCACACCCATCAGCTCATCGTCCACGACGACAGCGAAGTGGTACGTCGGGAAGCCGTCGGCCTTGCGGATGACAAAGTCGTCGAGCTCGTCCGCCGGGAACGTCACGTCGCCCAGCACCTCGTCGCGCACGTGGATCGCCTCGCCCGGCATCTTGAACCGCACGACGTGCGGCTCCCCCGCGGCCACGCGCGCCATCGCCGCGGCGTGGTCGTAGCCCGGGGCCTGGCGATAGACGAAGGTCTTCTTCTCGGCTTCCGCCGTTTTTCGCCGGGCCGCGAGGTCATCGGGCGAGTCAAACGCGGGGTAGGCGATCTGCCGGCTCAGCAACTCGTTGAACGAGCGGGCGTAGATCTCGTGCCGCTCACTCTGAAAGAACGACCCGACGCCGCGCGGATCGCCGCCGATGGTATTCGCCGCGCCTCCCTTCGTGGCTCCGTGGCTCCGTGGCTCCGTGGCTCCCCCCTCGATGCCCCGATGCCCCGATGCCTCGATGCCTTTCCTCTCGGTGTCTTCGCCGTGCCACTCCGGCCCCTCGTCCCACGCGATGCCGAGCCACGCGAGGTCTTCCAGAATCCCCCGCACGGCGTCCATGCTGCTGCGTCGCTGGTCGGTGTCCTCGATGCGGAGGAGGAACCGGCCGTCGCCGCCTTCGCGCCGGACGCGATGGGCCAGGGCCCAGCAGAACAGGGCCGTGCGGGCCCCGCCGATGTGGAGGTGGCCGGTGGGGGAGGGGGCGAAGCGGGTGATGACGGCGGGTCGGTGGGTCATGCGGCAAGGTTAGAGGGCGTGGTGTGCGAGCCCAGCGCGACGGGGAAGCCGGCGCAGGCGGCTGACTTCCGGATTCATCTGTCCTTTTCTTGACAAAGCGCTTACACTGCACGGATCCAACGCCGCCCGGGGCGACCCCGGCCGTTTGCCGCCGCCGCCCGGGTGTGCCATCGCGCCCCGCGCGCCTCTCTCGCCGCGGGCGCTGGGAGGTGTCGTCGCCATGGCTGTACGGAACCCCGCCGATATCCGCAACGTCCTCCTCGCCGGTCACGCCGGGTCGGGCAAGACGACGCTGACCGAGCGGCTGTTGTTCTCCGCCGGCGTCATCTCCCGCATGGGCACGGTCGAGGAGGGCACCACCGTCTCGGACTGGCGCGACGAGGAGAAGCAGACGGGCCACTCCCTCGCCAGCACCGTGGTCCACCTTGACCACGAGGGCCACCAGGTCAACCTGATCGACTCGCCCGGTCTGGTCGACTTCGTCGGCCACGCCATCGCCGCCTTCCCCGCGGTCGAGACCGTCGCGGTGGTGGTCGACGCCATCAAGGGCGTGGAGGCCGTCACCCGGCGCATCATGCAGGCCGCGAAGGATCGCCGCCTGCCGCGCATGCTGATCGTCAACAAGATCGACGAGGCCCACGCCGACCTTCCCGGCCTCACCGCGCAACTCCGCGAGGAGTTCGGGCCCGAGTGCCTGGCGGTGAACCTGCCGCGGAAGGACCGCGCGGGCGTCGTCAAGGTCTTCGACGAGGAGGGCCAGGAAGAGCCCCTCTTCAGCAGCGAAGCGGAGAGCCACAAGCGCATCATCGAGCAGATCGTCGAGACGCAGGAGGAGCTGATGCTCCAGTACCTCGACGAGGGCAACGACCACCACCTCGACAAGCAGAAGGTCCACGACGCCTTCGAGGCCGCCCTCCGCGACGGCCACCTCGTCCCCATCTGCTACTGCTCGGCCAAGACCGGCGCCGGCATCGAGCACCTGCTGCACGTCTTCGCGAGCCTGCTGCCCAACCCCTTGGAGGGCAACCCCAGGCCCTTCCTCCGCACGCCCCCCGGCGGCGGCGCCGAGGTTGAGTTCCACGCCGAGCCCGACGAGAAAAAGCCCGTCCTGGCCCACGTCTTCAAGGTCGCGACCGACCGCCACGTCGGCAAGCTCGGCTACTTCCGCGTCCACCAGGGCGTCGTCCGCGCCAAGAGCGAGCTCATCATCGACGACCAGAAAAAGGCCACCCGCATCGGCCACCTGCTGCGCCCGCAGGGCAAGGACAACGTCGAGGTCGACGCCCTCGGCCCCGGCGACATCGGCTGCTTCACCAAGATCGACGAGGTCCACTTCGACGCCGTCCTGCACCAGGACCACGACATGGACTCCGTCCACCTCGCCCCGCTCCCCCTTCCCAAGCCGCTGTTCGGCCTCGCCATCGAGCTCAAGAACCACGCCGACGAGACCAAGCTCGCCGCCGCCATCCACAAGCTGCTCGACGAGGACCCCTGCCTGAAGTTCGAGCGCATCGCCGCCACCAAGCAGACCGTCCTCCGAGGCTTGGGCGAGATGCACCTCCGCGTCGTCGTCGACCGGCTGAAGACCCAGCACAACGTCGAGCTCATCACCGCCCCGCCCAAGGTCGCCTACAAAGAAACCATTGCCGCCCGCGCCGAGGGACACCACCGCCACAAGAAACAGACCGGCGGCGCCGGCCAGTTCGGCGAGGTCTATCTCCGCGTCGAGCCCCTCCCGCATGACCACACCGGCGGCTTCGAGTTCGTCAACGCCACCGTCGGCGGCAGCATCCCGCGACAGTTCATGCCCGCCATCGAGAAGGGCGTCCGCCAGGTCCTGGAGTCCGGCGCCGTCGCCGGCTACCCCCTCACCGGCCTCCGCGTCGAGGTCTACGACGGCAAGTACCACGACGTCGACAGCAAGGAAATCGCCTTCCTCACCGCCGGAAAGCGAGCCTTCATCGACGCCGTGAAGAAGGCCCGCCCCGCCCTCCTCGAGCCCGTCGTCAAGCTCGAGGTCACCGCCCCTGCCTCTTACATGGGCGACATCAACGGCGACCTCTCCGGCCGCCGAGGCCGCGTGCAAGACACCCGCATGCTCCCGGGCGACCTCTGCTGCGTCGTCGCCCTCGTGCCGCTGGGCGAGCTCCAGACGTACAGCAACGAACTCAAGAGCATGACCGGCGGCGCCGGCACCTACGCCATTGACTACAGCCACGACGAGCCCTGCCCCGCCCATGTCCAGCAGGCCGTGGTCGCCGCCTTCGCCGGCCACCACGACGAGGAGTAGCCCACCCCGCCGCCCGCCCAACGGCCCGCCCGCGCCCGCCCGCCCGCGCGGCTCACCCCGACCCGTTCCAACCGGAGCGGCCCCAACCCGACCCGCCGCTCGGCTACCCTCAGCCGTTCGTCGTCGCCGCGCGCACGCCCCGCTTCTCCCGGGCCGCGCGGCCGCACCGGCCCGCGCCGCGGGCCTCCGCAAGCGGGGCACACGCACGGCATGCCGGCCTTCTGGAACATCGCGGCGAGAATGCTCAACGAGCGGTGGCTCCTCCTCGGGGCCATCGTCGCCGCCATCATCTCCGCCATGGGCCTGGGCGCGGGCCTGCTCGCCGCCACGCCCGTGCTCGAGGCCGTCGTCGGCGAGGGCCGCACCCTCCCCGAGATGGCCGCCGACTTCAACACCGCGAGCCCTGTCGACATCCCCGACGCGTGGATCGCCCTGCTCCCCACGCGCCGCTTCACGGCCGTGCTCGCGGTGGTCGGGTCGCTCTGCGTGCTCACGGTCGCCGGCGCCGCCGCCAACTTCCTGCACCAGTACTGGTCGCTCACCCTCGTCGAGCGCACCGTGGGCCGTCTCCGCCGCGAGGCGTTCGCCCGCGTCGTCCGCTTCCCGCTCTTCGCCGCCGATCCCGCCGACGGCCGCGCCGCCGACCGCGTCAGCCGCGTCGTCTACGACCCCTCGCAGCTCGGCGCGGGGCTGGGCGCGCTCCTGGGCAAGGCCGTCGCCCAGGTGACCAAGGGCGCCGCCGCCTTCGCCGCCGCCTTCATCACCGACTGGCGGCTCACGCTCATCACCATCGTCCTCGCGCCCGTGCTCTACGCCATCGTCCGCCGGCTGAACCGGCAGATCCGCCGCGCCTCCCGCGCCGCCCTCTCGCGCCAGGCCGATCTGTATGAGTCCCTCGCCCGCGTCCTCTCGGGCGTGCGCACCGTGAAGCTCAGCCGCGCCGAGGCCGCCGAGTCGGGCCGCTTCCGCGCCGCGAGCGAGGACGCCGTCCGACAGATGCTCCGCGTCCGCTTCGCCCGAGCCGTCTCGGGCCCCTCCACCGAGGTGCTCGCGATCGTCGTCCTCGCCGTCATGGCCCTGGTCGCGGTGAAGGCCGTCGAGGACGGGGAGATCACCGCCGCCGCCATGGTCATCACCATGGGCGCCCTCGGCGCCGCCGGCGCCGCCCTCAAGCCCATGACCGGCATCCTCAACGACATCTCCCAGTCCTCCGCCGCCGCCGAGCGCCTCGCCGAGCTGCTGAAGTCTCCCGTCGAGCCCCGCGGCCGGGGCCTGCCCACGCCCGCGCCCCTCGCCCACGCCATCGAGCTGCAGGGCGTCCACGTCACCTACCCCGGCG
>CAZCBN010000127.1:0-9271 GCA_964496975.1 uncultured Phycisphaeraceae bacterium
CGCCCCCCACCCCCGAACCAGCCACCCCCGAAACAGCCAATCCCGCCGCAGCCCCCCCCGCCGACCCCAACGCCCCCGCCGTCACGCGCGACGCCCAGCTCGCCGCCGCGCTCGCCGCGACCGCCGATCTGTGGTCCACCGCCGCCGAGTCGCGCGAGGTGCGCTGGCTCGGCTTTGACAGCACCGCCCTCCCCCTCGCGCAGGCCGAGGGCGCCGCCCTGCCCACGCTGCCTCCCCCGGCGGGCCGCCGCACCGACATCTCCGCCGCCCTGGCCGAGGCCGTCGCCCTCGCCGGGGGCAAGCCCATCGCGGGCGTGGTGGTCTTCTCCGACGGCCGCTGGTCCACGCCCCTTGACCGCGCCGTGCTCCGCCGCCTGGAGGCGGAGCGCGTCCCGGCGTTTGTCGTGCCGCTGGGCAGCGCCACGCCCGTGGCCGACCTCGCCCTGCGCCGCGTGCAGGCCCCGGGCATCGCCTTCGCCAAGGACGTCGTCCCCGTCACCGTTGAGATCGACCTCGCCGCGGCCAATCCCGCCAATCCCGCCACTCCCGCCGACCCCGCCACGCCCGCCGAGGCCGCGCCCCCGTCGGGCCTGCTCGTTGAGATCACCGACGCCGCCACCGGCGTCACCCGGGCCGAGCGCCGCCTCTCGGGCGACGACCTTGCGCAGTTGCTGCGCCAGTCGCGCCCCGCCCGCGTCACCCTGCTCGTCCCGCCGGGCGAGAGCGGCCGCAGCCGCTGGAACGTCCGCCTCACCCCCGACGCTCCCGACCTCATCGCCGAGAACAACGCCGCCGACCTCGCCATCGAGCTGGTCGACCGCCCGCTCCGCGTCGCGCTCTTTGACGGCTCGCCCCGCTGGGAGTTCCGCTACCTGCGCGCGCTCCTGCTGCGAGAGCCCTCGATCGAGGCCGCCTCGCTCCTGCTCGCCCCCGACCGCCGCTACCAGCAAGAGGGCGCGATCACCCTCGACACCCTGCCCGAAACCCCCGAAGACTGGGCCTCGTTCGACGTCGTCATCCTGGGCGACCTGCGGCCGCAGCTCATCGGCGAGCAGGCCCTCGCCAACCTCCGCGCCCACGTCGCCGACCGCGCCGCGGGCGTGGTCTGGATCGCCGGCCCCGCCTCCACCCCCGCCGCCTGGCGCGGCTCGGCGCTCGAGGCCCTGCTCCCCTTCACGCTCAGCCCCACCGACGCCGGCGTCGAGCCCTGGCCCGTGGACGTCACCCTGTCGCGCGCGCCCGCGGCCGTGCGGCTCGGCCTCATTGACCTCGACCCCGCCGACCCCGCCGCCGCCGGCGACCGCGGGGGCGACCCCGTGGTGGGCAACGCCGACCTGGGCTGGACCCGCCTGCGCTGGGCGCAGCGTCTGCGCCCCGACCGCCTGAAGCCCGCCGTCGAGGTGCTCGCCACCGCCCGCCCGGTCGACGATCCCGCCGCCGAGGCCTCGGCCGACGAGGGGCTGCCCCTTGTCACCTCCATGCGGTTCGGCGCCGGCCGGGCGGTGTACGTCGGCACCGACGAAACCTGGCGTTGGCGCTACGGCCGGGGCGACGAGCTCGCCGACCGCTTTTGGCTCCCCCTCATCCGGGCCGCGGCCCGGGGCCGGGCCGGCCGCGGCGACCGCGCCGGCACCCTGACCGCCACGCCCGACCCCGCCTCGGCGGGCCAGCCCGTGAACCTTGTCCTTGAGGTTGACGACCAGGCCCTGCTGGAGTCGGCCCCCGCCGAGGCCCGCGTGCAGATCGAGACCCCCGGCGGACGCCCCGAATCGGTGACCCTTCGGCGTGAGGCCCCCGCCGCCCCGTCCGGCCAAGACCCCCCCACCTCCAGCGGTGTGGCACGGTTCACGGCCGTCTGGCGGCCCACGGAGCCCGGCCGCGTCACGATCGCCACAACAGGGGATTGGCCTCCGGGCGAGCCCATCACCGCCGAGCTCGTCGTGGTCGCCAGCGACGACGAGCTGCTCCGTCCGCAGGCCGACCACGAGGCGCTCGCCGCCCTGGCCGCGGCGACGGGCGGCGCGGTGATCGCCCCGAACGAGGTTCGCTCGCTGTTCGAACAGTTGCCCAACCGCGAGAACCGCACCCCGGGCCCCCTGGAGCGGGCGACACTCTGGGACCGCTGGGTGGTCTGGGCCACCCTCATCGGCCTGTTGGGCCTGGAGTGGCTGGGCCGACGGCTTGTTCGCCTGGCCTGATCACCCGGCGGCGGGCGGGCTGATCTGCGCCCGACCGGCCATCGAATCGGAATGCGGCGGGCCCGATGGACGATCCACCATCATGGACGTTCCACCGTCATGGACGATCCACCCGGCACGGGCCCCGAGGGGCCCAGCCCGAGGCCTACTGGGCGTGCGGTCCACCGGCCGCGCGCGGTCGGGCCGGGGGGCGGTAGCCTTGTGCGGTCGGTCGGCGTGCTGGGGGCGCCCTAGCGAGGAGTGCTGCGGGGCATGACGGCGGGCACGACGGACAGCAGCGAGCGCCCCGCGGCCGGCCCCCCAACCCCCGCCGCGGTGCGCCGTCCCGGCGAGGCCGCGCACCCCGTGCAGCGCCGGCTCCGCCGCGTCCGTCGGGCCGCGAAGACGCTGGTGCTGCTCCGCGCGGTGTGCACGACGCTGGCGGTGCTCGGGGCGCTGGCGCTCGGCGCAATCTTGGGCGACTTTGTGCTGCGACCGCCCGGCGGCGTGCGCGCCGTGGGCCTCGTCGGGCTCGTCGCCCTCGCGGCGTGGCTGACGTGGAAGTGGGTGAGGCCCGCGTGGCGCTTCTGGCCCAGCCTCGCGGCGATCGCGGGCCGCATCGAGCGGCTCGCCCCGGCCGCGCACGGCGCACCGCAGCCGAGCCCGGCCCCCCCTCACACGGGGCTCGCCCACGCCGGCCTGTTGGCGGCCGCGGCCGAGTTTGAATCACCCACCGGCGCTTCCCTGCCGGCCGACCCGACCGCCGAGCCCCTTGCGCAGCACCTGACCGAGCGCGTGCGGTCGCGCGGCGCGGCCCATGTCGCGGCGCTGCCGGCGCGGGCGGTCGACTGGCGGGCCCTGCGCCGGCCCGGGCTTCGGCTCGGCGCGGTCGCCGCCACGGCCCTGCTCGGCGCCACGCTCGAGCCCGGGCTCGCGTGGATCGGCGTGCAGCGGCTCGTCGCGCCGTGGCTGAACGCCTCGTGGCCCGCGCGCACCGACATCGCCGACGCCACGGGGCTGTCGGTGCACCCGATCGACGAGTCGCTGCCGGTGCGGGCCGCGCTGCTGCGGTCCAGCCGCGGCGACCGCGAGGAACGCGTGAGCGTGCGACACCGGCTGATCGACGCGCGCGGCGTGCCGGGGCCTTGGCGGCAGGCGGTGCTCGCGGCCCAGCCGGGCGAGGTGGAGGCCAGCGGGGGCGAGGGCCGGGGCCGGCTCTACGAGCGGCTGATCGACGTCGCGGCGCTGGGCCCCACGCTGGGCGCCACGACGGGCGCCGCGTCGGGCCAGATACCGGGAACGGACACGTCGTCAGCCGGCGCATCCGGAGGCGCATCGGGCGGCGGGGCCGCCGACGTGCTGCTGGAGTATGAACTGCTGAGCCGCGACGATCGCGCCGGGCCCACCCGCGTGCGGCTCGCCCACCCGCCGCGGCTGCTGGGCGTGCGCGTGGACGTGACGCCCCCGGCCTATGCGGCGGGCGCCGCGGGGGGCGTGGCGCTGCAGGCGGCCGACCAGCCCGTGCCGCTGGGACGCGACGGGCGGGGCGTGGTCGGGCCCATCGTCGCGGGCTCTGCGGTGGAGGTGCGGCTCGCCTTCAGCAAGCCGGTGAACCCGGGCGAGGCGTCGCCCGCGTGGCTCGCGCCGCTGCTGGAGGCGGCGCCGGGGGCCGCGGTGCGGCGCGAGGGGTCGGGCGTCATCGCCTCGGGCGTGCTGCGCGCCCCGGCGGAGATCGAGGTGCTGCCGGTCGACGAGCACGGCTTCGCCGCCGCGGCGCCAGCGACGCTGGTGCTCGATGTGCGGGCCGATGCCACGCCGGCCGCGGCCGTCATCGAGCCCGCGCGGGACGAGGCGGTGCTCGCCACCGCGACGCTGCCGGTGGCGGGCGAGGGGCGGGACGAGATCGGCCTGGCCTGGGTGAGCCTGGAGGCCCGCGTGGCCCGGGCCGTGGAGGGCTCGCCCGGCGCGCCGCCCGTGCCGGAAGAGGGCGACGCCGCGGCGGTGCACACGCTGGCGCGCGTCGAGCCGACGGCGGGGGGCGCGGCGGCGGAGCTTCGCGCGGAGGCGTCGCTCTCCGTTGAGTCGCTGGGGCCGGCGCCGGGGGATGAGATCTGGCTGACGGCCCTCGCCGCCGACGCCGCGCCGGCGGGCGACATGTCGGGCGACGTGGCGGGCGACACGTCGGGCGATGCTTCGGGCGATGGATCGGCCGATGCGGGCACGCCCGCGGCGACGCGCGAGCCCACCCGCTCGGCCCCGCGGCGGCTCCGCGTCATCACCGAGGCGCAGCTGGTCGAAGAGTTCCGGGCCGAGCTCGCCGCCGTCCGGGCCGCCACGGTGCGGCTCGACGAGCGGCAGCGGGGCCTCGTCTCGCAGACCGCGCGGCTCGCCCGCGCCGCCGGCGAGCCAACGCCCGAGGGCGACGCGTCCGCTGCGGCCGACGACGCCTCGCGCTTGGGCCGCGAGCAGGCGGGCCTGACCGGCGGCGTGGAGCAGCAGGCGCGGGCGATCGAGCGGCTCGCGCAGCGGGCCGAGCGGAACAACCTCGCGGAGGAAGCGCTGGCGGAGACCCTCCGCCGGGCCGAGGAGGCGCTCACCCGCGCGGCCGAGGCGTCGAGCGCCGCGTCGCAGCAGTTGTCGAAGGCCGCCGCCCAACAGGCCCAAGCCGGCGCCGAGTCGGGTGCCGAGTCAGGCCAAGCCGCCGACCGAGCGAGCGAGGCCGCGGCGAGCGGGGCCGTTGAGGCCTCGCGCGAGGCGGCGGCCTCGCAGCAGCGCGTGCGCGACGAGCTGGGCCGGCTGCTCGAATCGCTCGACCGGGGCGAGGACGACTGGCTCGCGCGGCGGGCGCTGGAGCGGCTCTTGGAGCAGCAGCGGCAGGTGCTGGCCGAGACGCTCGAGGCGCAGGCCAACGCCGTGGGCCGCGAGCTGGACGAGCTCGACGCGGCGCAGCGGGCCGAGCTCGACCGCGTCGCGCGGCAGCAGGCCGAGCTGGCCGAGCGGGCCCAGGCGGCCGTCTCGCGCCTCGACGACGCGGCGGAGGAACGCCGGGAGGACGACCCGGTGCGTGCCTCGGCGATGGCCCGGGCCGCGCAGCGGGCCCGCGACGCGCAGCTCGACGAGCAGCTGCGCAAGGCCGCGGAAGACGTCGCCAACAACCGCACCGCCCAGGCGGCGAGGGCCCAAGAGGCCGCGGTGGAGCAGATCGAGGACCTGCTCGAAGAGATCGACAACGCCCAGGCCGAGCGCGACGCCGTGCTGCGGCGCGAGGCGAGCGACCTGGCCGACCGGCTGGAGCGCCTCGCCGCGCGGCAGCGGGGCGAGCTGGACGCCCTGGCGCAGGCCCGCGCGGGCGAGCGCGAGCCGGGGCTGCTGGCGGGGCCCATGCTCGCGCTGCACACGGCGGTGCTGGACGTGCGCGACGAGGCGCGCGGCTTTGACGAGCTCGCGCCCGTGGGCGACCTGATCGCGTCGGCCGCGGCGTCGCAGGCCGAGGCGCTCGGGGCGTTGCACGCCGCGCCGGTCAACCTGGACGGGGCCGAGCCCCCCGAGCAGCGGGCCCTGGCCGACCTGCTCCGCGCCGCCGAGCAGGCCCGCGAGGCCGCCGACGATGCCGCGGGCCGCGAGCAGGAGCGGGCGAGGCGCGAGCTGCGAGCCGCCTATCGCGCGGCCCTCGAACGCCAGACGGGCCTGCGCTCCCGCACCGAGCCCCTGGCCCGGGCCGCGGGGCCCGAGGGGCAACTGGGCCGCCGCGAGCGGCGCGACGTGCTGACGCTGGGCCGCGAGCAGGCCGAGCTGGGCGGCTCGCTCGCCGACCTGCTGAGCCAGACCGAGGGCCTCGCCGACGCGGTGGCCTTCGCCTTCGCGCACGAGCAGCTCGACGCCGTGGTGTACGAGGCGGCGGCCACCCTCACCGACGGCCGCGCCACCGCGGGCGTCATCGAGCAGCAGACCGCCGCGATCGGCCTGCTCGCGGGCCTCATCGAAGCACTGGGCACCGGCGGCCCCAAGCCCGACGACCGCTTCGCCAACAACGAGCAGGGCGGGGGCGGCGGCGGCGGTGGAGCCGGCGGGCCGCAACCGTTGGTGCAGGACATTGCGCAGCTCCGCCTGCTGCGCGCCGTGCAGCAGCAACTGGCGCAGCAAACCCGCCGCGCCGCCGAGGCCGGCGCCGCCGCCGCCGCGACGGCCGCCGCGCTCGCCGACCGCCAGCGCCGCCTCGCCGAAGTGGCCGACGAGCTCGTCCGCGCCCTGGAGCAACGCCCCCCGGCCGGCGCCCCGGGCATCCCCGTGCAACCAGACAAGCCACAGCCCGACAAGCCACAGCCCGACAAGCCGCAGCCGGCCGACGCCCCCGCCGAGCCGCCCGAAGCGCCGCAGGACGGCGACCAGGAGCCGCAACCGTGACGCGCCCTCCGTTCGGCACCCGCCCGCTCGCGCTGGCGATGACGAGCCTCATGGCAACGGGCCTCGCGACCGCGCAGCCGGCGCCGCCCGCCGCGCCCGCCCCGGCCCGGCTCCCCTCGCTCGATGAGCTGCTGGGCCTTCCCACAACCTCCGACGACCACGCGGCCGACGCCGACCCGGCCAACCCGGCGGCCAACCCGGCCTCCCCCGCCAACGCCGACCTTGAGCGGCTCCTCACCGCCGAAGAGGCCGCGAGCCAACTGGGCCAGGCCGTCGGCCTGATGCGCGACACCGCCGACCGCCTCGCCGGCGCCGACGCGGGCCTCGCCACGCAGCGGCTCCAGGAAGACGTGATCCGCAAGCTGACCGCCGTCATCGACTCGGCCGAGAACCAGCAGAGCAGCAGCTCGTCCTCGTCGAGCTCGTCAAGCTCAAGCTCGTCCTCCTCAAGCCAGCCGAGCCAATCCACCGCCCAGAACAGCCAGGCCGGCAACCGCGAGAACCAGGGCGAGGCCACGCCGCCCGCGGGCCGCGAGGGCGAGCTGCGCAACGCCGCCGTGCCCGACGCCGCCGCGTGGGGCAAGCTGCCCCCCCGCGTGCGCGACGCGTTGAGCCAGGGCACGAGCGACCCGTTCAGCGCGCTCTACCAGCGTCTGACCGAGGCCTATTACCGCCGCCTCGCCGAGCGGGCCGGGGAGCAACCATGAGCCGCCCGTTCCACGCCGTTGTGCTCGCAGCAGCAGTTGTCGCCGTAGCCGCCGCCGCGACCCACGCCGCGCAGCCGGACGCCGCCCCCGCCGGCGATGCCCAGCCCAGCAATGCCCAGCCCAGCAGCGCCCCGCCCGCGACTCCCGCCGCGCCGCGCTCCGCCGCCAACCTCGCCGCGGCCGACGAGATCACGCCGCAGCTTGACGCCGCCGTCGCCCGGGGCCTCGCGTGGCTCGCCTCGAGGCAGACCGCCGACGGCGCCTTCGACGGCGGCCGCTTCGGCAAAAACGTCGCCGTCACCTCCCTCGCCGGCATCGCCTTCATGGGCGACGGCCACGTCCCCGGCCGCGGCCGCTACGGCGACCACGTCGAGCGGGCCCTGCGCTTCGTCCTTGACAACGCCACCGACTCGGGCCTCATCGCCGCCGAGGCCGCGCACGGCCCCATGTACGGCCACGGCTTCGCCACCCTCTTCCTGGGCGAGGTCTACGGCATGACCCGCGGCGGCGCGGGCGAGGGCCTCGACGCCCGCGTGCACGAGGCCCTCGTCAAAGCCGTCCGACTCATCGAGCGCACGCAGAACGACGAGGGCGGCTGGCGCTACAACCCCGTCCCCTACGACGCCGACGTCTCCGTCACCATCTGCGAGGTCATGGGCCTGCGCAGCGCCCGCAACGCCGGCCTCCAGGTCGACAAGGCCGTCATCGACCGCGCCGTCGCCTACGTCCGACGCTGCCAGAACCCCGACGGCGGCTTCCGATACCAGGCCGACGGCGGCGGCTCCGCCTGGCCCCGCTCCGCCGCCGGCGTCGCCACCCTCTTCTACGCCGGCATCTACGAAGACCAGGCCATCGACACCGGCCTCGGCTACATCGTGCAGTCGGGCCGACCGGGCGACCTCGCCGCGAGCCGCTCGCACTACTTCTACGGCCACTACTACTCCGTGCAGGCCATGTTCCTCGCCGGCGGCGAGCACTGGGCCGACTGGTGGCCCGCCATCCGCGCCGAACTGCTCGACCGCCAGCAGCCCGACGGCTCGTGGGACGACACCACCGTCGGCCCCGAGTACGGCACCGCCATGGCCCTCATCGTCCTGCAGATGCCCAAGCGCTACCTGCCGATCTTTCAGAAGTAACCCGCCGCCCAAAGCACCCCGCCGCATGCCCACGCCCCACGCGCCCAGCACTCCCCCGCCCCGCAGGCCCAGCGGCCACGGGCCCCGCACCCCAACGCCCGGCGCGAGCCCGCCGCACGGCCTGCGTGCGTCTCTCGGCACGCTTGCGGCGCTGGCCGCGCTGGCCGCGCTAGCCCCGCCTTTCGCCCGCCCCGCCCACGCCGAGGCCCCCGCGCCACCGCCCGCCCCGGCTGCCGGGCCCGCCTCATCGGCCGACGCCCGCCCCGACCCACGCACCGAGCCACGCACCGACGCGCGCGGCGACGCCGAGCTCGGCCGCTGGTCGTTGCTCGACGCGGCGTTTGAGCCGCGGCTTGTCGCACTCTCGGCGCTCACGCCCCGCGGCCCGGTGCCGCACGCTTCGCGGGCCGACGCCACGCCGTGGGCCGACCTCGCCGCGGCCGTGAACGCGTCGCTGCACACCTGGCCCGACCCCGCCGCGCTGGAGCCCGGCATCCTGCTCACCGTCATCCCCGCCGAGCCGACCGACCCTGCGGACCGCGACGAGGACCGCGACGAGGACCGCGACAAGGACCAGATCGCGGACGACGCCGAAGGCGAACGCGAGCCCGCCGCCGCCCCGGCCTCCGCGCCGGCCGCGTCCCTCGCCGCCGGGGTAGACCTCGTCGACGGCCAGCGCCTCATCGGCCTGCTCGTCCTCTCGGGCGACTTCCCCCCGGGCCCCCGCGCCGACGCCAACGACGCCAACACCGACGCCGACGACGACGAAAACGCCGACGTCCTCCGCCTCCTCGTCCCCCCGCTCGGGGCCCTCCGCGTCCCGCTTGACCGCGTCTCGGCCGTGCGC
>CAZCBN010000128.1:0-9185 GCA_964496975.1 uncultured Phycisphaeraceae bacterium
CCATCTCGTCGTTGCTCGCGGCGATCTCCGTCGCGGCCGACGCCACGTCGCGGCTCACACGGACGATGTCACGAACGACGTGGTGCATCTTGTCCATGAACGTATCAAACCAGTGGGAGAGCAGGCCGATCTCGTCGCTCTGGTTCAGCTGCATGCGTTTGGTGAGGTCGCCTTCGCCCGTGGCGATGTCCTTCATCGCGGCGACCAGACGGCCGAGGGGCCTGATCAGCATGGCGCGGAGGACGAAGTAAAAGGCGACGCCGGCACCGATGAGGACCGGCACGGTCCACATAAGCCCGCCGGTGATGAACCCGGCGACCTGATTGTCCACCGGGGTGAGGGGCATCGCCACCTCGAAGGCACCGTGAGTGTCGCCGACTTTCCAGCCTTCCATGCGGAAGCCGAGGAGGTCCTTTCCGTCGCCGTCCTTGTCGTACACCGCGGGGTCGCCGTGGCACGCCATGCACGAGGCGTCGAGCTCGATCGCCCGCAGGAAGTGCAGGGTGTTGGTCTCGGCGTTCACGCGGTTGATGGTCGGGGCGCCGCCTTGCGCGATCTGCTGCTCCAGGTCGGCAAGCAGCTTCGCGCGGAACGTGCCGGGGGCCGGCTCGTTGTCCTTGTTGCGGGCGTCGAAGGCCGGCACGGCGAAGTCGATGCCTTCCTTCTTGGCCGCCTCGCGGGCCGTCGTCCAGCCCACCACCACCGGGATGGTGTTGTAGAACCGCGTGTCGCGGTAGTGGCCGCCCTTCTGGAGGGCCTCGACCGCCTCGGCGATGAGCGCGTCGCGGTCGACGCTGCCGTTCTGCAGCAGCTTGCCCGCGTGGGTCTTGGCCTCGTCGGCGACGGCGGTGAAGGCCGCGGCCTTCTCCACCATCGCCTCGTCCGCGCTGTCGCGGAAGCCGGTGACGAACACGACGTAGTTCAGGGTCACGACGGCGAGCAGAACAACGGCCACCGATGCGATGACCTTCGTCGCGACATTCAACCCTTTTCGATCTGACTTCATGGCATTTCTCCTGGCGAGTGCACGTCCGGCGGCGCCCGTGCTTTCGGAAGCGATGCGATCCGGCTTGACGGCGTTGGAAGAGACGAGACTGTCCGGGCGTCAACTGCAACGACTGCGCAAGTCTGAGCAGTTGGCGCAGCCATCGCGCCGTGCGCCGCGAGGGCGTATCTGACATCCGCATGCTGTTTTCCGCTGCGATCTACGCCGTTTTACGGCGTGCCGCGGGACCAGCGGATCCCGGCGTCCAGAACCCGCAGGTCCGCCGTCGTGCTGAGGCGGTCGGCGAGTTCTTGCATCGCCAGCCGCTCGCGGCGGCGGCGGAGCTCGCGCTCCAGCTCGCCGCGGTCGGCCTCGATCGGCACCGACTCGGCGGGCAGGACCCGCTCCACCAGCGCGAGGGCGAACCGCTGGTCCAGCCCGACGATCGGGGTCACCTCGCCCGGCGTTGTGCGGTACACCGCGTCGCGCAGGGCCTGCGGGTAGGCCGGGTCGAGCTGGCTGATGGGGCCCAGCAAGCCCCCCGCGGGCACGCCCGCGTCGGAGGCCAGGGTGCTCGCCATCGCGGCGAACCGCGTGGGGCGGTCTGGGGCCGGGGTGGCGTCGATCTGCGCGCGCGCCGCCGCGGCCTCGGCCGCCGTGGGAAAGACCACGGCGCGTGTCACGCGCCGCTCACCCCGGCGGATGCGGTGGGCGAGCACGATCTCTTCTTCTGCGATCTGCACGTCGAGCGCGACCAGCTTGCGCAGCAGCGCGTTGCGCCGCAGCAGCGCCCGGTAGCGGATGGGTCCCAGCCCGCGCTCGGCCCGCAGCCGATCGAGCAGCGGGCCCGACGCTTCGGCCGACAGGCCGGCGCCGGCCCGCATCGCCTCGGCCAGGGCGGCGGCCTCGGCGGCCACCTCGGCGTCGCTGACGGTGACGCCGGCGCGCGCGGCCTGGGCGTCGATGAGTTGGTCCAAGACCACCTCTTCCAGCACCGGCCCGCCGGCGGCCTCGGCGAGCCGGGCCCGCAGCGTGGACCACGGCACCGGGCGGCCGTTCAGCAACGCCACCGTCTCGTCGGCGGGGACCAGGGCGTCGCCCGCGCTGGACGGGGCGGGTCGCGGCGGGGCCAGGCCGTCTGAGGCGCAGCCCCACATCAAAGCCCCGGCGGCGAGGAGCCCCACGGCCCGTCCCTGGGCGAGCAGAGCGGCCGGGCTGGGGGAGCGGGGGCGTGCGGAGGGGGAACGGTCGGGGGTGGGGGCGGGCATCGGCCAATGCTGGACGGCCGGGCCACGCGGGTCAACCGGGCGGTCTCGAATCGATCTGGGCCAAGCCAGCGGGCGAGCGGGCCGTCGCGGCAGGGCGGGGTGCAGCCGGACGGGGCCCAGACCGTACAGTGCGGGCGTGACCACGGGCACCACGGGCCATCCCAGCGCCGAGGCAACGCCACCCCCGGGGACGGGCGAAGCCGCCCGCGAACGGGGCGAAGTCAGAACGCGGGCGATGATCTGCCCCTATTGCGGGGATGAACAGCCCCGTGGTGCGGCGTGCGGGTCGTGCCGCGGCCGGGTGGACGCGGCGAGCCGGCAGGCGACGCATGCGCAGATGGGGCCTTGGTTTGTGCGCGACGCCGCCCGGCCGTTCGCGCCCGGGTGCTCGCTGGAGACGCTGGCGCGGCTGGTGGAGCGGGGCGTCGTGACGCGTTCGACGGTGGTCCGCGGGCCGGGGAGCCAGCAGTTTTGGATGCGGGCGGAGCGGGTGGCGGGGATTTCCCACTGGTTTGGGGTGTGTCACGCGTGCGCGGGGGCGGTGTCGCCGGGGTCGGCGGCGTGTGCTGCGTGCGGGGCGGGGCAGTTGGCGAGTGTCGATCGGCAGTGGCTCGGGTTGCACGCCGGGGCGGGTGCCGCGGGGGCGGCGCCGGTGGGGGCTGTGGGGGCGGTGGGGACGGATGCGGGGGCGGCCGACGACGACGCGCAGTCGGCGAAGCGTCGGGCGTGGCGGGCCGAGGAGGCGTTGTCACGCGCGAGGGCGCAGCGGACGTTTTTGGTGTGCGTGGCGGTAGGGCTTGGGCTTGGGCTTGCCGCGTCGGTCGCGGGTGTGTTGCCGCGGGTGCCGTGGGGCGGGGCGTCAGTGGCGGTGACGCCGATGATCGAGGCCCCGGCGGCGAACCTGCCGAATGCCGGCGCGACGGCCGGGTCAGACGCGGCGGTGGTGGCCAACGCGATGGTCGGCGGGGCGATGCCCGATGCGGAGACGGTGGCGGACGCCGGGGCGGTGGCGGTCGACGAGACGGGCGAGGCGGAGGAGGGCGGGGCCAAGGAGGGCGCGGAGGCGCCGGCGGGGCCGGTGCTGTCGCCGTGGGCGGAGGGGGCGGTGTCTGGGGATGTGGCGCGTGTGCGGGAGGTCGTGGCGGCGCTTGAGGCGAAGGAGGCCTCGGAGGGTCTGACGGAAGAAGAGCGGGGGGTGCTGGCGTTCGCAAAGGGACGTGTGCGGGAAATGGAACTGCGGACGATGCCGGTGGGTGCACGGGATGGCACGCCGTAGGGGGGAGGGGAGGGAGAGGGGGAGCAGGGGCTGGAAGGCCGTGGCACCCGGAGGGAGGGAAGACGGGGAGCACGGCCTGGAAGGCCGTGGCACCCGGAGGGAGGGAAGACGGGGAGCGCGGCCTGGAAGGCCGTGGCACCCGGAGGGAGGGAAGGCGGGGAGCACGGGCTGGAAGCCCGTGGCACCCGGAGGGAGGGAAGGCGCGGAGCACGGGCTGCAAGGTCGTGGCACCCGGAGGGAGAGGAGACGGCAGGGGGCTGCGCGGGCGTGGCCTTGAGCGGTGGCGTGGGGGGTTCAGCACGAAGGGGCGCGCGATGGCGACGCGGGACCGCGTGGGGCTGGATCGGTCGGGGTTCACGCTCATTGAGTTGCTGGTGGTGATCGCGGTGATCGCGGTGCTGGTCGGCATCTTGCTGCCGGCGTTGGGGCAGGCGCGGCGGTCGGGGCGGCAGACGGTGTGCCAGAGCCAGATGCGGCAGATCGGCGCGGCCGGTGCGTTGTACGGGGATGACCACGGGGAGACGCTGTTCGGCCTGACGTGGCGCGCGGGCGAGGCGAATCGCACGCCGTACCCGGAGCTTGCGTCGCCGGCGATGGACGATCGCACGGCGACGCAGCGGTACGCGGTGCACTTGATGCGCGAGGCGTCGGGCCGGCGCGATGTGGTGCAGCCGCTGGCGAACTGGACGCCCATGGTGTGGTTCAGCCACCTGCCGCTGTTTGAGCACCTGACGGGGCTGGGGTCTGAGCCGGTGGCGCGGTGCCCGGAGGACGTGGAGCAGGAGGACCGGCTCGACGTGCCGCTGTCGATGGTGCCGCCGGAGCGGGTGTCGCGGCTGTACGAGGCGACGTATGAGGTGGTGCCGCAGGCGTACTCGCCCGATCGGGAGTTGCCGGACGGGCGGCTCCCGCTGAGCAGCCACAACCGCGACCTGCACCAGTTC
Source organism: uncultured Phycisphaeraceae bacterium (assembly GCA_964496975.1). Taxonomy (GTDB): domain Bacteria; phylum Planctomycetota; class Phycisphaerae; order Phycisphaerales; family UBA1924; genus CAZCBN01. The sequence goes on from CAZCBN010000128.1 coordinate 4,474, forward strand.
GACACGGCGTCGCTCGGCCGGTTCACGGCGCGGCGGCGGTTCGGCGATGTGGCGTTTCCTTCGGCGAAGGTGCACGTGCTGGACAGCTTTGATCGGCACTCGGCGTCGGTGCCGCGGTTCTATGCGGAGGCGGACGCGGCGCTGCCGTTGTTGATGTTCGACGGGTCGGTGTCGCGCCGGGCGACGGCGGAGGCGAACCGGGGCTTTCGGCCGCTGGAGCCTTCCTCGCCGGAGCCGACGACGATTCGCTATCGAGTGTCGAACGCGCTGCCGCCGCGGCTGCTGCCGGCGTACTACCGCTTCACGCGCGGCGGGCTGGCGGGGGTTGACTTCGGCGGGCGGGAGATCCGGACGGGGCAGCCGTAGGGCGGGATGGGTGGCCCGGTGCCTGTGGTAGTACACTGGTTTTGGCCGAAGCTCGGCCGAGATCGGAGGCCGCCGTGCGTGTGCTTGTGGGCGATGTGCTGGAGACGTCGGCGCTTGAGGGGCTGCGCGGGGCGGGGTGCGAGGTACGGGTGGAGGCGTCGGCGGGTGAGGCGGGGCTGCCCGCGGCGATCGGGTCGTTCCGGCCGGCGGTGGTGGTGGTGCGGTCGACGAAGGTGCGCGGGCCGGCGATTTCGTCGGGGGGCGGGGAGCTGCGGCTGATCGTGCGGGCGGGGAGCGGGACGGACAACATCGACGTGGCGGCGGCGCGCGCGGCGGGCGTTGCGGTGTGCAACTGCCCCGGCATGAACGCGGCGGCGGTGGCGGAGCTGACGATGGGCCACCTGCTGTGCCTCGATCGGCGGCTGGTGGAGCAGACGGCGGCGCTGCGGGCGGGTCGGTGGGACAAAAAGGCGTACGGCGCGGCGGCGGGGCTCAAGGGCCGGCGGCTGCTGGTGGTGGGGACGGGGGCGATCGGGATCGAGGTGATCCGCCGGGCGCAGGCGTTCGGGATGCGGGTGGACGCGCAGTCGCGGAGCCTGACGCGCGAGGTGGCGGGGGCGCTCGGGGTGGGGTGGGTGGCGTTCAGCCGGGAGGCGTTGCTCGAGGCGTTGCCCGTGTATGACGCGGTGAGCCTGCACGTGCCGCTGACGGAGGAGAGCCGGGGGATGGCGGACGCGCGGTTCTTCGCGGCGCTGAAGGCGGGGGCGATGTTCATCAACACGACGCGGGGCGATGTGGTGGACGAGACGGCGATGCTGGAGGCGGTGCGCACGAAGGGGGTGCGTGTGGGGCTTGACGTGTACCACGGGCAGCCGGCGGAGAAGAGCGCGGCGTGGCGGCCCGCGGTGGCGGGCGAGCCCGAGGCGATCGTGAGCCTGAGCCACCACGTGGGCGCGTCGACGGACCAGGCGCAGCAGGCGGTGGCGGACGAGGTGGTGCGGATCGTGCGGGTGTGGAAGGAGACGGGGCGGGCGGAGCACCGGGTGGCGTAGTGTTGCCGGATGGCGGTGGGCCGCCTGCGCGTGGTGGAGGCTTTGCGATGTCTGAGGGGCGTGTGTTCAACTTTTCGGCGGGTCCTGGGACGTTGCCCGAGCCGGTGCTGCGGAAGGCGCAGTCGGACGTGTGGGACTTTCAGGGGAGCGGGATCGGCATCCTGGAGCACAGCCACCGGGACAAGGAGTTTGACCGGGTGACGGAGGAGGTCGAGGGCCTCGTCCGCGCGTGCGGGAGCGTGCCGGAGACGCACGCGATCTTCTGGATGCAGGGCGGGGCGACGAGCCAGTGCTACATGGTGCCGGCGAACCTGCTGGCGGCGGACCGCACGGCGGACTACTTCCAGACGGGCAAGTGGGCGAACGACAGCATCAAGGAAGCGCCGCTGTACGGCGGGTGCCACATCTGCGGGAGCAGCAAGGACAAGAACTACAGCTACATCCCCTCGGCGGCGGAGACGCGGTACAGCGAGCGGCCGGCGTACGTGCACTTCACGAGCAACAACACGATCATGGGGACGGAGTTTGCGGCGGAGCCGGTGCCGCCGGCGGGCGTGCCGCTGGTGTGCGACGCGAGCAGCAACATTTTCAGCAAGCCGATCGATGTGTCGAAGTACGGGCTGATCTACGCCGGGGCGCAGAAGAACCTCGGGCCGGCGGGGATCACGCTGCTGATCGCGCGGAAGGACCTGATCGCGAAGCCGGTGCGTGAGCTGCCGTCGATGGTGCAGTATTCGCTGCACGCAGAGAACGTGGGGCGGTTCAACACGCCGCCGACGTTCGCGGTGTATCTGATGGGCGAGGTGGTGCGGTGGATCATCGCCGAGGGCGGGGTGCGGGCGATGGCGGAGCGCAACCGCGAGAAGGCGAAGGTGGTGTACGACTTCCTGGACGCGCAGGACTTTTACACGCCCCACGCGCGGCGGGACAGCCGGAGCCAGATGAACATCACCTTCAAGTGCCCGACGGAGGAGCTGGACGCGGCGTTCATCAAGGGCGCCGAGGCGCGGGGCATGCGCGAACTGAAGGGCCACCGGATGACCGGGGGCATGCGGGCGAGCATGTACAACGCGTTCCCGATCGAGGGGGCGCGGGCGCTGGTGGCGTTCATGAAGGACTTTGCGCGGGAGCACGCCGGCGCGGCGCGGGCGGCCCGCGGCTGACGCGGCCGCGCACGCCCTGACGGGGCGGCGCACGCGCTGATGGCGCTAGGCCCGGGGGAGGCGTGCGAGGGCGGCGTCGAGCACCTCGCGGACGCCGACGCGCGCGGTCTGCGCGGCGTTGGCGGGGCGTTTGTGCGCGAGGGTGTCGCCCGGGCGGCGGTGCTGGATGACGTCGGCGTCGCGGGCGTAGGGGCCGACCTTGGCCGTGTCGGTGGGGCCGAAGAGGGCGACGAGCGGGCGGTCAAAGCCGACGGCGATGTGCGCGGCGGCGCTGTCGTTGCCGATGACGAGGCGGGCGCGGGCGATCCAGGCCATCATGCCGGCGACGGTGGTGCGGCCCACGAGGTCGATGACGCGGGGGTCGCCCGCGGTGGCGGCGAGCAGGGGCTCGCACTGGGCTCGCTCATCGGGCCCGCCGACGACGGCGAGCGGGCCGAGGCCGCGGGCGAGCAGGGCCCGGGCGACCTCGGGCCAGCGCTCGGCGGGCCAGCGCTTGGCGGGCCAGCGGCTCGTGGGGCAGAGGACGATGGGGCCCGGGGCGTGCAGGCGGTGCAGCGCGGCGTCGACGGCGTTGAGCTGCGCCGGGTCGGCGTGGAGCGACAGGTCGAGCCGGGCCGGGACGCGCAGGGGGCCGAGCAGCTCCAGCATGCGGTCCACGGTGTGGGTGGCGCGGGCGCGGACGCGGTGGGTGAGGGCGGCCCAGCCGCACTCGCGGGCGTCGGCGAAGCCGATGCGGACGGGGGCGCCCGAGGCGGCGGCGAAGACGGCGCTGCGGGCGAGGCCCTGGGCGTCGATGACGATGTCGTAGCGGCGGGCGCGGAGATCGAGCAGGAAGGCGAGGGTGGAGCGCGACTTGCCGCGGAGGAGCTCGCGGCCCAGGAGGCGGCGCGGGAAGGGGATGACGGCGTCGAGCGCGGGGTGGTGGCGCACGGCGTCGGCGAAGCCGTCCTGCACGAGCCAGTCGATGCGGGCGGCGTGAAAGGCGGCGCGGAGGCTTGCCAACAAGGGGACCGTGCGGCAGACGTCGCCCAGCGCGCTCGGGCGGATGATGAGGATCCGCGGGTCGGGGCGGCTGGGCCCGGGGGGGCCGGCGGGGCCGGCGGGGCCGGCTAGACCGGCGGGGCTCGCCGCGGGGCCGGGGGGTGGTTGTTCGGTCGTTACCATGAGGCGGGCCACGGTAGCCGGTCGGATCGCCTGTGCGGCGTTCTGGCCACGGGTGCCGGGGGACCCTGGAGGGCTTGGCGATGCGGCGGCAACAGCAGGCGTGTCAGCAGGGTTGGCAGCAGGCGTGTCAGGAGGCGTGTCAGGCGGGGTCGGGCGTCTCGCGCGGCGCGGGCGTGCGGCGCGGGGCGTGGGCCTTCTCGGCGGCGGCGCTGCTGGCCGTTTCGGCGGGTTGGGCCGACCCGATGGTGGTCGCCGTCTTTGAGAAGGCGCCCGCGGGCAAGGTGCTGGCCGACGCCAACGACGCGGGGCTGGCCCGCGCCCTGAGCATGCTGCCGGCGCGGCTCGACGAGCTGTTGACGGAGGTTGACGCGGACGAACCGGAGATGGCGCGGAAGGCGCTGCGCACGGTGATGGCGGGCGTGTCCGGGCCCATGCACGTGGCGGTGCTGCACGACACGAACGTGACCGGCGGCCTCTTTGGCTACGGCGTGATCGCCCGCGTCGCCCTGCCCGACGGGGAGCACGCCGACTGGCTCCACGGCCTGGTCGTCGGCGGCCTGACGGACCAAGCGCAGAATGGCGCGTTCACCCTGACCGACAGCTCGTCGCGGCCCGGCTTGAAGGAAGCGCAGACGCCCTTCGCCACGTTCCGCTTCGGCCCGACTCAGGTGAACGGGGCGTGGGTGTACGAAGTCCTCGCCGGCACGGTGAACACCACGGACTGGCCCCGGGCCGAGCGGCCCTCCGGCCTGCCCGACGGGGTGCAGGAGCACATCGCCTTCTCGATGGACCTCGAGGGGCTGACGCCGGCGGCGCAGATGGGCGGGTCGATGGCCCGCGGGGCCTTCCCGCAGATCACGAAGATCATCGGCCGTGCGAACGAGCTGGGCCTGCTGGGCGAGAACGCGATCCGCGGCAGGACCATGATGGGCGTGGCGGGGGGCGGGCTGTACGCGCGGAGCGAGTT
>CAZCBN010000129.1:0-9171 GCA_964496975.1 uncultured Phycisphaeraceae bacterium
CCGGGTGCAGCTGTCCGAGGCGCCCGACGCCACCGGCACCGAAGCATCCCCCAACCGGAGTACCCCAGAGAGCGGTAACGTTGTGGAAACGGTCGAGGCGCGCCCGTGGTGGCGCTGGTGGGGCTGATGGCGAGGGCGAAGTCGCATTCGGGGTTCCATCCCGAGCGGGACGCGGACCTGCCGCTGCTGACCCGGGTCTTCCAGGTCAACCCGGAAGACGGCGGCAGCCTGATCGATCTCCTTACCGCCTCCGGGGTGAAGTTCTGGAAGGACGATGTGACGCAGGGACTTGTCGCCTACTACGTCGCCCACAAGGAGCTTCCCCCTGCCGGAACGTCGGCCTTGGCGGTGGCGACCTTCAGCCTGCAGCGCGTGATTCGGCTGGCGCAGAGGATCATGCTCAGCGTGCAGCAGCGTGGCACGCTCACCTGGGGGGACATGGCCGATCTTATGTCCTACGCCGAGCGTGTCCGGCCCCCCCTCGGTTCTCTGCCCCCGCTTCCGTCGATGCTGGCGGACGACGTCAACACGGCCCTGCTGCGCGTCCCCGAAGACCGCCTGAGCTACCTTGAGGAGCGAATCGTACTGGATCTCCAAGGCTTGGTCGCGGGCGCGACGAGAGGCGAGGAAGCCCTCTCCGTCTGCGCCGAATGCTCCAGCGTGTTCGTGCGCCGCAGGTCGGGGGTGCAGATGTGTTCGCACCGCTGTCGTCGTCGCAAAGAGAGCAAGGACAACTACAAGAAGAAGCCCTGATCGGGACTTTCAGAGTACCGTGGAGGCCACTGCTGCACGTCGATACCGTGAATGAACGTCCGCGCCTTGTGGCACGGCAGTTCTGATCGGCGTCGGGGAAGGCCTCCCCGACTGCGCCCGCTCCTGCTGACGTAGACCCCGGTCAGGATGGCACTTCGGTGCCTGCCTGCCGGGGTCGCGGTCTTCAGCAGGAGGACACACCGCGTGCGAGACCATCAGTTCGGCGGTACCACCCATACCCGCCCCCGTTCGCCCCACGGCGCACCCCAGCGCCAGCAGCAGCCCGTCAAGGGCGCCCCTTCCCCCGGCACCGGCAAGGTGCCCGCGCTCTCCCTGGAGCGCCTCACCCCGACCCGCAGTGGCAACGTCCGTGCCTTCGCCACCGTGCGCGTCGGCCGCGGCGACAGTTCGATCCTGATCGACAGCTTCAAGCTCGTGAAGGAGGACGACAAGCGCGCGTGGGTGGCGCCGCCCGCACAGGAGCGCCAGCGCGTCGATCCCCAGACCGGCCAGCCCACCACCAAGTGGTACCCGGTCGTCACCCTCCCGGCGCCGTGGCTGGCCGCGATAGAGGTGCAGATCCTCGAGGCCTGGGAGCGCTACCAGTCGACCGGCGAGCTCCCGCAGGGGACGCCCGACGCGAAGCATCGAAGCTCCGATCCGCGGGGAGGAGGGCGACCCCGATGCTGACCCTCACCGCGACCGGCACCGTCCGGTGGTCTCGTCCATCTGGTCGCCCAACCCGCCGCGCGTGGGAGGACGGCGTCGACCCCACCCTGCGTCCCTACGCGCTCGCTCTGGTGGATGCGTCGATCGACAACGCCCTGGCCATGCATCCCGGGCGCTCTCTGCGCCCCGGACATATCCTCGCGTCCGTGGCGCGCTCGCTGGAGGCGCAGGTCGAGGAGGCGCACCGGCGTCGGGATCGGGATCGCGAGCGCGCCCTGCGCCACCTGCGCGGGTGTCTCGGGGGCGACACGCCCGCATGGCGCGACCTGCTGCGACGGCGCATCGCGGCGCGCGCGATGCCCGGTCTGGTGGCATCCGCCACGACACGACCCCAGAGCGTGGGAGGCGCCAGATGATCACCACCGCCACCCTCGCCTGCGCCAGCTTCCGCAACCGCACCGACACCGCGCCGCGCCCCAGCGCGCCCACCTGGTCCGAGCTGCGCCACCGCCTGACCCGACACCAGATCCAGGCGTCCAAGGACGGCCCGCTCTGGTCCCCGACCCTCTACCGAGAGGGCGCAACGCGGGGCAACGCCGGGGTACTCACCCTGTCCTGCTTCGTCGCCGACGTGGACGACGGGACGCCCCCCGCCGCCCTCCTCGACCGATGGGACGGGCTGGCCTGGTGCCTCTACTCGACCCACTCCAGCACCGCCGACAAGCCGCGCTGGCGGGTCGTCTTCCCGCTGGAGGCGCCAGTCCCGGTGGCGGCCTGGCCGACCGTCTGGCGGCGCCTGACGCACCACCTGATGGACGGGCACAACGACGCGGCGACGAAAGACCCGGCGAGGATCCACTACCTTCCCGCCGCGCCGCCGGAGCGGCGCGGGGACGCCTTCGCCGACGCCCAGGACGGCGCCGCCCTCGACCCGGGCGCCTTCGACGACCCGCCCGAGATGGATCTCGCCGACCGCCTGGTGACGTTCCAGCGACGCAAGCCGCTCGCGGACCGGATCGGTGAACCGGGCAAGCCGGGCGCCGACTACGGCGACCACGCCCAGACCGTGGAACTGGTGGGGATGCTCACCGGCGCTGGTTGGAAGGTGGAGCGCGAACGGGGCGGCGCGGTGTACCTGACCCGGCCCGGCAAGCCCTCCGGCGTGTCGGGCGTGGTGGGCTGGCCAGACGATCCCGCCGCCCTGTTCTACTGCTTCACCAGTTCTGCCCCGCCATTCGAGGCCGGGCGCACCTACGACGCGTTCGGGGTCTACGCCCGCCTGCGGCATGGGGGCGACTTCCGATCGGCGGCGCGCGACCTGGCCGCGCAGGGCTTCGGGCGTCAGAGTGCCTTCGAGCGCATGGGGACCGTTCTGGGGGGTGTCCGATGAGCGACGACACCCAGCAGCCCCCCACGCTGTCCAGTCTGCCCCTGACCGACGCGGGCAACGCGGAGCGGCTGATCCTGCTGCACGGCGAGCGCGTGCGCTATGTTCGGGCGTGGCGCGCCTGGCGCACCTTCGACGGCCGCACCTGGGAGGCTGGTCCCGAGATGGTGATGCGCCTGATGCGCGAGACGACGCGCGCCACCTACGCCGCCGCCGTGGCGCTGCTTGAGGAGGGGAAGGAGATCCCCGACCCGGCCGAGCGCAAGCCGGTCGTGGACCGTGCGACGCGGCTTGCGAAGTGGGCGACCACGAGCGAGGCCACTCCGAACCTGAAGCGGGCGATCGAGCAGGCGCAGAGCTTCGAGGCGGTCGAGGCGGAACCCGACCTGTACCACCCACGGCCGTGGGTGGTGCCGTTCCAGAACCGCGTCTGGGACCGCGGCGAGCTGCGTCCGCATCGCGCGACCGACTACTTCGAGACGCTGCTGCCGGTGGCCTACGACCCGGACGCCGACCGCACCGATCTGTACGCCTTGCTCGAGCGCATGACCGGAGGCGACGACGACCTGGCCCGCACCCTGCAGGACGTCGCGGGGTACGCGCTCTCCGGGGCCAGCTCCATGCGCGCGCTGTTCTGGCTCTACGGGCCGGCGGGGACCGGCAAGTCCACATTCGCCGAGCTGCTGCGCGCCGCACTGGGCAAGGCTGGGGCGAGTCTGGACCGGAAGCTGGTTCACGACGACGCCAAGGACGAGGAGATCGGGCGCGCGATCCGCGGCAAGCGCGCCGTCTTCCTGCCGGAGATGGGCGGCAAGCGCGTGTCGGCCGAGATCCTGAAGGGCTTGACGGGTTCCGACCCCTGGCCTTGCCGGAACCTCTACGCCAACGACACGCACGACGTCGCGCCGACGTGGGCGGTCCTTGCGGTCAGCAACGACCCGCCCACGATGGCCGCGCACGACGAAGCCCTGCGCGAGCGCCTCCTCGCCCTGCCGTTCGTCCATCGTCTCGACGATGGTGGTGACCTCAACTTCACCGATGGGCAGCGGATCGAGGAGTACCGGCGCCGCACCGACACCGCGCTGATGGCCGGGTTCGTGGCGTGGGCGGTCGAAGGCTTGGCCCACGTCCTCAACGTGGGCGAGATCCACCGGGCCGCGTCCGTGCTGGCCCACACCCGGACCTTCTGGGAAGAGACCGACCCCCTGACCCAGTTCTGGGCGCAGAAGGATCTGCGCGCGCAGCTCGACACCGAGGAGGGCATGGGCGCCACCGTTCTGCACCAGGCGTACCTGGCCTGGTGCGAGCAGGAGCGCGTCGCCCGACCGATGGGCCGGGGCCGAACCTTTGCGAAGGCGTGCGAGGCCGCCGGGCTGGTGAAGCAGGAGCGCGAAGCTGGCACCTTCTGGCGCCGTCCACAAGGGGGCGATGGCGGAATCAATGGCAGAATGGCAGATCAACCCCATTTTGCAACTTCTTCCATAATTGATTTCCCCGTAAGGGGCTTTACTGAAAACACCCCTCGATCTGCCATTCCACCAGCGGATGCACCATCGCCGGGGGGGCGGAGGGGCGTCCTGTGACCCCGGCGCAACTGATCGACCGGTGCGCCGCCTCCGGTGTCCAGCTCTGGCGGGTGGGCGCGGAGGGCATCGGCTACGATATCCCCGCCGACCTGGCCCCCGCCGTGGTCGATCGTCTGCTGTCGGCGCTGGCGACCGCCAAGCCCCGCGTCCTCCCCTTGCTCCCACCCACAGCGGGAGCCGTGGGCGACTGGAGTGCGGAACACGGGTGCCGCGTCTGGCCCGCCGGCCGCGGCGGCGTCTCGCGCGAGATGTACCTACACCCGGACGGCGGGTGGCGGTACTGGCCGCCGGGACGCCTCGACCTGGCCGACGGGCTGCGGCAACAGGCGCGGGAGCGGCGCAGGGAGATGGCGGTCCACAACGGGCAGGCGCCCGAAACGTGACGCCCTCACACCCCGACCGGCTCCTCGACCGCCCCCTTCGCACGAAAAGGTCCATTATCGTGCGGGGTCGGAGGCCGAAAGAGTAACGGCTCCCTCCCCCTGCGTTTGCCTCCTCGACCGGCCGCAGCACCGGCGAGGAGGGCATCTTTCCCCACCCCGACCGCTGGCGCCCCGCGTTGGGCAATCTGACGCGAAACGGGGGTTTCCGGGACGTCTCACGCGCGCGAGGAGTATTTCCTCGCCGCCGTAGAATGTGAGCGATCACACAACGGGGGAGAGGCATGGGCAGACCGACGAAGAAGACGCCGGAGCGGGTCGACGCGATCCTCGCCGACCTGGAGCGCGGAGCCACGATCCGGTCTGCGTGCGCGGCCGCGGGCGTGGGCGAGACCACGCTGGCGACGTGGCGCGCGTCGGATCCCGAGCTGGCCGAGCGCATGGAGCAGGCCACCAGCCGGTGCGCCGTGCGGATGGAGAGCGCTCTGGCCGACGCCGCCGACACCGACTGGCGCGCGGCGCTGGCGTGGCTGGAGAGGCGCCGGCCCGCGGAGTGGGGTCTGCGCCAGTCCCGCGACCTGGACGCCCGGATCGGGGAACTTCTCGCCCACCTCGCGGGGCCGCGCTGATGGGCAGGCACTACGTCCGCAGCGCCCGCCTGCCCGATGCGCCCAAGCCGGGCGCCTCCCGCCCCACACCGGCGCGCCCGCACCTGCGCGGGGCTGGTGGGCCGCGCGGGCGAGGCCCCCGGTCCCTCGACATCCCCGCCGAACTCGCGGAGGCGTCGGAGGTGGTGACGACCGACTACGAAGCGCTCCCCGCAGCCCTTTCCCGGCCCGACGTCGCAGCCCTGGCGCGCATACGCAAGCACCTGCGCGACGGCAGGCTGTAGCACGGCGTCGGAGCCTGCCCGAAGTGGAAATCAAGGGGGTTTTCAAGACGAATTCAAAAGGGTTTTCAAGACGAAGAAGGGCCGGGGGAGCGATCCCCGGCCCTTCGCCACGACGCCAGCCTGAACCCTAAGGCTCCCGCGCCGTGGTGTCCCTCACCAACCATGGTTGGTCCCTCACCGACTCAGGATCCGGCGTCCTGGTCGGCAGTCAACATCTCGTAGGCGGCGCGGGCGGCGGCAGACAGCAGCGCGGCGGCCGCGGCGTGGCGCTCGTCGCCGCCGGGGCGGTTGGCGAGCAGGACCACGGCGCCGATCTGGTACGCCTCGCAGCTGGTCGTCCCCAGGTTGTCGATCGCCATGCGCGGGTCGGTGCCGCTGGCGGTGTCGAGCAGTTCGTCGGGCCAGAGCGCGGCGGCGAGGGCGGCGCAGGCGGCGGGGCCGTGCATGGGGTGCTCCAGAGCCGGGCGCAGTTCGGGCACGGGGGCGGCGGCCAGGGCGAGCAGGGTGTCGGTGGCCTCGGGGTTGTCGGCGAGCTGCGCGGTGCGGGCGAGGAGCGCCGCGAGGGCGCTGGTGGTGGTGGTCTGCATGGTCTTCTCCGTTCGTGGTCGGTGGGGGCCGGTCTGTCCGGCCCCCGGTCGTCGTCAGCGGGTCGCCCACGTGGGGCGGTCGGGGTAGGTGTAGACGGTCAGATCGCCCACGGTGTCCTGGAGGCGCCGCAGGATCGCCGCGTGGATCTCGCCGGCGCGCTTGCGGTCGCGGCGGGGCAGGAGCGGCGCCAGGTCGGCGGCGCTGGCGATGCGGTGGGCGTGGGTCAGGGTGTCGCCCGGAATCTGAACGCGCAGGGTGTAGGTGGTCGGGGTGGTCTGCATCGGTGGGGTCTCCTGTGGGGGAAGGTGGGGGCCGGTCTTCCCGGCCCCCGTCGTCGTCACCAGACCGGCTCCAGGTAGGCGTCGGGGTTCATGTGGACTTCGCGGGTCCAGTCGAGGAGGGCCGCCGCGTCGCGGTAGTTCTCTTCGGCCTCGGCGCGGGCGTCTTCGCGGCGCAGGTCCTCGACCATCAGGCCGTGCTTGCAGACACCGTGGATCGCGAAGAAGGGGCAGTCGCAGTGGGTGGTCTCCAGCGTGTCGGCGTCGGTGTGGACCGAGTGGGTGCGGTCGGTGTCGCCGATGTGCTGCACGACGGCGAAGCGGGCGGTCAGGGTCTCGACCAGGTACTTGCTGGCGTCGCGGTCAGCGTTGCGGCGGGCGATCTGGGCGGCGGTTTCGCGGGGGGTCTGCATCGGGGTGGTTCCTTTCGAGTGTCCCATCGCTCGGGACAACGATATACTATCCCATGAGAGATAATATGTCAAGAATCCAAGGCGTATATTTTGCACATGACAAGAGATATTTTACGGGGTAGAATCTATCCCATGAGCGCAGAATTCATCGGCATGGGGGAGGCGGCGCGGCGCCTTCAGGTCTCGGAGCCGCGAGTGGCGCGCGACGTGCTCAGGCGTGCGGGCGTGGAGATGATAGCCATCTCGCCCCGGGCCTTCGCCGTTCGCGCAGCCGACGTGGAGAAGCTCGCGCAAGAGCGCGGAGGCAAAGTGGGGCCTGGCCGCCCGCGCAAGAAGCCAGCCGAGGCCCAGCCGTGACCCTGGCCGAAGGCGCGGATCTGGCCCTGGTCCACGCGGCGGCGGCGCTGCGGGCGGGGGTCGCCTCCCAAGGCTTCGAGCGCATCGGCGACGATGCAGGGCGCCGGGAGCGGGCCGCCCTCTGCGTCGAGGAGCTGCGCGCCACCTGTCGCGCCCTGCACGCTGCGGGCGTCACCCTGCGCGACGCGCCCGCACCCGACCCGATCCCCCTGCGCCAGCTCGACACGCCCGACACGCGCGCCCTGCTGGCTGGCGTGGAAGCTCTCCTGCCGATCGCGGAGAGGATCGACGCCGCCCGTGGCCGCGCCCTCGACCGGCCCGTGGCGGGGTCTGCTGGCCTCGACCTGGCCGAAGAGCTGGCGCAGCTCGCAGCGCGTCTCCAGCTCGAGATCCACGGCCCCGGCGAGCGCGTCACCGGAGGGCGCGAGTAGAGGCGCCGCGAACATAGACCCCACGAAGACGAAGCGCCCCGGGGCGGTAACCCCGAGGCGCTTCAGGCCGATGCCGGCGTGATCGGCTAAGGCCGCGACACCAGGAGGAAAGATCTCATGGTGCCCACAGGCACATTATCGACCGCGGAAGGCATTCTCCGCAACCCCGACGCCGTTTCCGTTCCCGCGCTGGAGCTCTACCGCCTGCTCCAGCGCCTCTCCCAGCGCACCGGCACCGCCTGCGTCCGACTGCTGGCGACCCTCGCCAGGATGCACGGGCGCTGCGAGCGCGCCACCCGCTACGCCCTCGCGGAGCTGGTGAAGGCCGGGTGGCTGGAGCGCACCCACACCAGATCCGGCGGCAAGTCCCTGCTCTTCCTGCGGCCCCTGGTGCGCGTCGCAGCTCGTGGTCGCGGGCGCTTCGGACGCATCGCCGCAGCTGCTCCGGCGCCTTCTTCGGCCCGCCCGGTTGCAGGCAGGATTGCAGGATGCCCTGCCTCTCGATTGCAGGATGCTCCCTCCTCACCATATGAAGAGACTCCCGCAGGGAAAGGAGACGACAAGAGCGCCACCAGCCAGGCGAAGCCCTCGCCCGTGACCGACGCCGGTGTTGTCGTTCCTCCCTCCTTGGAACCGGATCCCAGCGTCAGGCGCCGTGCGGAGGCCGCAGCCAGAGCCTACGCGGAGAAGCACCCCGTCCGATCGTGGCCCGCGCTGCTGCGCGTGGCGATCCGCGACCGCTGGGAGCCGCCCGCCGCCGTCGCCACCGAGGCCCGCGTCGGCCCGCACCGCCTGGTGACGGCGCCACCCGACTACGCCCTGCGGTCGAAAGAGGCACGGCAGGCGGTCTCTGCGCCTCAACCTGGGGCGGAAGGGGCTGGGAGCGGCCAGGAAGCCCTCCGCGCCGCTCTGTCCGCTCTACGGGGTCGCGCGTGAGCGAACCGCAGGCCACGGGCGAACGCGCTACCGACACCCCGCATGACGTTGCCGACGACTGGGTGACGGTCGCGGAGGCGGCGCGCCGGCTGGGGATCACCGCGCGGTCGGTGCGTCGCCATGTGGAGCGACTCGCGGACGCGGACAGGGACATCGCGGACGCGGACGCCCGCAACGTCCGCAACGCCCGCGACGAACGCAACCGCCCGGTGCGTCTGGTGCGTCTCTCCTCTCTCAAAGCGGCGCCTGGCCCCGACGCGGACGCGGACGCGGACAACGTGGACACGGACGCCCGCAACGTCCACCATGTCCGCGATGCCACCGACGCGCGCGACGTGCTGATCGAGCAGCTCACGGCGCGACTCGCGGACGCGCAGGGAGAGCGGGACGCGTGGAAGACGCAGGCCCAAGCGGCTCAGGAGACCACCGCCCGACTGGTTGCCCAACTCGCCGACTCCGACGCGCGCCTGGCCTCCGTCCTGGCCGCGACGGGCCGGGTGC
>CAZCBN010000130.1:0-9074 GCA_964496975.1 uncultured Phycisphaeraceae bacterium
GGGGGGGCGCGGTGGTCGCGGTAGGCTGCGGCGAGGGTCCGGGGCGGGGCGGTCCGGCGTCCGGGGCGCGGACGGAAAGGTGCAGCGATGGCGACGGAAAGCGTGGCGGCGTGGACGGCGTTGCTCGGCAGCGTTCGGGCGGCGGCGGAGCGGGCGGGCGTGTTCGGGGCGTGCCGGGTGCAGGGGGACCGGCTGGTGTGCGAGGCGAAGGCGTCGGCGGAGCCGGCGGAGTACCGCCTCGAACAGGTCGGTGGCCGCTGCTGGGTGTCGCTCGTGATGAAGGACCGCTGGCAGAGCGAGTCGATCGAGTCGGACCTGATGCACACGGGCGACAAGTTGGAAGAACTGATCGAAGAAGAACTCGCGGAGCTGGGCTACGAGGGCCCGCACGGCGCGGATGGGTCGGTCGGTCTCCGTTTCGAGCACTTCCGTTCGGATGAGATGCTTTTCACGTTCCGGACGCCGGTGCCGACGGGTGCGAGCGGTTTCGGCGGTGAAGAGGCGGCGCGGGCGGCGACGATGTTTTTGCTCGCGTATGAGGCTTGCTTCCGGAATCTTGGCGACATGAGCGCACAGGACGTGGAAGAATGAGGCGGGCCGGCGCGCCCGGTCGATGAGACGGCGCGTCGGGCGTGGGACGGATGTCTGGGTTCTTCGGAAAGCGAGCGAGGCACCATGCGAATTCTGATGCTCGGCTGGGAGTTCCCGCCGTTCATCGCGGGCGGTCTTGGGACGGCCTGCCACGGTCTGACGCGAGCGTTGAACAAGGCGGGGCACGAGATTTTGTTCGTGCTGCCCAAGCCGATCGGCGCGGTGACGGCGGAGCACGTGAGCCTGATCGGGCCGGACCGGCTCGCGCCGGTGCTGCTGGGCCCGCGCGAGGCGACGCAGACGGTGTTCCAGGGCGGGGCGAAGGCGGTGGAGCGTCTCGCCGCGGCGGGCGTGCTGCCGAACGTGGCGCCGCCCGAGGCGGCGCAGCGCGCGACGCAGGTGGCCGCGGCGGCCGGCGCGGCGCGGACGCGCATGTACGAGATCGAGGCCCCGCTCGCCAGCCCGTACAACCAGGGCGGCGCGGCGGCGGGCTCGGCGGCGGCGCAGCAGCTCAGCGAGATGATCCGGCTGCACGGCGGGGTGAGCGTGTCGGGCGGCGGCGGCGAGGGCGGGCCCGGGGGCTCCGTTCGCGCGGAGACGGCCGAGGACCTGATGGTCGCGCTGCAGTCCGTGCAGGTGATGGCGGCGAACGGGCACCAGTACGGGCACGACCTGATGGGGGACGCCGACCGCTACGCGAAGATGGTGGGGGCGTTGTCGCGCCGGCTGGACTTTGACGTGGTGCACGCGCACGACTGGCTCGCCTTCCCCGGCGGGGCGGCGGTGAAGGCGGCGACGGGCAAGCCCCTTGTGTGCCACGTGCACGCGACGGAGTTTGACCGCTCGGGCGAGCACATCAACCAGATGGTGTACGACGTGGAGCGGATGGGCATGCACGCGGCGGACCGCATTGTCGCGGTGAGCAAGCTGACGCGCGACATCATCGTCGCGCGGTACGGGGTGGACCCGGACAAGATCGACGTGGTCTACAACGGCGTGGTGGAGGCCGACCAGCCCCCGCCGGGGATGCGGATCGCGAGCGACGACAAGATCGTGCTGTTCCTGGGCCGGATCACGATGCAGAAGGGGCCCGAGTACTTCATCCGCGCGGCGAAGCGCGTGCTGGAGAAGATCGAGAACGTGAAGTTCGTGGTCGCGGGCAGCGGCGACATGGCGACGCGGATGATCGAGGAGGCGGCGCACCTGGGCATCGGGCACAAGGTGCTGTTCACGGGCTTTTTGCGGGGCAGCGACGTCGACCGCGTCTTCCGCATGGCGGACTGCTACGTGATGCCGAGCGTGAGCGAGCCGTTCGGGATCGCGGCGCTTGAGGCGATCCAGCGGGAGACGCCCTGCATCATCAGCAAGCAGTCGGGCGTGAGCGAGGTGCTGAGCCACGCGCTGAAGGTTGACTTCTGGGACGTGGACGACATGGCGACCAAGATCGTTGCCGTGCTGCGGCACCCGCCGCTGAGCCAGACGCTGCGCGAGCACGGGGCCTTTGAGGTGCGGCGTCTGACGTGGGACGACTCGGCGGAGCGGTGCGTGGAGTCGTACCGGGCCGCGCTCGCGGGGCGTCGGGCGGTGAAGGTCTGAGAGCGGGGCTCAGCGGCGTCGGGCCTCAGCGGCGTGCGCGGCGGCGGGCGTTGGTGAGCAGGGCCGCGAGCACGATGGCGGCGGCGCCGTGGGGCGCCGGGATCGGCTCCACCTCGACCTCGATGGTGCCGACGGCGCGGACGAGGCCCAGGCCGTCGAGCGGGCCTCCGGCGGCGGCGAAGGTGCGGGCGTCGAAGCCGTTGTCGCCGCGCTGGGTGAGGAACCAGAGACCCTGGCCGCCGAGGACGTCGGTGTTGGTGCTGTCGAAGAGGGCGAAGTCGGCGGTGTAGAAGCCCGAGTCGGCGTCGAAGTCGTGCAGCAGGGTGACGATGTCGCGGTTGAGGTCGACGGCGTCGTCGTCGCCGGCGACGGCGCGGCCCAGCAGCGGGTCCAGGTCGGCGCCGACTTCAAAGAGCAGGGCGTCGACGAGCGAGCCGCCGACGAGCGCGTTGGCGGGGATGAAGTCGGTGCGGATCATCCACTCGAAGGTGTAGCGGAAGGTGTTGTCGCCGGTCTTGGTTTCGGTGACGGTGAAGGTGAACATGCCGCCGCCGAGCTGGCTTGGGCCGGTGTTGAAGACGGCCTGGTTGCCCGGGGCGAAGGTGAAGGCGGTGGCGTTGCCGGAGAGGAGGGCGTCGCCGGCCGCGCTGAGGGCGCGGGCGCTGGCGGTGAAGGTGGAGTTGTCGATGAGTTCGGCGTGGGCGGCGGCGGTGGCGAGGGCCGCGGCGAGGGCGAGGGCGATGGGGTTCGGCGTGGTGGTGGGGGGCACGGGGTGGCTCCGGTGGGCGGTGTGATCGGGGCGTTGGGCGCGGGTGGGGTTGGTGTTGGGCATGGGTTGATTTACCACGTGGGGGCCTCTGGGCAGGGGGTGTCCATCGCGGCGAGGAAGTCGAACAGGTCGAAGATGGTCATGGCGCCGTCGCCGTCGAGGTCGCCGGCGAGGTTGTTCTCGTCGAGCATGCTGAGGAAGTCGAAGAGGTCGAAGATGTCGGCTTCGCCCGAGCGGTTGATGTCGGCGGGGCACGCGGCGGCGCGGGCCTCGGCGGGGACGCGGGCGTAGACGCGGGCGGGGCGGTCGTTGTTGTCGTCGCTCTCTTCGGTGAGGGCGAGCGCGGGGTCTGCGGCGGCGGTGAGGTCAAGGGCGCCGGCGGGGAAGACGGGGGGGTTTTCCCAGCGGTAGGTGAGGCCGACGCCGCCGCTGGCGGGGATGGGGTCGGGGACGATGAGGGTGGCGATGATCTCGGCGGTGTCGTCGCGGGTGATGTCGATCTCGATGCCGGCGGGGGCTTCGCGGCCGCCGCGGTTTTCGATCAGCACTTCGAGGATCTGGTCGGTGGGGCCGGCGGTGCGGCCCTCGAAGCGGGCGACGATGAGGTCGGGGAGTTGCAGGTCGAGCAGGCTCGCGGTGTTGTTGGCGCGGTTGGCGTCGGGCTGCGCGTCGTCGGGGTCGACCACGACGAAGACGGTGGGGTCGGGGATGTCGCCCGGCACGGTCCAGTCGGTGGTCGCGTCGGCGGAGGCGCCGGCGTTCAGCGTCGCGATGGTCTTGCGGGCGATGCTGCGGCCGCCGGTGGCGGGGTCGGCGTCGAAGAACTCGACGACGACGTCGCGGGCGGTGCGGTCGCCCAGGTTCTGGACGGAGGCGGTGATGGTGACGGCGTCGTTGGCCCGGGGGTTGGGGATGTCGAGCGAGAGGCCGTCGGCCCGGACGGCGAGGTCGTCGGTGAGGGTGCGGCGGATGAGGGCGAGGTCGGCCTGGCCGAAGGTGGGCTTCTCGCCGAGGTCGATGATGTCGCCGTCGAAGTCGGTCTGGCTGGCGTCGACGTTCACGGTCTCGATGTCGAGCAGCGCGACGGCGACGTCGCCCGAGGCGGTGACGACCGGGGCGCCGAGGCGCTCGGTGGACTCGTCGTTGGTGAGCAGGGCGGGCGTGGACCAGGTGCCGGCGGCGGGGTCGAAGACGGTGTAGGCGAGGTCGGTGAGGTCGCCCGAAACTTGCTGCCAGAGCAGGGCGAGGTCGCCGCCGGGGCCGGTGGCGAGGCGGAAGTCGGCGGCTTCCTGGCGTTCGCCGCCGAGGTCGACGGCGGTGGCGCGGTCGGAGAGGGCGGCGATGTCGCTCGCGGTCTGGATGCGGCCGGCGTGGTACCAGATGACCATGGGCTGGCCGGTGAGCGGGTTGGTGGCGAAGCGCGGGTGGGTGTCCCAGCCGGCGTCGTCGGTGATGCGGACGGGCTGGCCCCACGTGACGCCGTCGTAGGAGGCGACGAAGAGGTCGCGGTCGTCGGCGGTGGCGTAGTCGCCGTCCATGTCGGCGGAGTAGATGATGGTGGCCTCGGTGCCGTTGTAGGTGAGGTCAAACTCCAGCAGCGTGGGGGCCTCGAAGGCGTCCTGCGGCGGGGTGAAGACGGTGCCGTTGGTGAGGGCGAAGCGGACGCGGTTGGGGCTTGCGTCGGTGCCCTGCTCCAGGCCCGCGTCGTTGGTGATCCAGGCGATCATCGCGGCGTCGCCGTTGCTGGCGGCGATGCGCGGGGAGTGGTCAAAGAGCGCGTCGTCGGTGAGGCGCTGGCTGGCCCAGGTGTCGGTGCCCGCGTCGTAGACGGCGCCGGAGATCTCGCTGTCGGCGCGGTAGGTGGCGAGCAGCATGTCGAGCGTGGGCTGGCTCGGGTTGGGGCCGGGGTCGGGCAGGACCGACGCGCCGTCGTGCCAGACGGCGACGGGCCGATCGCCCGGCAGCAGCGCGACCTGCGGCGACAGGTCGGCGGTGCCGTCGTCGCTCACCGGCTGAGGGCTGGACCAGGTGCCGGCGGCGGCGTTGTAGCGCATGTACGCCAGCTCGTTGCGGTTCACGTCGTCGCGCATCGGGTCGTCGGCGATGAAGAGCAGGGTCAGCGAGTCGTCGTTCGACGCGACCATTGCGGGGTCGGCGTCGGGGAAGATGTTGGTGAGCAGGGTTTGCTGCGAGACGGACCGGGCGGCGCCGGCGCCTTCGGCGACGCTGGGCTCGCGGAAGGACGGGCTGTCATCGGCGACAAAGCGCTGGAAGCCCGCGGGGGAGTGCAGGTAGTCGCGGCTCGGGATCTCGATGTAGGACGCGGAGAGAAGCGATGAGGCTTCCATCTCCCAGGTGGAGGGGTCGGCGAAGAAGCCGTTGCCCTCGATGAACGGGAAGCGGAACTTCACCTCGGGCGTGGAGACGGAGAAGATGAGGGCGCGGGCCCGGCCCACGACGGTGACGAAGCCCTCGGCGGAGTCGATCTTGCCGGTGGGGTTGGCGGCGTCGAACTTGAACGAGGCCTTGATGCCGCCGATGGCCTCGGCCTCGATGCCGCCGATGCCGTCGGCGCCGACGCCCAGCAGGCCGCCGATGCCGATCTCGGGCTGGACTTCGGCTTCGACAAAGGTCGGCAGGGCGTTGAGGCGGATGTCGCGGACGGTGAGCGACGCTTCGAGTTTGGCCGACGCCTTGCCCTGCGCGTACATGGGCACGCCCAGCACGACGAACGGCACGGGGCGCGGGGGCAGGCCGATCTTGAACTCGATGGCGCCGGTGAGGCTCGCGCCGTAGTCCCAGTCGGCGATGGGGAGTTGGTAGAAGTAGCGGCCCTTCAGGCCGATCTTGCCCTCGAACTCGCTGCCGAGGAGGGCGAACTTGTTGCGGGTGCGGCTGCCGACGGTGCCGCGGCCGCCCTGCTCGGGCTTGCGGACGGCGTTGAGGCTGCCCATCTCGCCGGTGCCGTCGAGCTTGATCTCGGGCTTGATCTCAAGCTCCGGGGCCCAACCAAAGCCGGAGCCGCCGGAGAAGAAGGGCGGGTCGGTGGGGGTGGGGGCTTTGCGGGCCTCGCCGGGCTTGAGGAGGTTGAACTCGTCGGGGACCTTGATGTTGGCGCGGGTCTGGTAGAGCACCTCGGTGCCGAGGGTGTTGGCGATGAGTACGACGCCGAGGGAGTTGAACGGCTCGGGCTTGGAGACGACGCGCATCGGCAGCGTGTAGGGCGTGCCGTTGTTCATGAAGGCGTCGATGGGCGTGGCGACCAGGCCGTCCTGCGGCATGAAGGCGACGCCGTCGCCGGTGCCGAAGTTGATGTCGAAGGTCCACTTGGTCTTGTCGGCCGAGACGGTGGTGGGCAGCACGTTCAGGCCGCCGCGGGAGTTGCGGAGGGTGACGCTCCCGGGCACGCGGACGCCCCAGTCGACGTTCACCACGTACTGCTCGGCGAGGTCCACGCCCTTGATGTAGAAGGTGCTGGCGGCGGCGTTGGGGCCGGGCTCCTTCATGTACTTGCCGGTGACGGAGAAGATGCCCGCGGCCCGGGGGACCATCACCACGTTGGCGAAGGCGGGGCCCATGGGGATGACGCCCGCGGCGACGCCTTCGGCGTAGTTTTCGGCCGTGGCCGTGATGACGCGGGGCCCGACGACGACGTTGCGGAAGACCGCGACGCCGTTGGCGTCGGCGTTCATGGTCTCGCCCGAGTTCAGGCGGATGCGGGGCATGGCGGGGCCGCCGCCGGCGTTGCGCGGGGGCTGGCCCGTGTCGTCGCTGAGGGCCTGCACGGTCAGGTCGCCGCGGGGCACGAAGACGCCGGCGACCTCGACCGCGACCTCTTCGGCGGTGGGGATGGGGCTGGCGCAGTCGACGGTGTTGATGAGCGTGCCGGTGAGGGTCCAGCTCTGGGTTTCGAGGTTGAAGCCGTCGTCGGCGGTGATCATGCCGTACGACTCGTCGCTGTAGGAGCCGACGTTGTCAGCGGGCTGGCCGTCGACGCGGAGGGTGCAGTTGTTCAGTTGGGCGCCGCTGCTGCCCTGGTAGAACGTCTGGACCATCACGGTGTTGAAGCCCGGCGCGACGGCCCGCGAGACCGAGCGCGGGCCGCCCAGGCCCTGCACCGTGAGCGTGATGGTGCGGGTCGCGGCGTCATAGCGGGCGGTGAAGGGGGAGCCGGGCTGGCCGCGGGAGTAGAGGATGTCGGCGGTGCTGAGCGTGCCGGGCTTGGTGCGGTCGGCGCCGACGGCGAGCTCCCAGCCGGTGGTGGGGCGGTAGGTGGGGCTGGTGCGCCAGCAGTCGGTGGAGTTGAAGTTCTGGGCGACGGCGACCCAGCGCACGGGCTGGAACTTCGACAGGTCATAGCCCATCGCGTCCTGGATCAGCCGCCAGTTGCCCTGGCCGGAGCGTTCCACCTTCACCGCCGCGTCGGCGACGCTGCAGAGGGCCGCGGGCAGGCCGCAGGCGAGGAGCAGGGCGATGCACGCGGGCGACCGACGGGCGGCCGTGGTGCGCGCAGAACGGGCATTGCGGGCGAGCGACAGAGGCATGGATTCCCTCCCGGTTGGGCGGCAGCGGGGCCAACGCCAAGTGGCGCGGCGGCAACGGCTCGGGCGCGGGGACGCGAACGGTCCACCGTGAACATACCTGAGCGGGCTGTCTCTGGGAACGAAATCCTGCACGCCCGATCACGCGGCGGGTGCGACTTCACGGAATCTGCGCACAACGCGCGTCGCTGCGGGCGCTCCCCAAGCTTGCCAAGGTCGCCCGGCTTCACGCGTAGCCAGACGTGACCGGCCCGTCGGGCGGGGTGCACCGGGCGGTCCAGCGATCGGGCGGGCTTGCCGGGGGTTCCCGTGGGTTGCGGAAGGGCTTGGGAGGGCTCGGGTTTGTGACTCGCGAGCCGGGAAAGCCACCTACTGGACTCGAACCAGCGACCTGAGCTTTACGAAAGCTCCGCTCTACCAACTGAGCTAAGGTGGCAGCGTCCACTCAAGGACGGGCGGGCGGGGCGGTTGGCCTCGATCGCCGGGGCAAGTATCCCCCCGGCGGGCGGCTGCGTCCACCGTTGGGGGCGAGTTGGCTTGCGTTTGGTGGGGCGGGGCGGCTTGGCCGCGGGTTACGGGGCCCGCCAGCCGCGGTCGCGGGCGGTGTCGTCGCGCAGGTCGGGGGGGAGGGGGTCGCCGTTGATGGGGGTGAGCCGCATGCGTGCGCCGGCCGAGCGGAGCTGCGCGAGCTGGCGGGTGCCGATGCGGGCGCGGAGGGTGACGGCGTCGGCGGCGTAGTCGCGGTGCTCGACGACGCCGCGGTTCTCGATGACGTGGATGGTGCGCGAGTCGGCGAGCGGGACGGTGATGTCCAGCGTGAGGGGGGTGCCGACCGCGGCCGTGCGCACGCGGTGGAGGAGTGCCTCGTGGCCGATGCGGAGATTGCCCTCGGCGTCGGGCAGGGCGGAGATGGGGATGGCGGCGGGGTCGCGCTGCTGCCAGACGAGCAGCTCGCGGTTGTCGGCGAGGCGATCGACCTTGTTCAGCAGCAGGACGCGGGGCGGGGGGGTCCAGGGCTTGATGTCGTCGCCGGTGTGGCGGGCGCGTTTGGCGGCCTTTCGCTCGGCCTCTTCGACCTCTTCGAAGACCTCGTCGAGCACTTTGTGGACGGTCTCGATGTGCAGCTCGGCGGCGGGGTCGGAGACGTCGAGCAGGATGAGGAGCAGGTCGGCGTGCGTGGCCTCTTCGAGCGTGGCGCGGAAGGAGGCGACGAGGTGGTGGGGGAGATCTCTGACGAAGCCGACGGTGTCGGAGAGCATGGCGTTGAGGCCGCCGCCGAGGTTCCACTCGCGGGTGCGGGTCATGAGGGTGGCGAAGACGCGGTCGTCGGCGTAGGCCCCGCCGGCGGTGAGGGAGTTGAAGAGGGTGCTCTTTCCGGCGTTGGTGTAGCCGACGATGCCGACGGTGAAGTGGTCGAGGGTGCGTTTCTGCACCTCGCGGCGTTTGCGTTCGCGGATCTCGTTGAGCTCGGCCTGGAGGGCGAGCTTGCGGCGCTGGACGAGGCGGCGGTCGATCTCGAGCTGCTGCTCGCCGGGGCCGCGGGTGCCGACGCCGCCGATGCCGCCGGAGCCGACGAT
>CAZCBN010000131.1:0-6262 GCA_964496975.1 uncultured Phycisphaeraceae bacterium
ACCTTCCTCCTGCTGACCGAGGAGTTCGGCGAGCTCGCCACCGCCCTCTACAACTGCAACAAGCACCTTCACGGCGGCCCGCCCCCAACGGCCGACGAACGAGCCAACCTCGTCGAAGAGTTCGCCGACGTCCTCGCCTGGCTCGCCACCCTCGCCAACATCAACGGCGTGGACCTCACCAAGGCCCTCGAAAAATACACCGACCCCGACCGCGTCAAGGGCGTCAAAGCCTGACACACCCGCACCCGCCCCGTCCGCCCGCGCGCCCTCCCAGGCCCGCCGCCCCGCGGCCTTCCCGGCCTGCCCACTACCCCACCGGCCGGTACACCTCCACGATCAGCGTGTCGTCCTCCGCCGCCCGGCCGTCGCGGTGCGCCGCCACGGCCCGCAGCAGCCGCTCGGCCCGCTCCCCCGCCGTCTCCCCGCGAAGGCCCCGCACCAGGTCGCGCAGGCCCTCCGTCCGCAGCATCCGCCCGCTGTGGTTCCGCGCCTCGGTCGCCCCGTCGGTGTACGCGATCAGCGCATCGCCCGGCCCCATGCGCACCCGCCGCACGCCCGCCTCAAACTCCTCCGTCGCCGCCACGCCCAGCAGGAGCGTGGTTGACTCCAGCTCCTCCAGCGTCCCGTCGCTCCCCACCAAAAACGCCGGCGGGTGCCCGGCGCTCGCGTACTCCAGCGTGCCCGCGATCGGGTCAACCCGCGCGCACACGCCCGTCACATAGATCGAGTGCCGCGACAGCGTGAGGTGCACGTGGTGGTTCAGCCGCCCCAGCACCTCCGCCGGGCTCGCCAGCGGGTTCGCCGCGTACATCAGGTCAATCTCGCCGTGCAGGCGGCTCACCGTCAGCGCCGCGGGGATGCCGTGCCCCGTCACGTCGAGCAGCACCACGCTCAGCGGCGCCTCCTCCACCCGGCGGCCCGCCTCCACCCGCTGCGGCCTTGAGGCGTACAAAAAATCGCCCCCGATCTGCCGCATCGGCTCGTACCGGAACACCATCCGCACCGCCCCGTCGCGCACCGGGTGCGGGAACAGGCTCTGCTGGATGATCCGTGCGCTGTTCAGCTCCTGCCGGAGCCGCCCGTACTTCTCCTCCAGGAACCGGTACCCGAACCGCTCCAACCGCCGCGAGTGCCGCAGCAGGCAGATCAGCACCCCGGGCAGCCCGATCACCGGCGTCGCCACCGACGCGATCACGTCGCCCCAGATCTCATCGTCCGCCTCACGGGTGATGAACCACCCCGTCAGCACGCTCGCGACCGACACGATCGCCACCGGCCGCAGCGCCTGCGACCACGTCCACGGGAACATCGCCGACGCCACCGAGTGCGACAGGATGAACAGCCCCATCCCCAGCGCCGGCGACACGCCCCCCGCCCGCGTCAGCAGGATCAAAATGCCGTCCACCGCCACCAGCGCCAAACTGATGCGCAGCAGCGCCCGCTCGCCCAGCGAAAACCTCAGCACCGCGAACAGCGCCCCCGCGTAGCACGCCGACCACGCCAGGTACGCCGACACAAACAGCCAGAAGAACGGCTCGCCCACATGGGTGAACACCTCCGTCACCCACCCGGGCAGCACGCCCGAGTCACGGAACGCGAGCACCACAAAGTCCGGCAGCCCCGACAGCACCCCGAGCCCGCCCCAGATCGACACAAACCACAGCAGCCTCCGGCGAAGAAGCCGCTCCGTCTCGCGGGCAAACTCCCGCCGAAACTCGGTCGTGTCGGGCCCCGTATGCAGAGGCCGAAGCTGGTTGGAACTCGCCGCGCCGCTCACAGCGGGCAATATACGCCCCGCCGCCCGCCGCACGCGCCGTCCAAGGGCCGCCCGCACCGGCGCCTCACGCCGCGGCCGGCTCAGGCCCCGTCCCGCCGTGCCGCAGCCGCACGATCAGCGTGTCATCGGGCGATGGGCCGCCCCGCAGCTCGTTCAGGTGGCGGAGCACCGCCTCGGGCCTCCAGCCCCGCGTCGCCGCGAAGCCCCGCTCAAGCACCCGGCACAGCCCCGAAATCCCGAGCCGCTCCCCGCTCGCCGTCGCCCCGTCCGCCGCGCCGTCGGTGCACAGCAGCACCGTGTCGCCCGCGTCAAAGCCGACGCGTCGCGGCTCGGGCCGGAACACCGCGTCCTCCTCCACCCCGAGCATCGCGCACGTCGCCTCGAGCCGCTCCACGCTCCCGTCCGCACGCCGCACCACCGCCGGCGGGTGCCCCGCGCTCGCCCACTCCAGCCCGCCCCCCGCCTGCGCCCGCACGCACACCGCCGACGCGAACACCGCCCGCGGCGCAAGCCCCGCCAGCACCGCGCGGTTCAGCGTCCGGATCACCCGCCGCGGCGACAGGCTCCCGCACTCCGTCGCGAGCCGCGACAGCACGCCGTGCAGCTCGTGCACCGCCATCGCCGCGCCGATCCCGTGCCCCGTCACGTCCAGCACCGTCAGCGTCAGCGCCGCCCGCCCGCCGCGACACGACGTGTGCGCGTGCAGGTAGTCGCCCCCGATCTCCTGCGCCGGCGCGCACAAATAGCTGAACTCCAGCGGCCCCACCCGCCCCGGCGCCGGGAAGAGCGCATGGTGCAGCCGCCGCGCCGCGAGCAGATCGCGCCGCAGCTCGGCGTACATCGCCCGCAGCGAGTCCGTCACCCGCCGCCCCACACCCTCCACCAGTTGCTCCACGTCGTCCTGCAGCGCCTCGAGCCGCTCAAGGCTCTCGCCCACCGCCAGCCGAAGCCCGGCCGCCCCCCCACCGCCGCCGCCAACCCCGCCGCCAACTCCGCCCCCAACCCCGACCCCGCCCCCGCTCTCGCCCCCCGCGTCCGCGGCAGGCCCCATCGCCAACACCGGCGAGCCCGACGCCGACGGCACGGCCCCGCCGCCCCCCGCCGGGCCCGCTGCGTCCTCCGGCCTGGGCATCGGCAACGCCGTCACGCAACCCCCTCGCGGCGACCGCCCCCTCGGCCGGCGCGACGCGACCCCCGCGCCACCGCCTCCGGGGCCAACGCCACAAGGTCGGTTCCATTCCCCCCCGCTTGCAGGCAAATCCCAACGCCCGTCACATCCCGCTGCGGTTCTTGCCGGGAACCCAGAGAATGTCGGCTGCGCCGTTCGCGTTGGCCACCCGCGCCAGCACGAACAAAAGGTCCGACAACCGGTTCAGATACCGGACCGCCTCGGCGTTCATCGTGTCCGGCTCGCTCTCCGCCAGCGCCACCGTCAGCCGCTCCGCACGCCGCACGACCGTCCGCGCCACGTGCAGCGCCGCCGCAGCCCCCGTGCCGCCCGGCAGCACAAAGCTGTTGAGCGGCGCCAGGTCCGCGTTGAAGCGGTCGATCGCCCGCTCAAGGGCCGTCGTCTGCTCTTCCTGCACGCGAAGCCGCTGCCCCGGCGTCTCATCGGGGCCGATGGGCGTCGCCAGGTCCGCCCCCACGTCGAACAGATCGTGCTGAACCCGCTGCAGCAGGTCCGCCAGCACGCCCCACGCCGCGGGCCCCGCGGTCGCGGGCGTTCCAGCACTCCCCGCGCCCGTCGCCCCGCCCAGCGCCACAATTGCCACGCCGATCGCGGCGTTCGCCTCGTCCACCGTGCCGTAGGCCTCCACCCGCAGGTGCGTCTTGGACACCCGCACGCCGTTGCCGAGGCCCGTCGTGCCGCTGTCGCCCGTCTTCGTGTAGATCTTGGTCAGCCGGACCATGGCACCCCTATCGCTGGTATCCTCAACGTTGCTTCGGCTCCGCCGTCTCAGTGTCCCGTCCCCCCGACCCAGCGTCTACCCGTGGCCCAAACTTCTCTCCACATCCCCGCCCCGCCCCCGCCCCCAACAGCCAACCCAGCCGCAACCCCCGCCACCACTCCAGCCGCCACCCCTCCAGACCGCGGCCTCCGCCGCCGCTGGGCCTGCCGCTCCCCCCTCGCCCCGCCGCCGCCGCGAACACCCACCCCCGGCTCGCTCCTCACCCGCCTCCTCGCCTCGCGCGGACTCACAGCCCCGGCCGACGTCGAACGCTTCCTCTCCCCCACCCTCCATCATCTCCACGACCCCAGCGGCATCCCAAGCCTCGACCGCGCCGCCGAACGCATCCTCGCCGCCGCCCGCGCCGGCGAGCCCATCGTCGTCTACGGCGACTACGACGTCGACGGCGTCACCGCCGCCGCCATCCTCGTCCGCGCCCTCCGCGCCCTCGTCCCCACCGTCAACGTCGCCACCTACGTCCCCCACCGCATCGACGAGGGCTACGGCCTCAACGCCGCCGCGCTGCAAGAGCTCGCCGACGCCGGCGCCCGCCTCGTCGTCACCGTGGACTGCGGCGTCACCGCCGTCGAGCCCGCCGCCGCCGCGCGGGCCGCCGGCCTCGACCTCATCATCACCGACCACCACAACCCCCCGCCGCCGGGCCACCCGCTGCCCGACTGCTTCGCGCTCGTGCACCCGCGCGCCCCCGGCTCCGCCTACCCCTTCCCCGACCTCTGCGGCGCGGGCGTCGCCTACAAGCTCGCCTGGCGCCTCGCCACGATGACCGAGGGCACCGCCCGCGTCAGCGCCCCCACGCGCACCCTCTTGCTCGATCTCCTCGCCCTCTGCTCGCTCGGCACCGTCGCCGACATCGTCCCCCTCGTCGACGAGAACCGCGCGATCGTCCGCTTCGGCCTCACCCGCTGCAAAACCTCCCCCATCGTCGGCCTCCGCGCCCTCGTCGAGGCAAGCGGCCTCGCCGGCGAGGAGATCGACTCCGAAAAAGTCGGCTTCCTCCTCGGCCCCCGCCTCAACGCCATCGGCCGCCTGGGCCACGCCCGCGAGGCCGTCGAGCTCCTGCTCACCGAAGACGCACCCCGCGCCGCCGACATCGCCGCCGCCCTCACCCGCCTCAACGACCAACGCAAGCGGACCGAGAAAGCCATCTTCGACCACGCCTGCCAGCTCGTCGAAGAAGCCGGCATGCACACCGACGACCGACGCGCCGTCGTCCTCGCCCACGAAGACTGGCACCAGGGCGTCGTCGGCATCGTCTGCTCACGCCTCGTCGAAAAATACGGCCGCCCCACCCTCCTCATGCGCCGCGCCGCCGACGAGGAAGGCCGCCTCGTCTGCCACGGCTCGGGCCGATCCATCGACGGCTTCGACCTCCACGCCGCCCTCGCCGCCTGCGCCGACCACCTCACCACCTACGGCGGGCACGACATGGCCGCCGGCCTCAAGCTCCCCGCCGAAAACCTCCCCGCCTTCACCGACGCCATCATGCGACACGCCGCCCAGCGGCTCGAACCCGCCGACCTCGTCCCCGCGCAGACCTACGACACCGACGCCCGCCTCGCCGAGCTCACCCCGCGCGACGTCGCCGACCTGCAGCGCCTGGGCCCCTTCGGACGCGCCAACCCAGCCCCCACCCTCCGCCTCCGCCACCTCAAGCTCGCCCGCGACCCAAAGCCCTTCGGCGCCGCCTCCGCTCACACCGCCCTCACCGTCGCCGAAGAGGGCGACCCCCACGGCCGCGTCCTCCGCATCGTCGCCTGGCGCATGGCCGACACCATCGCCGCCGCGGGCCTCCGCACCGGCGACCGCGTCGAGGCCCTCATCGCCCCCAAAATCAGCACATGGAACGGCGCCGCCACCGTCGAGCCGGAGCTCATCGACGTCCGCCGGGCCGACCCGCCCCGCTGAACGCCCGCCCCCTCAGGGCTCCCCGACCCCCGCCCCGTCCACCGAGCCCCCCGCGGCCGCCGACACAAGCGCATCCGCCCGCGACCGCGCCGCGTCCGCCGCCGCCGTCGCCCCCGTGGCCCCGAGCAGCTCCGCCTGCAGCCGCAGCAGGTCCGCGTCTTCGCCGAGCCGAGACATCGCCTCGCCCAGCGCCGCCGCCGCCTTGCCCGTCTCCCCGCGCGACCGCTGCCAGATCGCGAACAGCAGATACCCCTCCGCCCGGTCCGGCGCCAGCGCCACCACCCGCGACGCCGCGCGGCGCAGCTTCGCCTCATCGCCGACGATCGCGCTCGCCCGGCCCAGCCCGATCCACGCCTCCGTGTCCCCCACGCCATCCGCCCGCTCCACGAGCGCCGCGTACACCGACCGCGCCTCCGCCGGCCGCGCCAGCGCCAGCAGCGCCGCCCCGCGCATGTGCAGCAGGTCACGCCGCTCCTCGTTGCCCGCCACCGCGAGCAGCCGCGACAAGCTCCGCTCCGCCTCGCCAAAGAGCCCCGCCGCCGACTGCGCCCGCGCCAGGTCCTCCAGAATCAGCATGTCCTCGGGCGACAGGAGCCGCGCCTCGTTGAAG
>CAZCBN010000131.1:6272-8855 GCA_964496975.1 uncultured Phycisphaeraceae bacterium
GACACAAGCGCATCCGCCCGCGACCGCGCCGCGTCCGCCGGCCGCTGCTCGATCATCGCGATGTGCCCGAGGAGCTGCCGCACCCCCGCCGCGTGCCGAGAAACCTCCGACCCCTCGAGCAGCGCCTTCGCCTCAGAAAGCCGCTCCAGATCCACCAGCGTCTCCCCCGCCGCCGTCACATACTGCGGGTTCAGCGGGTCAAGCTCCGACGCCGCGATGAAGTGCCCGAGCGCCCGCTCCGGCTGCGCAAGCCGCTCGTACACCACGCCCAGGTAGTACTGCGCCTCCACGTTGTCCGGCTGCAGCTCCGCCGCCCGCTCGAGCGCCACGAGCGCCTCGCCCGTCTGCCCGCGCTCAACGAGCACCCGGCCGCGAAGCACAAACGCCGCCGCCGAGTCCTCCCGGATGGACAGCGCCGAGTCGATCTTCTTCAGCGCCTTCTCAAGGTCCCCCGCGAGGAACGCCTGCCGGCCCATGTCCAGCTCGGTCGCCGCCTTCACCGCCGCCATCCGGTCCTGCGCGAGCGAGATCCCCTCCGACACATACTTCCCGTGCCCGCCCGCGCACCCCGGCCCCAGCATCGCGAGGCCCGCCGCCGCGCCGGCCGCCACCACAAGGGCCCGCCCGAAAGCCCGCCCGAAAGCCGGCGCGAAAGCCCGCCCGACAGACCGCACGCGAACCGACATCGCCACACGCTTCATCGCCGCGCTCCTTGCCGACGCCCCGCACGCGCCGCCGTCGCCCGCCGCGCCACAACACGACCCACGCCTCACCCCGCCGCACTGTCCACCGGCCCCCCACCAGCCGGCACCGCCCCCACCGGCTCAACACCCGCCGGCGACGCCGTCCCCGCCTCGCCCGGACGCGACCCCTCCGGGGCGAACACGCCGTCCAGCATGCTCCGCGTGGGGAAGTCCACCGGCGCCACGCCGAGCCGGTCCCGAAGCGCCACCGCGTCCGGCGACTGCGGCTGCAGCGCCAGCGCCCGCTGCACCTTCAGCAGCGCCGCGTCCCGCCGCCCCTCCGCGGCAAGCCGCTCCGCCTCGATCAGCAACTGCCCCACCTGCCGCTCCCGGCTCCAGGGCAGCAGCCCCTCCCGGGCCCCCACCCGCGCGTGGTCGACATACTCCGTCGCCCGCTCGCCCTCGAGCGTCAGCACCCGATCGTTCACGATGCTCGGCGTGATCAGGAAGATGATCTCGCTCCGCCGCGTCGAGTCGTCGTTCCCCCGGAACGCCGCGCCGATCAGCGGGATGTCGCCCAGCAGCGGCACCTGCCGCCGCGCCGCCGTCGTCGTCTCGGTAAACAGCCCGCCCAGCACCACCGTCTGGCCGTCGCGCACCAGCAGGTTCGTCACCAGCTCCGTCGTGTCCTCGTCGGGGATCGTCACCACCTGCCCCGTCGCCGTCGTCGTCGCCCGGGGCGTCGCCGTCGACACCTGCGGCTTCAGCTCAAGCCGGATCAGCCCGTCCGACGTCACGAAGGGCCGGATGTGCAGCTGCGTGCCCGTGTCCAAAAACTCCACCGTCTGCGTCGTCGCCGTCTCCGTCGTCGTCGTGTTCAGGTACCCCACCCGCGTGCCCACCAGCACCCGCGCCGGCTGGCGGTTCAGCGTCAAAATCTTCGGGTTCGAGATCACCGTCACATCGGTCACCTCGTCCAGCACGCGCAGGAACACCGCGACGTCCTCGTCCACGATCCCGAACTTGAACGTCCCCTCCCCCGCCACGTTGCCCACGTTCGTCCCGAGCGCCCGGCCCTCACCGTCCGCCGGCACCGCGACCTCTTCCTCCGCGCCCTCCGCGAGCCGCGAGCCCCGCCCGTTGATCAGCCCGTCCGTCGCGTCAAGCGGGCTCACAAAGTCAGAAAAGCTCAGGTCCGCGATCACCGACACGTCCAGCCCGAACGCGTTCGCCTCCGTCACCGACGTCTGCAGGATCGTCGCCTCGACCAGCACCTGCGCCGGCCGGGTGTCCAGCTCCCGCACCAGCCGCTCGATCTCCGCCACCCGCTCCGGGAAGTCCGTCACCACGATCACCGCGTCGCTCGCGTAGTCGTCCTTGCCCACCGGCGAGTCGTCCGGGATCCCGAAGTCAATCGTCTGGTTCGGCGCCGTGATCTGCCCCGTCTCGCTCAGCAGCGGCGCCACGAACCGCGCCGCGTCCGGCGCGTTGAGATAGTCAAGCCGGATCACCCGGCTCACCGGCGCCCGCCCCGCCTGCTCGATCGCCTCCAGCTCCGCCCGCGTGTACACGTACACAAAGTTCCCGCGCTCCACATACCCGAAGCCGTTCACGTGCAGAATCGCGTCGAGCGCCTCGTAAAACGTCACGCCGTACAGGTCCGCCGTCACCGTCGCCTGCACGTCCCGCCCCGCCACGATGTTCCGCTCGCTCTGAATGCTCAAGAGCTGCAGCACCGCCGCCAGGTTCTCGTTCGCGACGTGCAGCTCCACGAGGTCAAACTCGCTCACCCGCACGCTGTCGCGGAGCCGCTCAATCTCCCCCGGCGCCACCGCAGGGCCCGGCACGCCCGCCCCCCCCCCCCCCCCCCCCCCCCCCCCCCCCCCCCCCCCCCCCCCCC
>CAZCBN010000132.1:0-8852 GCA_964496975.1 uncultured Phycisphaeraceae bacterium
CCGCGGGCCACACCGCCAGCGCGATCGCCGCCGCCGCCGCGCCGCCGCGCGTCCGCCGCCGCGACCCCCGCAAACGCGGCCCCTCGCCCCACTGACGGCTCCGTGCGCGCACGCGTGGCTATCGGCGGTCCCTCCGGGCCGGCTTCAAACCCCGCCCGCCCCCGCGTCGCGGGGGGAAGAATCCCACGCGGTGCCCAGTTGCCCCGCAGGACCGCCCGCCGAGTCTCACGCCCCACCGAAAGCCCGCAACCATGACGCCCACCGAACCCGGCCGCGCCACGCCCCCCCATACCGCCGCGGCCTCCCCGCGGCCGGCGCCCTACCCGACCATCCCCCTGGTCCCGTTCCGGCCGGCGGTGGCTCCCGAGGCCGCGGCGCGGGCGTTCTTTGAGGTGGCCAACGCGCGGCGGACGGTGCGCGAGTTCAGCGACCGGCCGGTGAGCCGGGAGACCATCGAGTGGGTGCTCCGGGCCGGGGGCACCGCGCCGAGCGGGGCGCACAAGCAGCCGTGGCGGTTTGTCGCGGTGAGCAACCCGGAGGTGAAGCGCAAAATCCGCGCCGCGGCCGAGGCGGAGGAGCGGGAGTTTTACGAACGCCGGGCGAGCGAGCGGTGGCTGACGGACCTCGCGCCTCTGGGCACGGACTCGAACAAGCCCTTCCTCGAGATCGCGCCGTGGGTGGTGGTGGTGTTTGCCCTGCGTGAGACGGACGACGGTGGGCAGGTGTACTACCTGAACGAGAGCGTGGGGATCGCGGTGGGCATGCTGCTGCTCGCCGCGCACTCGGCGGGGCTCGCGACGCTGACGCACACGCCCAGCCCGATGAAGTTTTTGAGCGACGTGCTCGGACGGCCCGCGCACGAGCGCGCGTACGTGGTCATCCCGATCGGGTACCCGGCCGAGGGGTGCCGGGTGCCGGACCTTTCGCGCAAGCCGCTGTCGGAGACGTCGGTGTTCGTGGAGTGACGCCGCGTGGGCGCGCGGGGGCCGGCGCTGGGCGGGGGCGTCGATCAGCTCGTGCGGCCGACCAGGCGGTTGAAGCGCCACGACGCGAGCATCACGGCGGCCACGCCGATGCTCGCGTGCAGGAGCGCCACGCCGAGGAACCAGAGGGTGGCGAGGTCGGCGTTGATCTCCTTTGCGCGGCCGACGAGCTCGTACGTGCCGGTCTCGTAGGGCAGGGCGCTGTCGACCACCGCGTCCACCGCGGAGAAGAGGTGGTACATGGGGTTCAGGTTCGCGAGCAGGTTGAGGAGGGGCTCGACGCGGCGGTTGCCGTAGGTCTCCATGGCCGCATCGAGCAGCGCGACAACGAGGATCAGCCCGCCCCAGAGGACGATCGCGAAGACGAAGTTCATGGCCCCCGCGACGGCGGCGCGGCGGAAGAGCATGCCCGCGGCGACGCCGGTGCCGGCGAGCATGACGACGCACCCGCCCAAAATGATCGCCGCGTGGACGAGCAGCAGGGGCGCCACGCGGCCGAAGACGATGCAGAACGCCAGGTGCAGCACGATGAACGCCGGCACGAGCCAGAGCCGGCGCAGGTTGCCCAGCGCCTTGGCGACGAGGATCGCGGTGGGGCTGAGGGGTGTGGTGAGCAGCGTCTCCCACGTCTGGGCCTCGCGCTCGGCGCAGACGCCGGCGGCGGATGTGAGCGCGGCCTGGACGATGACCACGATCGCGGCGATGACGACGGCGGGGCCGACGATGTCGCCGTCGTTCATGCTGGCGCCGTACTCGCGGAAGGTGGGCCCGTAGATGACGAGATAGATGACGGCGGCGGTGAGGGCCATCGCGATCTTGGTCTTCAGCTTCGCGAGCATGGGCTGACGCAGCTCGCGCCAGAGCACGGGGCGGTCGCCCATGCGGCGCGACTCGCGGAAGACGAGGCGGGCGTCCTCCTCGCTCTCGGTGGGAAGGGGCTGGGCGTCGGGGGCCGGGGCGGGGTCGGGCGTGTGGTCGGGCGCGGGGTCGGCGGGTGCGTCGGACGCCGCAGCGGCGGCGGGGCCGGCGGGGGTCTTTGCGTCGGCGCCGCGCGTGGCACGCCGCCGCTTGGGCCGGGCGCCGAGCGACTCGCGGCGGATGGCGGCGCGCAGGGAGTTGGTCGCGAAGCAGGCGAAGAAGAAGGAGAGCGTGAGGGCCCAGGCCATCGACCCGAGGTAGACGGGGCGGATCAGGCCGAGGGTGCCGAACGCGACACCCGAGACCGCGGCCGCCGTGACGGTGACGAGCGCCGAGACGGGGGAGCTGGCGAGGATCACGTCTTGGCCGATCATGGCGGCGTCCAGCGGCAGGGCCCGCAGGGCGGGGAAGCGCGGCGCGAGATCGACGGAGGCGTACTCCAGCAGGCCGTTCCACGACAGCAGCGCGAGCGGCGGGCCGCCCATCGCGACGCCGAAGATGAAGAGCGCGGCGAGGCTCGCCATCGAGGGCCGGTCCACGTTGGCCGAGCTCCAGATGCCCGAGGCGGCGCCGAGGGCGCCCGTCGCGAGGGTGAGGCCGACGGCGGCGAGCACGGGCTCCACCGGCAGGCCGCCGTAGACGCGGACGGCCAGCACGATCGGCAGTGCCCCGAGGACGAGGACGGCGACGGAGACGCCCGCGGCGGTGAGCTTGCCGAAGACGATCTGCCCCGCGGAGAGCGGGGAGGTGAGCAGCGCGGGCAGCGTGCGCTGGCGCCGCTCCAGCCCCAGGCTCGCCGAGGTGCTGGAGGGGGAGTAGAGGCAGACGATGCCGAAGAGCGCGGCGAGCGTGGCGAGCGCGATGGCGGGCGCAAGCGTCTGCGACGCCTGCAGCGTGGCGACGGCGCCGAGCGAGCGGGCGTCCACGAACGACCACTGGCCGGCGAAGGTGAGCGAGGCGATGCCCAGGGGGACGAGCACCGCGGCGGAGCGGACGGCGTAGGTGCCGAGCTTTCGCCCGGCGACGCGGATTTCTTTGTCAAAGACGGCGTTGAAGAAGAGCCGCCAGGGCGCGACGGCGAGCCGAAGCCCGCGGCGGGGCCGCCCGCGGGGCTCGCGGGCGGGGCGGGGGGGCGCTGGGGCGGCGGCCGGGGCGGGGGCGGGGGGCTCGCTCACTGCACGGCCCCCGTGGTCAGCTTCAGGAAGGCGTCTTCGAGCTTGATGCGCTGCGGCTCAAAGGCGGCGATGCGCCCGCCCGCGCCGATGACGCGCTCGATGACCTCGTGGTGGCCCCCGGTGCCCTGGAGGCTGATGCGGAGCGAGGGCGGCTCAGAGAGAACCTGCACGTCCAGCACGGTCGGGGCGTTCAGCAGGGCGGTGCGGACGGGCCCCTCGGCGTCGGCGTGGTTCTCCAGGCGGAGCAGGACGCGCTCGCCCATGCCCGCGCGGCGGAAGGCCTCCTCCATGGAGCCGGCGAAGAGCAGGCGGCCCCGCTCGATGATGCCGATGCTGCTGCTCATCTCGCCCAGCTCGGTGAGGATGTGGCTGGAGACCATGAGCGTCTTGCCCATGCGGGCGAGCTCGGTGAGGAGGCTGCGCATCTCGATGCGGGCGCGGGGGTCGAGGCCGCTGGCGGGCTCGTCGAGCAGCAGGACCTTGGGGTCGTGGATGAGGACGCGGGCGACGCCGAGCCGCTGCGTCATGCCGCGGGAGAGGCCGCTGACCATGGCGCGGCGTTTCGCGGTGAGGTCTGTGAGGGCGAGCACCTCGCCCACGACAGAGGACCGCTTGCGCCGGTCGATGTTGAAGGCGGCGGCGAAGAAGAGGAGGTACTCCTCGACGGTGAGATCCTCGTAGACGCCCAGGAAGTCGGGCATGTAGCCGATGATGCGGCGGATGTCGTCGCCCGCGGTCATGACGTCCAGGCCGTCGACCTTGGCCACGCCCGAGTCGGGGCGCAGCAGGCAGGAGAGGACCTTCATGGTGGTGGTCTTGCCGGCGCCGTTGGGGCCGATGAAGCCGAAGAGCTCGCCCTTGCCGATGGAGAGCGAGAGATTGTCCACCGCGAGCAACGAGCCGTAGCGTTTGGTCAGGCCGGTGATCTCGATCATCGCGTAGCCCCCTCGGTGGTCTCGACGCTGCCCGGGTCTGTCTGCGGGTCGGCGTTGGCGGCGGGCAGCGGCAGGACGAGCCGCAGCGTCTCGGTGTGCAGGGTTGCGTCGGACTGCGGCGCGGCCGAGCCGTCCCACGCGGCCGGGGACGTGGACCGCGCGAGGCGGAGCGTCAGCACGGCGAAGCGCCCGCTGGCCAGCCGCGCCTCGATGGCGGCCTCGCGCGCGTCGGCGCGGGGGAATCGCTTCGCGGCCGTCCAGGCGATGTCAACTCTTGCGCGGTCGATGACCGACGGAAGGTACCCGATCCGGACGGCATCGGCCCATGTGGACTCGGGGCCCTTCAGGTTGGTCTCGACGAACTGGTCGCGCACGTCGGGATCGGCCCACGCCTGGATGACGAGGCCGCCCTCGGCGTCGACGCGGAGGTTCTGCGCGACTTCGTAGCGTCGCCCGGCCAGCTCAAGGACGGCGTCGGCCTCGGCGAGCGGGGGCAGGCCCGTGATCGCCACGGTGGGGCCGGCCTCAAGCCGCGCGGCGAGCGACAGGCCGCCCTCGGCCCGCATGGGCCCGTCGTCGAGCACGGTGCGAACGGTCCACTCGCGCTGCGCGACGGGCGCGGGGAGGGCGGTGCGTTCCACGCCCGCGGGCCCGGGGAGGGAGGCCTGGAAGAGCGCCGACCGCGGGCCCAGCCGGCCCGAGACATCGCCGTTGGAGCCCGTCACCGACACCGGGTGCGTCCACACGCCGCCTGTGGGCGTGCCCGCGGCGAAGATGTCCGACCGGCCCGCGAAGGTTGCGGTGACCCCGCTGCTCGCGTGGGCGAGTGCGCGGCCGTCGCGGGCGAAGACCACCTGCGACACCGCCGCGCGGCCCACGCGGTGCCGGTTGTCGCGCAGCAGCCCGGGCACGAAGGCGGCCGCCGTGCTCGCGAGCAGCGTCCAGCCGATCGCCGTCAGCCACGATCGGTGCCGCATGCGCAGGGCCTTCAGCACCAACGCGTCCACAGGCCCGACGGCCAACGCGAGCCCCGCGGCCACGATGACGACGGCGATGAACGGTTCGGCGCCCATGCGCGGGGCGTCGGCCGCCTCGTCGAGCAGCAACGACATGGCCTCCTGAGCGACCGGGGGGAATGGGCCCGACATGACCGCCGCGCCCCACCACACCGGGAAGGCGGGAGCCCGCGACGAGACGCCCCGCAGCACCTCCGCCCACTGCCGCGCAAGCGG
Organism: uncultured Phycisphaeraceae bacterium; assembly: GCA_964496975.1. Taxonomy (GTDB): domain Bacteria; phylum Planctomycetota; class Phycisphaerae; order Phycisphaerales; family UBA1924; genus CAZCBN01. The sequence goes on from CAZCBN010000132.1 coordinate 5,244, forward strand.
CGCGTCGCCCAGGTTGCCGTCCACCGAGCCCGGGTCGACCGCCACCACCGAGGCCCAGCCCAGCCCGACGGGACCGCGGGCCAGCAGCACCGTGCCGCGCGCACCACCGGAGGTCGCGGCGTCGGTGTCGATCTCGCGCGTGCCCTCGCCCTCGCCGGCCGCGGCCGATGCCACGGGCCACGCCGCGGTCCATCCGTCGCGCTCGCCGGCCTCGGTCAGCCGCAGACCGAGCCGCACCGTGGGCGGCGCCGCTCGCGCCGCCTCTTGCCCCGTCTCTTGCCCCGTCTCTGGTTGCTGGGCCAACGCCGCGGCCGACTCCGTCGCATCCTCCGCGTCCTCGCCCACGGGCGGCGGCGCGTCGCCCACGGGCGGCGGCGCGTCGCCCGCGGCGTCGGGCGTCTCCGCGTCGGCCGGTGGGTCGACGGTCTCGCCCATCGCGCGGCGCACCTCGACCGGCGCGAGCGGGGGCGGGGCGAGGACCTCCACCGGTGCGCGCCGGCCGTCGGTGGCCAGCATCGTCATCCACGCGGCGCCGGGGTCGTCGGCCAGGACCACGAGCCGCCCGCCGCGCTCGACCCAGCGTCGCAGCGGCTCGGCCCGTTCCGCGGGCAGTTTGACCAGCGTGGAGGCGCGGACGAGCACGCAGGCCACCGAGTCATACCCCGTCCACGACAGCGGGAGCGCCTCGGCCGTGCCCACCACCTCGTTCGCCGAGGCGAGCGCGGCGAGGTCGATCTCCTCGGGCGTTCTGATCTCGGCGTCCGCGCCGGGCCTCTCCGGCGCCGCCGCGCCCCACCCGGCCCGCGCGCGGGCCAGGCTCATGCGCGACAGGTTGAGGAGCAGGGGCTCGTTCGCGGCCACCATCGGCGGCATCTGCATCTCGTCGGGCCGGGTCGACCGCGGCGCGTCCACGAGCAAGCGCCGCGCCAGGACCCGCCCGTTCTCGCCGATCAGCCGCACCGACACGCCGGCGTCGCCGAACCCGGGGCAGATGGAGGCCTCGAAGGTCGTCGCCTGCCCCGGCGTGGTCGACGCCGGCAGCACCACCGACATGGTCGAGCCGTCCGGCCCCGCCGTCGAGATCTCAAGCCGCTCACCCACCGCCGCGTCGGCGCCGGAGAGCGTGACGCGCACGGGCGTCCACCGCCCCGCGACGACGAAGGGCCCGAGGCCCAGCGAGACGTCCATCGCGACGCCGCGCCGGGGCCCGCCGAGCGTCGACGCCCCCGTCGCCGCGGTCGGCCCCTGCCCGAGGGCCGGTGCCCCCGGCGCGAGCACCAGGGCGGCGGCGGCGATCGCCGCGGCCACGCGCCCACGCCGCGCGGCGGAGCGCCGGGGGCGACAGCGGCATCGCGGACTGTTCATCCCCTCGTCCATCGCTCGCTCCACGGCGTCCGCCTCCGACCGACATGTTGCCCGTCGCCCCACGCCGCTGCGGCGGGCTCTTGCCATTCTCCGGCAAGCCGCGGCGTTGGTTTCATCGCGCCCGCTCAGAGGTGGACCTTGCGGTTGAAGACGTACCACTCGAGCATCAGCACGGCCAGCGCCGCCAGAATGAGCCGGGGCCAGTAGCGTTCGATCGCCGTGCCGCGTCCGCCGTCGCTCGCGCGGATGACGCCGCTGGCCAGTTCCACGCCGCTGCCGGGGGCCGCGTCGCTCTCGTAGGCGTCGAGCAGGTTGGCGGCGTAGCGGCGCGTGGGGCGGACATCCTCGCGGGTTTCCTCCGCCGTTGCCTGGCCCGACCACCGCACGCGGTACACGCCCGACCGCCGCAGCGGCCCGAACGCCACGCGCCCGTCCGTGCTCGGCACCAGCTCCACCGCGGCCCCCTCGGGCGGCAGTATCTCCACCGCGCTCGCCCCGCCGGGGAGCCGATCGCTCAGCACCTCGCCCGTGCGCAGCGGCGCCGCACCCTGCTCCGCCGCCGCGGTCGCGCCGAGCCGCTGCACGCTGCTCGCGAGGAAGACGACGAAGCTCACGTCAAACGGCCAGTTGCTCGCGCCGATGTTCCACGGCACCACGATCGCCCGGTACCCCGCGCTCGCCAGCTCCACGATGCCCGGGCCCACCGTCGTGTCGGCGAGGCGCACGGCGGGGCTCGTCTCGGGGATGCGGATCCGCCGCGACTCCGCGATGCGGATGCCGTCCAGCGTCAGCCCCGCGAGCACCGGGTGGTTCCGGCGCCAGTCAATAAACCGCGAGATGCCGCCCTCCCCCTCGTCCACCAGACCCTGCGGCGGCGGGGGCACCGCGTTCAGCACGAGCCACCGACCGTTCGGCAACGCGGGCTGCTCCACGCCCGGCGCCACCTTCGGCGGCTCGGGCAGCCACCCGTCCAAGATCACCACGTCGAACGCCGCGCGGTCCGACTCCGGCATCGCCGCGAACGCCGCGGGCGGCATCGTCCGCAGGTCCGCCAGCGGCAGGCCCGCGAGCGCGTCTTCGAGGTACAGGTTCCCCGCCGTCACCACGGCGACGCTCGTCCGCTTCGCCGCGGGCACGATCAGCAGCCCCTCGTCGTCGGTCGGCAGCACGTCGCGGGCCGGCGCCGTCGCCTTGGTGGTGATGAGCCGCACGCGGGCCACGCCGCTCTCGGCCGTCTCCAGGTTGAAGACCACGCCGCCCACGCCGGGCTTGGCCCGCGGGGCGAGCCGCGCCTCGGCGTCGGGCCGCGTCGGGTCCGCCGCGGCGTCGGCCTCATCCGACGCGCTGCTTCCCGCCGAAGCGGCGCCGCCCGCGGACGAGACGTTCACCGTTTCCGCCGCCGGCACCACGACCTCGCGCAGCGCCACGGGCCGATCGTCAAAGATCAGTTCCACGTCCACGGGCCACGCCGTCGCCGCCGTGTTCTGAAGCCCCACAAACACCGTCAGCTTCGACGGCTCCTCAAACCCCCGCTCCGCCCGCAGCCCGGTGATCGCGACGTTCGCCGCCCCCTCCGCGCCCACGCGGTGGAACACCAGCGAATCGTCCTGCCCCGGCAGAAAGACCTGCATGTCCGCGATGCGCCCGTCGCTGAACAGGTGGAACGTCTGCGGCGGCCCGCCGACCTGCCCCTCGATCTCGATCGCCTCCGCCGTCTCCGCGGTGCCGCCCTTGTCGTCCAGCAACTGCCGCCGCGGCCGGTGCGCCTGCGCGAGGCGGAAGGCCTCCTCGATGCTCCCCGGCACGTCCGTCGGCCGGATCGACTCGATCACGGCCTTCAGCCGCGCCTTGTCGGCCGTGAAGGTCTGCAGCACCTCGGCCGTGGTGTCGAAAGCGATGACCATCGCCTCGTCGCCCGCCTCGGAATCAAGCAGCCCGGGCTCGCGCAGCGCCTCCACTTCCTTGGTCGCCGCCTCCTTCGCCGCGTCGAGCCGCGTGAAGCCGGGGCCACGCCGCGCGTCGTCCTCATCGGCGCCGTCCAGCGCGTTCATGCTGGCCGAGCGGTCGATGAGGATCACGTGCTTGCGGGCCAGGCCCTTCTCCGTCACCCGCTGCGGCTGGGCGAGCGCGAACAACGCCGCGCCGAGCGCGAGCAGCTGCAGCAGCAGCAGGATGTTCCGCCGCAGCCGCTGGAACGGCGCGTTGGCCTGCAGATCCTGGATCGCCTTCTTCCACAGCAGCGTG
>CAZCBN010000133.1:0-8756 GCA_964496975.1 uncultured Phycisphaeraceae bacterium
CCCCCTTCCCGCCCCCCTCGCCCCCCCCGCCTGAGTCGCCGAACGAGAACGACGAAAACTCCTCCCGCTTCCGAAGCGCCCGCGCCCGCTGCAACCCGAACACCACCAGGTGCCACGCCGCGGCCTCGCCCGCCCCGGCCCCCTCATCCCCCAGCCCCGCCGCGCCGGCCTCCCCCAACCCCGCCGCCTCGCGTCGGGACAGCTCCGCCGCAAACTCCAGCACCGCCGCCTCCGCCCCGCGCACGCCGACCACCCGCACGTCCAGCCCCGTCTCCTGCCGCACCCGTTCCGCTGCACGGCGCAGCACGCCCGACGCGGCTTCGTCCGCCGGCGTGCCGTCGATCACCACCACCCGCCCCGCCCCGCGTGCCGCCCCCATCGCCGCCTGCTGCACGCCAAGGCCCACCAAGCCCGCCGCGACCATGCCGCGGGCCGTCTCCTCGCGCTGCCCGACGATCAGCAGGTTCGCCCCCGCCTGCCGCCGCAGCACCGCCGCCGTCGCCGGCTTGATCGACACCGCCTCGCCCAGCCAGAACCGGCTCGGCCCCGCCGCCGCGGCCCGCCCAGCCGTCGCGGCCCAGCTAGCCGTCGTCGCCGTCCGCCCCGCCTTCCACGCCGCATACTCCGCGTTCGACTCCACGCGGGCCGGCGCGTTGCCCTCAAAGACGATCGCCGGCTCATGCTCCCGCCAGCCGCGCCGCGCGGCCGTCTCGCGCACGCGTTCCAGCGCCCGCCGCCGCACGTCCTCCCCCATCCACGCCACTTGGAAGGGGCTGTTCCCCTCGGGCAAGCCGTTCGCGTCGTTGTAGATCGCCTCGCCGGGCCGCGTCAGCAGGCGGGCCGCGCCGTTGTCCTCGCTCAAGATCAGGTAGCTGTCCGCCTCCGAGCACTGCAGCGCCACCCGCACCGCCATCTGCCCCATCGTGCTCCGCGCGAGCGAGTACGCCCCGCTCAGCGTCTGGCTCCCGAGCAGCACGTGCATGCCAAAGGCACGCCCCTGCCGCACGAGCCGGTCCATCAGCAGCGCCGCCTCGCCCGCGACCTTGTCGTCTTCGGTAAAAAACTCCTGAAACTCGTCGATCACCAGCAGCGTCCGCGGCACACCCCCCCCCCCCCCCCCCCCCCCCACCCCCCCCCCCCCTCCAGGCTCTGCACGCCCAGGTCGCGGAACAGCTCCCCCCGCCGCTTCAGCTCATCATCCAGCCGCCGCAGCACGCTGAGCCCAAACTCCCGGTCGCTCTCGATCGCGATCGCCCGCGCGTGCGGCAGCATGCCCCCCGTGTACGCCTTGAACTCCACGCCCTTTTTGAAGTCAATCAGGTAGTACTCAAGCTCATCGGGCGAGTGCCACAACGCCCCGTTCGTGATCATCACGTGCAGCAGCGTGCTCTTGCCCGAGCCCGTCTTGCCCGCCACCAGCGCGTGCTGGCTCGTCCCCCGACCCAGCGCCAGCTCCTGAAACCGCGTCGCCCCGCGCCGACCCAGCGGCACCCGAAGCTCCCCCGCCGCACGCCGAGACCACTCCTCCCCCTCCTTCGGCGCCAGCATCGAGAACGGCACCTCCACCCGCCCCGCGCTCCGCGCCCGCTCCCCCACCCGGTCCAGCAGCGAGATCACAAGCCCATCCTCCGGCGGCCCCTCAAGCTCCACCGGCAACCCCCCGAGCCCCTCGTCCGCCACCTCCACCCCGCCCTTGTCCAGCAGCCGCACCACCACAGACCCCGCCCGCAGCGCCGCGATCTCCTCCGCCGCAGGCCCCTTCAGCGCCCCCGCCCCAACCCCCGCCCCAACCGCGCCCGTGTGGATCAGCGTCCGCACCCCACACTTCGCCCCGCTCTCCACAATGCTCCGAAGCCGCCGCAGCGACGTGTCCGCAAACCCCTCGGGCCAGTCCGCCACCACCACAAGCCGGTACGGCTCGGCGATCTCCCCCGCCGCCGCGTTGTACGCCTCCAGCGTCGGGTGCTCGTTCCGCAGATACTTCTGGATCACCTTCTGCAGGTGCTCGCCCAGGTCATCCATCGCCCGCTCAATCTGCCGCGGCTCGCTCCAGATCGCCCGCCCCGCCAGCCGCTCGTCAAAGTCGCTGAGCCGCAGCAGCCCCGCAAAGCTCTGCCCAAGCCCCACCGGGTCAATCAGCGTCAGATACACCTTCCCGGGCGCCGTCGACGTCAACAACCGCAGCACCGCGTTGTTCAGCAGCCCGATCGCCTCCGCCCTCCGCCCCGCCCCTGCCTCCACCAGCAAACTCGCGCGGTCCGAAAAATCCAGCAAGAGCCCGGGCGACAGCGCCGTCGCCAGCCCCTCGCTCATCGCATCTCCCCCCGCCGCACCATCTCGCCCCGCCGCATCCCGCCCCGCCGAGACCGCCTCAAGCCGCGCCCGCCCGATCACCGCGCACGGCGCCTCCCCCCCCGCCGCGCACGTCTGCCCCTCCCACGCGCGCCACACGCCGTCCGTCCAGGGCGGGCAGCACCGCGCCCGCACCCGCTCCGCCTCGCCCGTCGCCTCCCCGGCCTCCGCCAGCGCCGCCCGCCAGCGTGCGCGCAGCGACGCACGCCCCTCGTCCCGCGCCCCCTCCGCCGACGCAAGGGCCGCCGCGTGCGCCCCCTCCGCCGCCGCCAGCGCCCCCTCCCGCTCCGCCCGCGCCGCCTCAAGCATGGAGACGCGCTGCGCCTCCACACCCTCCAGCGCCAGCCGAAGCCGCTCGTCCAGCTCCGCCCGAAGCCGCCCAAGCTCTTCCGTCAGCCTCGCCTCAACCTCCGCCACCCGCGCGCGCACCCGCTCCAGCTTCCGCTCCCGCCGCTCCCGCGCCGCCAGCAGCTCCGCCTCGCGCGCCGCCGCCACCGCCGCCCCGCGCTGGTCGCGCCACCCCTCCGCGCACCACACCGCCCGCGCCATCAACGCCCGCGCCTCCACCAGCTCCGCCGCCAGCGGCCGCACGCGCCCCCGCGTCCCCGCGTGCGCCAGCAGCCGCAGCGGCAAGAGCGTCAGCACCAGCATCCCAACGCACCCGCCCCCCGCCCACGCCGCGATCACCCCCGGCTCGCGCCACCCCGACGCCGCGCCCCCCGCAAACACACCCCCGATGAGCGCCAAAAACGACAGCAGCCAAGGCAGCCCCGCCCGGTGCAACGCGTGCAGCGTCGGCCCAGCAAGCCGCCGCATCCGCCGATCAATCGACGCCAGCACCTCCGCGAGCCGCGCGAGCGCCGCCTCCGCGTCCCCCTCGCCCACGCCCGCCGCCACCGCCGCCGCCCGCTCCGCCTCAAGCGCCCCCGCGTCCGGCGCCGTCTCGGGCCACACCACCACCGGCCCGGCGAGCCGCCGCGCCCGCGCCTCCGCCTCCTTCAAGTACGCCGCCGCCCGCTCCGCCTCGCGCCGCGCCCGCAGCACGCCCGGGTCGGCCGCGTCCTTGTCGCCTGCTCGAAAGACCGCGTCCGCCATCCACGCGTTGTCGCGCAGCGCCGCCTCGGTCTCCTCCTGCGCCGACAGCAACTGCCCCAGCGCCTGCCGCCGCGTCGCCGCGGCCGACTGCTCGTGCCGCTTCACCTCGTCGGCGTGCCGCGTCGTCACGCTCGCCGTCGCCTGCCGCGCGTTCACCTCGATCGTGTCCTGCGCCCGCGTCCACGCCGTCTCCGCCTTCTCCCGCGCCGAGCGCAGCGCCGCCCCCGCCCCCGTCACCGCCGCCTCATACGCCTCGGCGATCGCCTTCTCCGTGCCCGGCCGCGCCGCCATCACCGCGCGAAGCCGCGCCAGCGCCCCCCGCTGCCACCCCGCCAACGACCCACGCCCGCCATCACCCACCACCATCACCACCCCCAGTCACCCACGCCCCAACCCCCACAGCCCGCCCCCCTCAACATCTCACGGCCCCGACGCCTCGATGCCCAACGGCCCCCACTGCCCCCGATGCCCCGATGCCTAGCTGCCCCGATGCCTCGATGCCTCGATGCCTTGATGCCTCGATGCCCGATGCCCGATGCCCACCCCCCTCACCCACACTCCCGCCGCGCCCGATCGTTCTCCACCATCAGTTCATCCATCGCCGACACCGTCGCCCGCAGCACCCCCGCCAGCGGCTCCAAAAACTCCTTCTCAAACGCCTCCGCCGTCTCGTCGTCCCAGTCTTCCCGCGCACGCCGCCACGCGGCCTTCAGTTCCGCCGCCGCATCATTCAGCATCGCCCGCCCCGAGCTCAGGCTCATGCGCCACCCCCGCCGCCCGGGCCGTCTCCCTCACCCCGCACCCGCCGCGCCGCGTCCTCCGCCGCCGCCGCGGCCCCGCGGGCCGCGTCGGTCGCCGAGCCATCGACCCGCAGCGCCACATACGCCTCCAGCGCCGCGCTCATGCGCTCCAGCTCCGCCAGCGCCCGCGGCATGTCGGCGTCCAGCGTCCGCCGCAGCCCCGCCGACCCGCCCCGGTACCCCTGCACCGCCCGGTCGAGCCGCCGGCTCCAGTGCTCCGTCGCCGCGAGCCGCTGCTCGGCCTCGTCGATCAGCCGCTTGCACCGGTCCACGCGCTTGCGTTCCTCCACGGTGGACTTCGCGTCCTCGGCCTTGCCCGTCTGCTTGCGGGCCAGCTCGCTCTTCGCGCTGTTCAGGTCGTCCGTCCGCCGCCGGATCTCGCTCTTCCAGTGCGCCATCTGCGTGCCCCGGAGCCAGTCCAGCGTGCGCAGCGCATCGGTGTCCGCCGACACCAGCGCCATCCGGCACGCGTCGACGAACTTCACGATCTCGGGCTGCAACTCCCGCAACACCGAAACCGACCTGACCCGAGCCCGCTCCCCCATCACACCCCCACAATCCCAAAGCACCCCAACGCCCAAACACCCCACGCCCCAGATCCCCCGCGCCCTCAATGCCTCGATGCCTCAATGCCTCGCTGCCTCGCTGCCTCGATGCCTCGATGCCTGCCTCCCCCCCTCACCTCTGATTCAAATACCCCTCCACCGCCTCCGCCTTCCGCATCAAAAACGGCACGTGCACCTCCGCCGCCCGCGTGAAGCGCTGCAGCGCCCGCATCGTCTCGTCAAACTCCGCCGCGAACTTGTCGTGCTCCTGGTCGCGCCACGTCTGCCCAAGCGACGCCATGCGCCCCTGGATCGACGTCATCTCCCCGTTCAGCGCCCCCACGAACCGCCGCAGCGACGCCGCGAACGCACGCAACTCTTCCGGGTCCACCACGGCCTTGGCCATCGTCGCGCTCCTTTCGTGGGCCACCAGGGGCCGGCCGCCGGGCCCGCGGCCCGCGACATCACCCGCCCGCACGCACAGCGCCGCCGCCGCGTCCCCGCAGCCGCGCCACCCGCCCGCCCACATCACCATACGAAAACCACCGCGCCCGGGCTGCACCCCGCCCGAATCACCCCACCCGATTCACACAGGTCGAATCACACAGCCCGTCGCACGCCGATCACCGCCCCGGACCGGGCTCCACCCCTGTCCCCTCACCCGCCTCGGGCGGCAACCCCTCTTCCGCCCCGACCCCACTCTCAGCGCCGCTCTCAGCGCCGGCCTCGCCCGTCTCCACCACCTCCGGCAGCGCCGGCCCCGCCTCATCCTCCGCCGGCGGGATCACCACCGCCGGCGCCTCCGCGTCGCGCACCAGCGTCGCCACACGCGTCGTCATCGCCTGCGCCGAATACTCCGGCACCGCGAACGCCCACCCCTCCGCCTTGCGGTTGAACGCCTCCACCGCCTCCGACACCATCGCCGTCGCCTCGGCCGACGCCACCACCCAAAAGCGCCCGCTCTCTTCCTTCCGCACCTCCGCCCGCACCGCCATCCCCTCAAACAGCTCCACCGTCAGCGTCGCCTGCACCGCCGCCGCCGCCACCGCCGCGTCGTCGGCCTTGCGCACGTCCTCCACACTCGGATACGCCAGCACGCCCGCCACCGCGTTCACGCGGTACGCCGCGTCCGGCTCCTTCCCCTCGGGCACGGGCGACAGCACAAAGTCCGTCTCCTCCGCGCTCCCGCGGCTCACCTCAAACCGCTCCCCGTCCGCGTGCACAATCTCCACCCGCCGCACCTGGTCCCGCGCCACCTGCAGCGCCGACCGATCGATCCACGACTTCGCGTCCACCGACGCCGACACCGACTTCGTCGACCGGTACGTCTGATCCGCCGACGCCAGCCGCACAAACATCCCCTCCGTCCCCGCCGCCCGCTTCCCGAGCACCACGTCCGCGAGCACGCCCCCGCCCGAGTCCAGCAGCCGCACCCGCGTCGGCGCGTCCTCGCCGATCGCCCCGGCCGCCTCGCCCCCGCCCCCAGCGTCCCCCTCCGCCGGCAGCTTCAGCCCCAGGCTCGCGTGGTTCTCAGGCTTGGCCGTCTTTCTCTCGGCGATCGCCAGATCGCTCAGCCCCAGCACCAGCGCCCGCACCTTCGCAAACTCCGCCGCATACCCCGACAGCGCCAGCACGCGCCACACACCCTCCGCGTCCTTCTCAACCCGCAGCATCCCCCCCGACCCGCCCGACCCCGACGGCCCCGTCACCTCAATCACCGCCGCCTTCTCCGCCGAAGCCGCCAGCCCCGGCACCACCAGCGCCGCAGCACCCGACACGCCCCCCACCGCGCCGCCGGCCGCGCCCCCCGCACCGCCCGCCCCAGCGCTGCCCGCCGACCCGGCCCCCGCCGCGTTCACGCCGGCCCCAGGCCCGCGCAGCACCAGCACCGCCGCCCCCACCGCGACCGCCGCCGCGCCCGCCACCACCAAAAGCACCTTCGCGCTGCCCATCGCCATCACCCACGCCCCTTCCGCCGCTCGGCCCGCCGACGGGCCCCCCGATACGCCGAAAGACCCACCGCCATCACCAGCAACAACGCCGGCACCAGCGCCGTGTTCACGATCTTCGCCCGCGTCTGCAACGCCTCGATGTCCTTGCGGAGCCCGCTGCCCACCTCGCGGAGCTGCTTCCGGCTCGCCACAACCTCCGCCTGCAGACGATCCACCTCCGCCTGCACCTCGGGCGAGCGGATCAGCCGCTCCGCGTCCTCCGCCCCACCGCCCGCCAGAATCTCATTGATCCGCGTCTCCGCCTCGCGGATCGACGCCTGCAGCCGCTCCTCCTCCGCCACAAGCTCCGCGTCCGCCGCCTTCTCCATCGCCTCGATCCGCGTCAGCGGCCGTCGATACTCCCCCCGCGCCCGCAGACTCGCCAGCGCCGAGCCCCCCGACATCTGCTCCACCAGGTTCAGCACAAGCGACCCGTTGTCCGCCAGCACCTGCCACCCCAGCGAGATCCCGCCAAACTGCTGCTCCTGCACCCAGAACCGGTCCTGCAGCATGTCGCAGTCCGCCACCACCACGACGTTGATCTCCCCCTCCGCAAGGCCCGCCGCCGCCGCCTCGCCCGCCTCTTCAGAGGGGGCCTCCGCACCGGCCTCCGCACCCGCCGGCTTGCCCGAGGCAAACGCCGTCTTCGCCTTCCCCCGCACCCGCGCCGCCAGCACCAACGGCTCCTGCCCCTCCGGCACAATGAAGTCATTCAAGATCGCCCGCGGGTCGGGCATCAGGCTCACCTTCATCGCCTCCACCGCCGCCGCCTCGTCCGACGTCGTCAGCAGCGGCTCAAACGCCGTCCCCGCCCCCTCCGCCCGCTCCAAAATCCCCGCCGTCGCCATCGTGACGCGCGTCAGCCGCCCCGTCGCCGGGTCCGCGTCCGCCGTCTGCTCATCGCCGAGCAGCATGTACGCCACGTACGGCACCGCCTCCGTCCCGCCCCGCGCCCCGCGGATGCCCACCTGCACCGCGAGCTTGCTGTCCCCCGCCACCACGCCCCGCGTCAGCGAGAGCCCCCACGCGGCGAACAGGTCCGGCAGGTCGCTCGCCCCGGGCGTCGCAAACTGCGCCATCATCGGGTTCGAGGGGTCGCTCTGCCGGTCCGCCTCGCACACCGGGTCCACAAACACCACCGCCGCCCCGCCCGCGAGCACATACTGGTCCACCGCGTACCGCGACAGATCCGACATCGCCTTGGGGTGCACCACCAGCAGCACCTTCACGTCCGCCGGGATCGCGCCCCCCTCCGCCTCCGCCGCCACGTCGCGCACCTCGAACGACGCGCCAAGCTCCTGCACAATCTGGTACGCCGCCGTCGGCTGACGCGTCGCCGGGTCAAACCCCCCGCCCAGCAGCGGCAGCGACGAGATCACCCCCACCACCGGCTTCTCGCGCGACGCCAGCGCATGCACCAGCTTCGCCACCTCGTACTCAAGAAACCGGTCAAACTGCGCATCCGTGAAGTTGAAGAACGGGATCGTCTCCCGCCCGTCCACCGCGTTCGTCCCGAGCAGACCCAGATAAAACGTCTCGTCCCGCCCCAGCGGCAGCCCGCGCATCCCCGCCTCGATCGCCGCGTCCTCCGCCTCCGTCAGCGGCTCGGGGTCCACCACCTGCAGCACCACCTTGCCCCCGCTCGCCGCCGCGAACGACTCGAGCGACTCCCGCACCCGCCGCACGCCCGTCTCGAGCTGCGCCTTCCCGCGCGCCAGCCCCTCGCTCGCGTACAGCGTCAGCCGCACCGGCTCATCGGGCGACCGCGCCACCTCCCGCGCCGCGTCGCTCAGCGTGTACAGCTTCGCCTCCGTCAGGTCGAGCCGCGCATCCCGCAGCACCCGCTCGCCCACGATGTTCACCGCGACGAACAGCACCACAAGCAGCACCGCCACCACAAGCCCGTACACCTTCGCCATCACACGCCTCCCACCAATACCCCGCACACCCCACACCACCCCACCCCTCAACCC
>CAZCBN010000134.1:0-8698 GCA_964496975.1 uncultured Phycisphaeraceae bacterium
GCGCCGCCGCGCACGCCGCAACCCCGCGGAGCAACGCCCTCACGCGACCACCCCCGCGCCGCCGCGCAGCGCATCAAGCCTCGCCCGCAGCGTCGCGACGGCGTCCACCGGCGCGGCGCCCGTCGCCGCGGGCGCCCCGTCCAGCAGCTCCACGCGGTCGCCCTCGGCGCTCGTGATCACCCGCCGCCGCAGCACACTCCCAAGGCCCCCGGCACGCTCCGACTCCGCCGCGCCAAAGGGCCCCGCCGGAGCGAACGCGTCCCCCTGCTTCGCCGGTCGATCAAACGCCCGCTCCGTCTCCCGCATCAGCTCTCGAAACCGCCCGTCCAGCGTCTCGCCCGCCGCGTCGCGCGTCTTGGTCACGATCGACGCCACGTCGTCGGGGTCCGCAAGCTCGCACAGCGTGCGCATGCCGGCGGACTTGCCAAAGGTCTGGCACACCAGGAGCACGCGACGATCAAACCGCAGCACCACGAGCGTCTGCCCGCGTCCCACGGGGTACCGCCCAAGCACTTCCATCACGCCCGACGGGGCCCGCCCCCCGGCCCCGAGCGCCGCCAGCAGCCCGCCCCGCTTCTTCGCAAGCCACCGCACGCCGACGGCCAGCCCGCCCGCGAGCGCGAGCACCGTGCCGAGCGCCCCGCCCGTGCGCAGCAGCTCCATCGGGCCCGTCGCCACCGCGGCCGCGTCCGTCGAAACACCGCCGGCCGCCCCGTCATCCGTCGCCACGCCATCCGATTGCCGCGCCGGCGTCGCCGCAGCCACCGGCCCGAGCGGCAACGACTCCGCCGCGGGCGCGCGAGCTGGCCCCACGACAGCACCCGTCACCGGTGCCGCCGTCGCCGCCCCAGCGGCCACGACCCACACCAGCGCGGCGATCAAAGACCTCGTCGGACGATCCGCCATCCCGGCGCTCCAGACTCGCGGCTCCGCCGCGGAGTTCGCCCCGCTCATCCACCCCGGGCCGCCCGGCCCGTTCGCCTCACCCGTCACCGCCGCGCGGCCTACATCTTGCCCGCGCGATGCTCTGCCACCGAGGGGTCGAGAATCTCGCTCACCCGCACGCAAAAGTTGTCGTTCAGCACGAGCACCTCGCCCCGCGCCACCAGCCGACCGTTCACAAAGACGTCCACCGGGTCGCCCGCGAGCTTGTCCAGCTCCACGACCGCCCCGTCGGCCAGCCGCAGCACGTCCTCCACCAGCATCGTCGTACGGCCCAGCTCGATCGTGACGTGCAGGTCCACGTCGCGGATCAGGTCAATCTCGCTCGGCACCGGCGCCGACTGCGCGGGCGCAAACACCGGCGGCGTGAACGCCGCGGGCGTGTAGTCCGTCATCGGGTGCGCTGCGCCCGCCCCGACCACCGCTCCCGGCCGCCCCGCCGGCGCCGCGGGCGCACCGGCCGCCATCGCCGCAACGGGAGCCGCGGCCGGCGCCCCGCCGCCCGCCGACATCGCGATCGCCGCCCGGGCCGCCGCGAGCGCCGTCTCGTTCGGATCTGACGCGGCCGGCTTCGGCTTCGCCGCCGCCCCCGCCGCCGCAGACGTCATCGAGATCGCCGCCTTGGCCGCGGCGAGCGCCGCCTCCGCCGCCGAGTCGGCCGCCTCCGGCGATGCGTTCACCTGCGCCGACGCCGCGTTGACCTTGCCCTGCGCGTCGCGCAGCGCGTCCGCCGCCCGCTCCGCCGCGTCACCGTCGCCGCCGGTCGTCATGTCTGGATCAGGAGCGTCGGCCATTCCCAGGCCCCTCGTGCGCCCACCCGGGCCGCCCCGCGTCCGACAGACCCCGGCTCCGCCGAGCGCCCATCGCCGCGACCCTCACGCGCCGGGCTTCATCGGACACGCCAGCGCCCGCCCCGCAGATTTGGCCCACCCCGTGCGCCGATCCCGCGCGAACCGACTCGCCGACGCGCAGACCTTGCGCTCCGCCCACCCCTACCGCCCCCGGCCCCCCGGCCCGCCCCGCGCCGTTAAGAGTCCGATGGGGTGCCCAGGAACTTCGCGAGGATCACGTCCTCCACCCGCGGCACCCCGTTCGCATCGCTCCCGAACACCTCGTTCAGGTACGTCGTGAACTGCCGCTCCACCGTCTCAAGCCCCGGCTCGCGCAGGTGCCGGTCCTGGGCGCTGCGCACGATCCGGCTCACGCCCTCACGCAGCTCCGCGGTGCGACGCTCCATCTCCTGCGTCACGCGTTCCTGGTTCTTCTGCCGCACCCGCAGCACCAGCTCCACCTGCCACTGCCACACCCGGCCCGTGGACATGTTCTGGAACTTGTCCTCGATCAGCGGGATCTCCACCAGCCGCTCGCCGTCGTCCTCGCTCTCGCCCTCAAGCGCCGTCGGCGCCGCCTGGGTCGAGCCGCCCATCATGAAAGTCGCCGCCAGGTAGACGAGCGCCCCCTCCACGATCATCACCACGCCCACGATGATCGGCAGCATCGGCGGGCCCTTCTTCTTCGCGGGCGCTGCCGGCGCCTCCCCCTCGGCCTTGGGCTTTTCCTTGTCCGCCATCGCGCACGCTCCTTCGCTCGCCCCCGCGTCGCGGGGCACGCCCTACACGCGGGGCACCGGGCCCCCGTCAGCCGCCGATCCCGCGCCCCGTCCCGTCGGGGTCGGGGTGCATCTGGTCCACCGTGCTGTCCACCATGAACACCTGCACGCGCCGGCTCTCCGCGCCGGCCCCGGACGCCGCGTCGAGCGACGCCACCGCCGGCTCGGTGTTCCCCGCCGCCACGATCCGCAGCACCGCCGGGTCCACCGCGCACTCCTCAACCAGGAAGTCGTGCACCGCCCGCGCCCGCGCAAAGCTCAGCTCGAGATACGACCCGGCCGTCGTGTCCTGAAACCCCCACGAGTGCCCCACCACCCGCACGATGTTCCGCCGGTCGCGGATCCGCGGCGCGACCTCCTCGCGCAGCACCCGCTGCTCGCTCAGGCCCAGCACCGCGCTGCCCGCCTCGAAGGGCAGCGACCCGCCCACCGCGTACCAGTTCCCGTCGTGGACCACGCTGACCCGCTCGTTCTGCCCCGACACGTTGGGGTCGGCGTTGTGGCCCGTCCCGTCCGGCTCCGTCGACTGCTCCAGCAGTTCCTTGATCTGCGACACCGTGACGCTGGAGGGCTTGCCAGACTCCACGTTGTCCGGCTCGCCCGCCGGCACGCCCAGCGCCTCCTTGATCGCCTCCATGATCTCCATGATCGCGTCCGGCTTCTTGGGCTCGCTGAACGCCACCAGCAGAATGAAGAAGCACAGCAGCAGCGACATCAGGTCGCCGTACGTCACCACCCACTCGGGCACCGCGTTCCCGGATGGAGGACGCTTCTTCATCCAGCCCAGCCCCTTTCATCACCGCACGGTCCACGACGCCGCGACGCCCACGACGCCGCGCGGCCGGCGACTCACGCCGCCTTGCCCGCCTCCAACGCCGCCCGCTGCTTCGGCGGCAGGTACGTCAGCAGCTTGCTCTCCACCACGCGCGGGTTGTCCCCCGACTGGATCGACATCACCCCGGCGATGATGATGGTCTTCACCATCACCTCCTCGCCGCTCTTCACCGCGATCTTGTCGCCGATCGGGCCCGTCACGACGTTCGACACCAGCGCGCCGTACAGCGTCGTCATGAGCGCCACCGCCATGCCGGGGCCGATCGCGCTCGGGTCGTCCATGTTCTGAAGCATCAGGATCAGCCCCAGCAGCGTCCCGATCATGCCGAACGCCGGCGCGTACTTGCCGAAGTCGTCGAGCAGCTTCTTGCCAGCGCCGTGCCGGTCCATCATCGCCTCGAGCTCGGTCTCGAGGATCGTCTTGATCAGGTCCGGGTCCGTCCCGTCGACGGCCATCTTCACGCCCTTCACGATGAAGGGGTCCCGCATCTCGCCGACGAGGTTCTCCAGCGCGAGGATCCCCTCGCGCCGCGCCACCTCCGCGTACTTCACGATGTCCTTGATCGTCGCCCCCGCGTCCGGGGCCTTCCCGAACACCGCCTTCAGCACCACCGTGTGGGCCGTCAGCACCCGCCCCAGCGGCGCCCCCATCAGCACCGCGCCGGTCATGCCGCCGAACACCACGATGATCGACGCCGGGTCAATGAAGATCAGGGGATTGCCCCCGCCCATCACCACCGAGATCAGCATCGCCGCGACGCCGATCAGCAATCCCCCGATGGTGCCGATATCCACGGTCGCCCCCCGGGCCCAGTCGCCCCGCAGCGGCCCGCGGCGACGCCACATGTCGCACGCCGCGCAACCCCCCGCGTCCAACATCGGCACCCACCCCGCCCCTCTTCACCCCCCAGCGAGAGACCGACCGGACCGCCCGCTGCGCATCTCCCCCCAAACCAACCGCCGCCCCGACAGCGCACACCCCCAGCGCCGCGCGCACGGCCCACACCGCGCACGCCGCACCGCCCCCCCAACCCGAACACACCCCGCCCCCCGCAAAGCCCGCACAACCGGCACACGCCGGCACACGCCGCACACGCCGCACACGCCGCCCCCGCCTCACTCCGTCGGGAACCCGCGCCGCAGCAGCCGCCCGTAGTCGATCACCTTCCGCACCACGTCCCCGATCTCTTCCTTCACCACCATCCGCTCGCCGCTCAGCAGCGTGATGACCGTGTCGGGCCGCTCCTCCACCGTGCGGATCAACTCGCAGTTCAGCACGAACCGCTCGCCGTTCAGCCTCGTCAACGAGATCACGCCGCACCCCGCTTTCGCCCGCTCCCAGCGCCCCTCACCGCCCCAGCACCAGCAACTGCTGGATCAGGTCGTCCGTCGTCTGGATGATCCGCGTGTTCGCCGAGTACCCCGTGCTCGTCAGGATCAGATTGATGAACTCCTGGCCCAGGTCCACGTTGCTCAGCTCGAGCGCCCCGCCCACGATCTGCCCCGCCGAAAAGCTCCCCGGCGCCACCACGATCGGCGGCCCGCTGTTCGCCCCGGGCCGGAACCGCGTGTCCCCCGCGTCGATCAGCCCCTCGTTGTTCGAGAACTGCGCCACCACCACCTGACCCAGGTCGCGGAACGCCCCGTTGCTGAACGCCCCCACCACCCGGCCGTCGTCCGCCACGCTGAACGCCTCGAGCGTCCCCTGCGGAAGCCCGTCCCGCGCCACCGTCGTGAACTCCGTCGGCGTCCCCGTCAGCGACGTCATCCGCCCGCTGCTCCCGCTCAGGAAGAGCGACACCACGAGCGGGCTGTCCGCACCCGTCCCAGACCGATCGATCGACACGCTGATCGGGTCCGTCCCCACGAGCTGCCCCAGCGTGTCAAACCGCACCGTCCCGCTGCCGATGAAGGGCCCCGTCCCCGCCTCGTGGTCGTTGCTCAGCACGTCGTACCGCCACGTCGTCCCGCTCGCCCCACGCTCCACCAGCGTGAACGCCACGTCCACCTCCACCGGCGTCCCAAGCGAGTCGTACACCACCATCGTCGTCCGCCGGCTCTCCCCGCTCGCCGACTGCGTCGCCGACGGCGTCAACGGCAACCGGTCCAGCAGCCCGTCCTCATTGAAGAGCCGCACGTCCGCCGCCTCGATCTCGAGCGCGCTCACCGTCCCCGTGTTCGACACCACCGAGATCAGCCCCGTCTCCGGGTCCACCGACGCGCCCGGGAACGTCCCGTCCGGGTTCGCCGTCTCCGTGTCAAAGATCCCCAGCGCCGAGTTCAACGCCGAGATCAGCTCGTCGAACGTCGTTTCCGCCGTGATCGGCACCGAGAAGTCCGGCACCACCGTCCCCCCGCGCGTCACCCCGCTGAAGGTCAGCGTCTGCCCCGCCTCAAAGAGCGCCGCCCCCGCCGAGAGCGGGTCCTCCACCTCCACAAGCAGGCTCGACGACGTGATGAACCCGCCCCCCGCGCTCGCCAGAACGCTCAGCCCCGTCGTCGCGCTCGACCCGAGCGTCGTGATGCTCCCCGCGCCCGCCACCGTCCCGTCCGCGTTCAGGTTCCCCGCGATCGTCGCCTGACCCGTCGCCTCCGCGATGCGGAGCCGACCCAGCGGCACGTTGATCGGCGCGAGCGCCCCCTCCGTCACGTTAAAGCCCGCGTCGACGCCGTACCCCAGCAGCGTGTCCCCCGAGATCGACACCAGGTTGTCCGCCTCGTCGGGCCGAAACGCCCCGTTCCGCGTGTAAAACTGCTCCTCCCCGCGCTGCACCACAAAGAACCCGTCCCCGTCGATCATCAGGTCCCGCGGGTCCCCCGTCGCCTGGGGCGAGCCCACCGCGAAGTCGCGCTGCGTCCCGCTCACCACCACGCCCAGCCCCACCTGGTACGGGTTCGTCCCCCCGCGCGTCTCCGCCGGCGCGAGCCCCAGCGACAGGTTCCGCGTGAACTGGCTCTCGAACATCAGCCGGCTTGACTTGTACGCCGTCGTGTTCACGTTCGCGATGTTGTTG
The DNA here is from genome assembly GCA_964496975.1 of uncultured Phycisphaeraceae bacterium. Lineage (GTDB taxonomy): Bacteria > Planctomycetota > Phycisphaerae > Phycisphaerales > UBA1924 > CAZCBN01. The sequence goes on from CAZCBN010000134.1 coordinate 6,400, forward strand.
CCGATCACGTCGAGCCGACGCGAGTACCCCGTCAGCCCGCTCAGCCCCGTGTACAACGCCGTCGTCGAAGCCATCGAAGTTCACCCCCACCAGCCGGCCGCACACCACCGGCCCCGCGCCACCCGCCGCCCGTCCGCCGCACCCGAGCGCCACGCGCACGCCCCGCGCCGTTACCCCGCGAGCCGCGCCAGCAGCGACGCGTTCTCCACCCCGCCCCGCGTCAGCCGCAGCACGCCCGCGTCCGCCGCGCCCGCCGCGCCCGCCCCGTCCAGCGGCGGCCCCTCGCCCTCCGCCTGCACCACCGCGTCCACCCGCGTGGCGACCGCGCCCGACTTCAGATCAATCAGCCCCGTCACCCGCCGCGTCAGCACGTCCACCTCGAGCGCCACGCCGTCAATCAGCACCGCCGCCCGGGCCGAGCCCGCCGCCTCCGCGCGGTCCAGCGCCCGCCCGACGCGCTCGAGCTGCGCCGCATCAAGCCGCACGCCGCTCCCCGGCTCCACGCTCACCACGCGCCCCGCGGCCGCCGCCGCGTCCCCACCCGCCACACGCGACAGCAACTCCTGAAAGCCCTGCTCCTCCACGGGCCGCGCGCCCCCCGGCGCGCGCTCCGCCCCGCCCACCGGCCGCACGCCGCTCCCGAGCTGCTTCAGCAGTTCCGTTCCATTCGTCGTCACGGCTGGCCCCCCGTCTCGTCGTCGCCGTTCGCCCCGTTGGAGAGGTCGTCAAACGTCCGCACCACCTCGTCCACCTGCGACAGCGGCACCCGCGACCCGTCATAAAGGTTCAGCACAGGCCCCTCGTCCGTCCGGCTCACGCTCAGCACCACGTCCGCCACGCGGCGCCCCTGCTCGTTGATCCCGCCCACCAGCGCCCCGATGAGGCCCGACGCCGACGCGAACTCGTTGTGCCCCACCAGCGAATCAAGCCGGTCCAGCAGCGCCGTGTCCGACTCGATCGACCGGATCGTCGAGATCTGCTCCAGCAGCGCCTGCGAGTCGCTCGGCGCGAGCGGGTCCTGGTTCGTCAACTCCTGGATCATGATCTCGACGAACTCCTCGCTCGTCAGCTCGCTGAACCCGTTGTTCCGCTCCTGCACCCGCGGCGCCTGCGCACCGCCCGAGTTCAGCAGGCTCGAAACATCCGTCGTCAGCGGCGAGTTCCCGCCCGGGCCCGTCAACGCGCTCATGCCGCACCCCTTCCCACGCGCACGCCATCCCGGCCCGCACGCGCAGCACACCACAGACACCACCACTCGCAACCCGCCCGGAGCTCCGCCCCAGCGCCGCGTCAAGCCGTCACGCGCACACCAACACCCACGCACAGGCCCCCGCGGCATCTCCCGCCGCACGCTGAGCCTCACGCCACCGCGTCAAGCCGCAGCCAAAGCCCGTCCGCCGTCGCCGAAAGCCGCCAGATCCCAGGCGACCCCGCGACCCCCGCCGCGCCGTCTCCAACGACGCCCGCCCCCAGCGCCTCCGCGCCGGCCTCCCGCAAGGGCACGCCGGCCTCCCGCCGCGCGCCCCCGCCGCCCGACCCCTCATCCGCAGACCCCGACGCGTCCCCGTCGATGGCCCCGCCGATGCTCCAGTCGGCGTTCTCGCCGCGCCCCGGGGCGTCCGTGCCCCCGCCGCGGCCCGACGAATCCTCACCCGACCGAGCCCCGCGCCGATCCCCAGCGCCAAGCTCGGCCCCAACCCCCGACCCAGGCCCGGCCCCCGCCGCATCCTGCGACGCGGGCCCCGCGCCGAGCGGCTCCACCACGAGCCGCTCCACGCGCACGCCCCGCGCCTCCAGCGCGGAACGCAACTCCACCAGCGACGAACCCAGCAACTCCCGTGCCGACTCACTCTCCGCGCGGATCAACGCCGACGCCGTCCCGTCCCGCAGCGTCAGCTCCACCACCACGCTCCCCAAAAACTTCGGCTGAAGCCGCACCTTCAGCGTCCCCCCCTCACGATGCAATACCTGCGCGAGCGCCCGCTGCACCTCCTCCACCGCCGCCGCCCGCTCAGACTTCAGCAGCCCCGCGCCCTCCCCGCGCGCGCGCGCCGTCCGCGCCTCCACCCGCTCCCCCCCCGCTGCCAACCCCCGCCCCACCGCGCCGCCCACCACGCCCCCAACCGCCGCACCCGCCCCGCCACCTGTCGCACCACCCGTCCGCGCCGCAACAGCCCGCACCGCCGTCGCCCCCGCCACGTTCAAAGCTTCCGCCCCGCTCCCCGCCACGGACGCGCCGCCCGCAGCCCCCGCCGGCACGGCGCCACGCGCCGCACCGCCGCGCTCGCCCGCACCAGCG
>CAZCBN010000135.1:0-8531 GCA_964496975.1 uncultured Phycisphaeraceae bacterium
TGGAGAGCCAGAACCCCAGCGCAAGCCCCCCCACGCCCATCCCCACCTGCATCGCCGCCTGCAGCAGCCCGTTCAGCCCGCTCGCCCGCAGCGCCAGCGACGTGCTCATCTCCGCCGCGCCCGCCGCCGTCCGCGTGTGCGCCTCGGCCCACTGCACCATCAGATAGATCAGCGCGTTGTTCACCGTAAAGCGGAACGCGTTGCCCAGGTACAGCACCCACACCGCCCACCACCGCACGCCCCGCTCGCGCTTGCTGCGCTGCGCGTGGTCGTCGCGGGCCCCCGCGTGCGCGTGCGGCAGGCCGTGGATGGCCCACGCCAGATACCCCGTGAGCAGCAAGGCCGGCACAAGCCAGATCGGCAACAGCCACCGCAGCCCCGACGCGGCCGCCGCCGCAGCCGAAGCCGCAGAAGCCGCCGAGGCCGCCGCCGCGCCGCTCGCCGCCTCCACCACGCCCGCCCCGGCCTCGCCCCCCACCATCCCCGCGATCCATCGGCACAACGCCGGCGCCCCGAGATTGCCCGCGATCCCCCCGATCATGCCCGCGAGGAAGAAGATCGACACCGCCGCCGAACGCCGCGACCCCGCCATATGCCCCGTCGCCGCCGCCGCCGCCGGGTGAAACGCCCCCACCCCGAGCATCCCTATCAGGTACAGCACCAGCGCCTGCTCAAACGTCGTCGAGAACCCGAGCAGCCCCATCGCCACGCCCGCCAGCGCCACCCCCACCGTGCCGATCAGCCGCGAGTCGTGCTTGTCCTGCCACAGCGCCACCAGCGGCTGCACCAGCCCGCTCGAAAGCGACCCCACGCCGATGAACATCGCCTTCTGCGCCGGCGTCATCCCGATCTGATCGTTCAAAATCGGGATCAGCGCAATCGGCGCCGCCGACAGCACGTCCACCCCCGTGTGCGACACGATCGGCGCCGCCAGGCGCAGCCCGCCCACCCGCGAGCCGGCCCGCCCCGCGACCGGAACCGCCGCCCCCGCCACGCTGCCCGCAGGCGTCGTCGTCATCGTGCCCCTATCGAAAGTCCCGCCCGACCCCGCCCCGCCCCGACCAGCCCCGACCAGCCCCGACCAGCCCCGACCAGCCCGGGTTGTAGGCCCCGACCACGCCCCCAAGCCCCAAACCAGCCGCCCTACCCTCTCATTCCCGGCGCCCGGGCCACCCGCACCAACCGAGGCCCGACCACCTGACCGCCGGACCATCTGACCGCCGGACCACCTGACCGCACCGGAGACACCCATGCCCATCGACACCCTCTCCGACCCCCGCCCCATCTCCCAGCGCCTCCGCGAAGACAACTGGGACCTCCACGAACGCGCCGAGCACGACACCCTCCCCCAGCACATGGTCCGCGGCACCCTCCCCAAGGACGTCTACGTCCAGCTCCTGGGTCAGCTCTTCCTCGCCAACCGCGCCCTGGACGAGGCCATCGTCGCCCGCCGCGCGACCACCCCCGTCCTGAACACCATGGTCACCGACATGCAGCTCCAGACCCCCTACCTCGAGGCCGACCTCCGCCACTTCGGCGTCAACCCCGCCTCCCTCACCCACAAGCCCGCCACCGCCACCTTCATCAAAGAGGTCGCCGTCTACGCCGGCAGCGAGCCCCTCAAGCTCTTCGGCCTCCACTACGTCCGCGAGGGCGCCAACAACGGCAACAAGTTCGTCGCCATGAAGCTCAAAAAGGCCTGGGGCGTCGAGGGCCGCGACGGCTTCCACTACCTCGACCCCTACGGCGAGGGCCAGCGCCCCCTCTGGGAACGCTTCAAGCGCGACCTCGACAAGATCGAGTTCACCGAGGCCGAGAAGCAGGCCGTCGTCGCCGCCGCCCGCTCCATGTTCGAGCACATGATCGCCCTGCACAAAGAGTTCCCCCTCCCCCCCGTCCCCGACGCCCCCCCGCGCAGCCCCGCCATGAGCCCGGCCACGCACTAACGCGGCGCTCCCGCCCACCCAACCCACGTCCCCCCCACTCCCCCGCCCCGCCGGGGGAGTCTTTTTTTCCCGCGTCAACCCAGACCGCCGATACTCCCGCACCCCCGTGATCAAGTACCTCGGCTCCAAACGCCTCCTCCTCCCCCACATCCTCTCCGCCATCGAGGCCGACGCCCCCGCCGCCCCGCTCACCGTGCTCGACCTCTTCTCCGGCACCTCCCGCGTGGGACACGCCCTCAAGGCCCGCGGCCACCGCGTCATCGCAAACGACCACAACGCCTACGCCGCCACCCTCGCCCGCTGCTATGTGCAGGCCGACGCCGACACGCCGGGCCTGCTCGCCGACGCCCAGCGCCTCATCGACGAGTGCAACGCCCTCCCCCCCCGCCCCGGCTACTTCACCGACACCTTCTGCCGGCAGGCCCGCTACATCCATCCGAAAAACGGCGAACGCATCGACGCCATCCGCGAGCACATCGAACGCTGTGCCCACACCCCCGACCTGCACGCCGTCCTGCTCACCTCGCTCATCGAGGCCGCCGACCGCGTCGACTCCACCACCGGCGTGCAGATGGCCTACCTCAAGAAATGGGCCCCCCGCGCCGCCAACGACCTCGCCCTCCGCATGCCCAACCTGCTCCCCCGCGCCCCCGCCGGCCGCGGCCTCGCCCTGCAGCTCGACGCCCTTGACGCCGCCCGGCGCGCGCCCGCCGACGTCGCCTACATCGACCCCCCCTACAACCAGCACGCCTACCTCGGCAACTACCACGTCTGGGAGTCCCTCGCCCTGTGGGACAAGCCCCCCGTCTACGGCGTCGCCTGCAAACGCGTCGACGTCCGCACCCGCCGCAGCCCCTTCAACTCTCGCCCCGCCTTCGCCGACGCCCTGCGCCGCGTGCTGCTCGCCGTGCGCGCACGCACCCTGGTCGTCTCGTTCAGCAACGAGGGCTTCCTCTCCGCCGAGCACCTCGCGGAAATCCTGCGCGAGGCCGCCGGCGAGCGCGGCACCGTCACCGCGGCCCACCGGGGCGACTTCCCCCGCTACATCGGGGCCCGCATCGGCATCTACAACCCCCGCGGCGAGAAGGTCGGCGCCGTCACCCACGTCACGAACCAAGAGTCCATCTTCGTCGTCCGCCGCGCGCACCACCCCGACGCGTGCCCCGCCCCGAGCGCCAGCCCCGTGTCAAGCCCCGCCTCAGGCCCCGAACCGCTCGCCCACGCCGCCGACCCCGTTCGCGCGGCCGCCGCCCGGCCCCTCCTCGCCCGCTGACGCCGCACCCGCCCGGGCCGTGCGCTCGCTCGGCGCCTCCCCGCGCGCCGCGCGGGCCGACTGCACGAACCGGGCCCGCCCCGCCGCGCGCTGCGCCTCGCGCCCCCGGCCCGCCCCATGCGCCCCGGCCGCCCCGGCCTGCCGCGCCGCCTCGGCCCAGTCCGCCCGCTCGCGGCCCATCGCCAGCGCCAGCAGCCGGGCCGACCACCCGGCCCCGAGCGCAAGCCCGCCCGCGAGCGCCCACGCGAGCATCACGTCCATCCGGCTCGTGCCCGACGCCAGCACCACGCCCGCCGCGACGAGCGCCGTGATCCCCCCCGCCGCCACCCACGCCGCGCCCGCGTGCCCCGCCGCGGGCAGGGCGATCGCGCGGTAGCCCGCGAGCCTGGCCCACAGCACGCCGAGCCACGTGGCGAGCGCGCACGCCGCCGAGAACACCACCGTGACCACCAGCCACGCCGGCCCGACCGCGCCCTCCGGCACCCACGGCACCACCACGCCCACCAGCACCCCGCTGCCCGCGAGCGCCCCGCTCGCGACGGCGTGCCCCGCCACAAGGGGCCACGTCCGCAGCCGCCAGGGGTCGGGCCGCACGGCCCGCATCGTGCTGCCGGGGCGGGTCAGCAGGTCGCGCAGCGTGCGCGCATAGCCGAGCGCATCGCCGAAGTGCTGCCACTCCGTGCCGTCGAGGGCGTCCACGGGCCTGCCGCACTCGGGGCAGCGCTGCCGCGGCAGCAGCCCGCGCACGCCGTAGCCACAGCCCCGGCAACACCACGTCGCCTCGTCGATCGGCGTCTCCCGGTACCCGTCCAGCAGCGTGACCAGCGGCAACCCCCCAACGCGCGACGCAGAAACACCCTAGCCCCGCCAGCTCCGGCCCCCGCTCGGCACCCGCCCCCCGACCGCACGGTTCCACCGCGAGAGCCTCGCCCGCGCCACCCACGCCGGCGAGCGCCACGCGGCGAACATGAGCCCCGCGCCGACGCCCATCGCCAGCAGCGCCGCCAGCACGTGCAGCGACCCGGGCACGTCCGCCGCCTCGTCAAGCCGGGCGAGCACGCGCCAGTACCACAGGGCCACGCACACCAGCCCCGAGACCAGGAACGGCTTCCACTGCCGCACCGCCGCCGCGAGGCACAGGCCCACCGACGCCAGCGGCAGCAGCCCGATCCATAGGGGCCACATCCCCCACCCGTCGTTCGCCTCCAGCATCGCGACGGGCGCGAGCACGTGCGCCGGCAGCACCCAGCGCAGCGCCGCGTTCACCCGTCGCCGCAGGGGCGTGGCCCGGCGCGCCAGCACGACCATCAACGCCGCGAGCAAGGCCCCGGTGGCCCAGAGCGCCGCGGCGAACGTCTCCACCCGGGGCCCGTCGACATCGACCAGCGGCGTGCGCCACCACCACGACGGCGCGCACGCCGCCACGAGCCACAGCCCGATCAGCACCAGCCCCGCCGCCCCCCACACCAGCGGCGGGCCGTCGCGCCGGTGCACGCGGCGGCTGCCCAGCTCCCGGACCATGCGCTGCTCGTCGGCGTCCAGCGCGAGCCCCAGCGGCAGCGAGGCGGCGCCGAGCGCCGCGAGCCAGACGCCCATCTCGCCCGCGGCGTTCAGCCCGGGCCGGATGAGCCGGCCCGAGACGAGGTACAGGCCCACCCACGCCGCGACCATCGCCGCGAGGCCCAGCGCCGTGAAGGCCGCGGACCGGGTGAGCTTGCGCAGCACGAGGGCGAGCGCCGTGGCGGCCCAGGCGACGGCGAGCACCTGCGTGTTGGCGAGTCCCGGCGGGGGCGACGCGGCACCGAGCAGCACGCCCGCCCACTCCAGCGCGGCGCCCATGCCCGCGCCCTCGCCCTGCACGAGCCAGCCCGTGTGCCGCAGCGTGAGCCAGAGGGCCGCGGGCAGGGCGAGCTGCGCGGTGACGAGCAGGCCCACGCCGACGCGTGCGTCCCCCGCGCGGTGCAGCAGCACGCCGCCGGCCGCGGTCGCCCCGGCCGCGGCCCACGCCGCGGCGAGCCACCACCCCCCGCCCAGCGCGGGCCACGCCCGCGCCAGCCCCACCGCGAGCCCAAGGACGAGGAGCCACCCGCCCAGGTGCAGCAAGACCTGGCTGACGCGCAGCCGCCGCGCGTCGAGCACCCAGGGCGACTCGGCGCGCTGCAGGTCGTTCAGCGCGGCGAGCAGTCGCTCGGCCTCGTGGCTTGTCACGAGGCCCTGGCGGAGCCACTGGCGGGTCGCGTCGACCTGGGCCTGCACCTGGTCCTCGAAGCGCTGCGCGAGGCGGCGCGGGCGGGCGGCGACGGTCTCTTTCCGCAGGTAGCGGCGCAGGTCCGCGGCGAGCGCGCGCGCGTCGGGGTAGCGGTCGCGCGGTTCGGCCTCGAGCGCGGCGAGGCAGATCTTCTGCAGGTCGGCGGGCGTCTGCGGGGCGTGGTCCTCGGGCAGGGGCACGCCGCGGCGGCAGATCTCCACCATCGCCGCGGGCGAGGTGCCGCGGGGCCAGGGGTGCCGGTCGGTGAGCAGCTCGAAGAGCAGCACGCCCAGCGCGAACACGTCGGCCGCGGGGCCGATGAAGGCATCGGGCGAGAACTGCTCGGGCGCGGCGTAGCCCGGCGTGCCCCCAACCACCCGCGGGCCCCACGCGGGGTCGGCCTCGGCCCGGGCCAGGCCGAAGTCGACGATCGTCGGCTCGTCGCGCCGGTCGACCACGATGTTGGCGGGCTTCAGGTCGCCGTGCACAAGCCCGGCGTCGTGCGCGGCGGCGACGGCCTCGACCACTTTCAGAAAGAGCCCGAGCCGACGCCGCACGTCCATGTCGCGCCAGGCGCGGTCCAGCGGCTCGCCGTCGGCCCAGTCCATCACCAGGAAGGGGGTGTCGTGCTGGAGGCTGACCTCGATGACGCGGCAGAGGTTGGGGTGATCGATGCGGGCCATGGCCCGCGCCTCGGCGACGAGCCGGTTGTGCGCGACCAGCCCCGGGTCTTCGCCCGCGTGCGGGTCGAGCACGCCCAGCAGCTTGATCGCGACGCGGCGGCCCAGCCGCGTGTCCCGCGCCTCAAAGACCCGGCCCATGCCGCCCTGGCCGGCGAGCCGCTCGATGCGGTAACGCTCCCCCACGGCCCGCTCGGCGTGGGCCAGCAGCAGGGCGGGGTCGGCGGGGCCGTCACGCGTGGCCCACGCGGGGCGGGGGGCCTGGGTGGTGGTGGCGGCGACGACCGTCGCGGAGGACACCGTCGGCGCATCGTGCAGCGCCACGCCCGCGGCGCGTCCCCCCTGCGCACCCTCTGCGCCCAACCCGGCGTCCGTCGGCACGACGAACCTCCCACAGCAGACCGTCCCCGCGGGCCAGACTACCCGCCCGCCCCCGGCCGCCCAAGCCCCGATTTCGCCGGCGGGGCGAGATGAGGCCCCGCCCGGGCTTGACCGGCCCCCCGCGGGCGGCTTCGCTCTGCCGTGCGCATCATCGGCGGCGAGCTACGGCGTCGGCGGCTGGAAAGCCCGCCGGAGGGCACCATCACCCGGCCCATTCCCGACCGGGTGAAGCAATCGCTCTTCAACCTGCTGCGGGGGCACTGCGAGGGGGCGACCGTCTACGACGGCTTCGCGGGCACCGGGTCCATCGGGCTGGAGGCCGTGAGCCGCGGGGCGGCGAGGCTGGTTGCGGTGGAGCGGGACCGCCGCGTGGCTGACGTGCTGGAGCGGAACGCGACGACGCTGGGCGTGCTCGACCGGGTCGAGATTGTCCGGGGCGATGCGCTGGGGCCGCTGGCGCTGGCGCGGTGCCCGGCGGGCGTGAAGCTGGTGTTCTTTGACCCGCCGTACGACATGGTGCGGAGCCCCGCGCAGTGGCCCCGCGTGCGCGACCAGTTTGCGAGGCTCGTGGAGCGGCTTGCGGACGACGGCTTTGCGATGCTGCGGACGCCCTGGCCCTTTGTGCACCGCGAGGGCGGGGCGGCGGAGGAACCCGCGGAGAGCGACCCGCGGCGCGCGCCCGACCCGCGGCCATCGAAGCGGCGCAAGCCCGGCCGCGGCGACGACCGCGCGTGGCGGCAACGCGCGTGGGACGAAGCGCCCGGGCCGCGGCGCGCGGGGCGGGGCGATCGTGAGGGCGGCGTTGCGCCGGGCGGCATGGGCGAGGGCGACGACGGCGACGAGGGCGAGGCGCTGGACCTGAATGAGCCGGCGGAGGCGGGGCCGACGGTGCCGGTGAGCCTGGAGATCGAGGGGGCCGAGGGACCGGAGACGCACGTGTACCGGCAGACGGCGGTGCATTTGTATATGCGGAAGAAGTAGGCCATTGGGGATCGGCCATTGGGGACTGGGGGGAGGCGGGGAAGAGGGGGAGCACGGCTTGGCGGGGCGCCAAGCCGTGGCACCCGGCGCCAAGCCGTGGCACCCGGACGGGGCACCGGGCGCGGGGCCGGTGGGCCTCGGGCGCGGGGGGTGCAAGCGGGGCATGCGGAATCGGAAGAAGTGGGCGAGTGGACCGGGCGGCGGCGGTATGCTGGCGTTCGGGTGTGACTCGGGGAGGTGGCGCATGCTGCAATGGCTGCTGGGTGATGGTGCGGCGTGGTTCAGCGTGCCGGCGATCGTCGCGACGGTGTTTTTCGGCGTGGAGCTTGTGCTCGGGCAGTTTGCCGGGGCCCAGGGGGGGTTGGACGCCGACCTGCCCGGGGGCGATGTGCCGCTGGACGGGGTGGACATGGACGGGAGCCAGGGGCACTCGCCCGGCAGCGAGATGCGCTGGCTCAGCCTGCAGAGCCTCGCGGCGTTCGCGATGGGCAGCGGGTGGATGGGGCTTGCGGTCTACCGGTTCTTTGAGACGTCCATCGGCGTGGCGTGCCTGGCGGCGGTGGGGGCGGGCGCGGGCACGGCGTGGCTCGTCGCGTCAGCCACGCGGGCGATGCTGCGGCTGCAGAGCAGCGGCAACGTCTCGCTGGACGACGCGGTGGGCGCGCTGGGCCGGGTGTATGTCAGCGTGCCGCCGGCGGGGCGGGGCGCGGGCCGGGTGACGCTCGTCGTGCACAACATGCAGCAGGAGATGAACGCTGTGCAACGCGGGGCCGAGCCGATCGCGTCGCGCACGGCGGTGCGGGTGATCGACGTGGAGAGCGCGGCGAACGCGGTGGTGGTGCAGGCGGAGTGATCAGGGCGCGGGGCGTGGCGCGGGGCGGGGTTCGCCTTGCGCGGTCGCGGAGCGTCGTGGGTGGTCTCGGACGATTCCGGAATGGACATGGAATGGACATGGGGGGTTGACGGAATGCTGAACGGGCTGATGGACATCGGGATGGGGCGGGAGCTGGAGCAGGGGCTGG
>CAZCBN010000136.1:0-8500 GCA_964496975.1 uncultured Phycisphaeraceae bacterium
GCGGCGAGGGACCGGGCCGGGGCGACGGGGCGGGCCGGCCGCCCGCACGCGACGGGCCACGCGACGGGCCGGCGGCTCCCGCGCGGCCTGATCGGGCCGAACGGGCTGAGCGAACGGAACGGCCCGGACGTCCTGATCGGCCCGTGCGACCCGACCGCGCGGCCTCCGCCGCAGGGGGCACGCCGGCACAGGCCGTGGGCGAGGCGTCCACCATCACCGATTCGCAGGGCGAGGGCGGGGCAGACGCGGCCGGCGACGCATCCGCCGCGGCCGCGCCGGGCGAGCGGAAGCGCAAGCGTCGCCGGCGCAAGCGCCGCGACGGCGCGCCCTCCGCCGGCGCACCGGGAGACCCGCTGGGCGGCGCCGACGCCGGCGCAACCGGCGATGCCGCGGCGGCATCCGCCGACGACGCGGCCGATGCCGCCGACGACGCCGATGACGATCGCGGCCGCGACGCGGACGGCGACACCGAGCGTGCGTCCGACAGCGACGGCCCGAACGCCGCGACGGGCGAGGGCCACGCCGACACCGGCGCGGCCGCGTCGAAAAAGCGTCGGCGCCGCCGCCGTCGGCGCCGGCCTGGAACACCGGGTGACGGCGCGGGCGACGGCAACGCCCCCTCCACGGGCGGCGACGCGTGACGCAAGCCTCCGCGCCCGCTGCGGCCCGGCCGTGGCGCACGCCGCTGGCGCTGCTCGCGCTGGTCGCGGGGCTGGGGCTGCTGGCGTGGGTGGCGCGGTCGGCGTTTGACGCGATGTCGGCGGAGGATTGGCAGCGCCTCGCACAGGCCGAGTGGTGGCGGTCGGGCTCGCTCGCGGCGCTCGCGGCGGTGGGCGTGGCGCTCAATGGGGCGATGTGGTGGCTCGCGCTGCGGCCGCAGCGGCGCATCTCGCTCGCCGATGCGCTCGCGGTGAACGCCGTCGCCACGCTGCTGGCGTACGCGCCGGGGAAGTTCAGCGTGCTCTTCCGCGTGGCGTGGCACCGGCGTGTGGACGGCGTCGCGGTGCTCACCTTCGGCGGGTGGATGGCGGCGGTGGGCGCGACGCTCGCGGCCGCCGTGCTGCCCGCGATGCTGCTCGCGGCGCCCCTCGCGCCGGGCGGCGGGGCGCGCGCCGTTGGTGAAGCGGGCGAAGCGGGCGCGTCGCTCGTGCCGTGGGCGATCGCGTCGCTCCTCGGCGCGGCGGCGTGCGCCGAGATGGGCGTGCGCCTCAGCCGGTTCTTCGCCACGGGCTCGGGATGGCGCTGGCTGCTGCGGGCCGCCTTCCGCGTCGCGGGGCGGCGGGGCGTGCGCGTCATGCGCAGCCCGCCCGTGCAGAACCTGCACGCGGGCCTGCGCATGCTGAGCGACCGCCGCAGCGTCTTCGGCGGCGTGGCGCTGCGGCTGCTGGACATCTCGGCCACGGCGGTGCGCTTCGCCGCGGCGGCGGGCATTCTGGGCGTCGCCCTCGCGCCGGCGCAGGCCGCGGCGGCGGGGCTCGCCTACTTCCTCATCGCCGCGGCCGCGCCCACCGGGGCCGCGGGCGCACGCGAGGCGGGCACCGCCGGCGTGCTCACGCTGCTGGGGCTGTACCTCGATGAGATCGCGCCGGTCGTCCTCATCGTCGCGGCGGGCACGCTCGTGGGCGACACGCTCTGCGCCGCGGCCGGGGGCGCGTGGCTCGCGCTGCGCCGCGCGAAACCGTCGCCCGCCTACACCCGCGGCTGAGACGCCCCGCCCCGCGCCAGATCGTCCTGATACCGCTCGCGCAGCGGGTCGATCACCTCACGGATGAAGCGTTCCGTCTGCTCCACGCTGCGGCCGATGTACTTCATCGGGTCGAGCAGGTGCTCGTCGGTCAGCAGGTGGTGCACGGCGCCGAACGCCGGGTCGGCCCGCAGGCGCTCGATCAGATCGTTGTCCAGCCCTTCGTGCTTCACACGCATGCCCGCGGCCTGCGCGTGCACGCGGATGCGCTCGTGCAGGTCTTGGCGGTCGCCGCCGGCCTTCACGGCCTCCATCAGGATGTTCTCGGTGGCGAGGAAGGGCAGCTCGGCCATCAGGTTCTTGCGGACCATCGCCTCATGCACAACGAGGCCGCTGGCCACATTGTGCATGAGGTCGAGCGCGCCGTCGAGCGCGAGGAAGGCCTCGGGCAGGCTGAGCCGGCGGTTGGAGGAGTCGTCGAGCGTGCGCTCGAGCCACTGCGTGGCGGCCGTGTCGTAGGCGTTGCCGACGAGGTTCATGACGAAGCGGGCCAGCCCACAGATGCGCTCGCACCGCATCGGGTTGCGCTTGTAGGGCATGGCGGAGGAACCGATCTGGTTGGTCTCGAAGGGCTCGTCGAGTTCCTTGCGGTTGGCGAGGAGGCGGATGTCGGTGGCGATTTTGTGCAGGACGGCGGCGATGGAGGCGAGGTCGGCGAGAATCTGCGCATCGACCACGCGCGGGTAGGTCTGACCGGTGAGCCGGTGCGTGTAGTTCCAGTAGGTTGCTTCGATGCCCTCTTCATCGTCCTCGGGTGCCGCTGCATCGAACAAGAGCGGGCCGCCGAGCAAGCAGCGCAGGAAGCGTTCTTCGAGCTCATCGACCTTGTAGGCATCGCCGTCGAAGAGGGCGAGGAACGAGGCTTGCGTACCGGTCGCGCCGCGCAGGCCGCGGTATTTCACTGGCCACACCGCGGCATTCGGCTCGCCGCGCCACCATTGCTGTGACCACCGCAGATCGTGCGAGTATCCGGCGAGGCGCCGGCCGACGGTGGTCGGCTGCGCGCTCTGGTAGTGCGTGAAGCCCAGCGCGGGCACGCCCTTGTATTGATGCCCACGGACGCCCAACGCGTACACGCACCGCTGCACATGCCAACAAATCAGGCCGATTGACTCGTGGATGAGCCGTAGATCCGCGTTGCACACCACGTCCTGGCTCGTGCACCCCAGATGGATGATCGGCTTCGCCTTCGGGCACTGCTCGCCGAGGCAGTGCACGTGGCTCATCACGTCGTGGCGCAGCTCGCGCTCGAGTTCCTCGGCCCGGCGGATCTCATCGTCGCTGATGCCGCGCTCAACAACCGCCCGCAGCTCGGCCACTTGCTCCGCCGTTACCAGCGGAGGCCGCCCCTTGGCCTCGGGCCAGTCCCTGGTCACCTCGTGCTGCGCCTCGGCGATCGCGAGCCAGATGCGCCGCCACGTGTTGAACTTGTGCCGCGCCGACCACAGGCGGAGCATCTCCGGGCTGGCGTTGCGGCTGGCGAGGGGGCTGGTGTAGGTGTCGTACGGGCTGGTCATCGCCCGATCATTCCCGCGCCGAGCCCGCCCCGACGCCGCCGCGGGCGAGGCACTCCCCCGCGAGGCGTGCCGCCCCGGCCCCGTACCATGGCCCATGCCCCGCCCCGCCGCCAGCACCCCGCCGGGTGACGCCGATCCGCGCGTGCTGGAACGCGCCCGGGCGGGCGAGCGCGAGGCGCTGGACCGGCTGCTCACCCCCTACCTCGGCCGGCTCTACCTGCTCTGTCTGCGCATGCTGGGCCGGCCCGACGACGCCCGCGACGCGGCCCAGGACGCGCTCGTCAAGATCATCCGGGGCCTGCCCGCGTTCGACGGCCGGAGCCGCTTTTCCACGTGGGCGACGCGCGTCGCGATGAACGCGTGCCTCACGCGCCTGCGGGCCCGGGCCCGGGAGCGGGGCCGCCTCGTCGCCGGGGAGGCCACGCCGCCAGATCGGCTTGTGTTCGGTTCGCCCGCCCGCGCCCGGCCCGTCGGCGTGGACAACATCGCCGACGATTCGCGGGAACCGGACGCCGCGGCGCGCGTCCAACTGGCGGACGACCGCGCGAGGGTGCTGCGGGCGTTGCAGGCCGTCAGCCCCGAGCACCGGGCCGTGCTGGTGCTTCGGGACGTGCACGGTTTGGAGTATGACCGGATCGCGGCCGTGCTGGAGGTCTCGATCGGCACGGTCAAGAGCCGTCTGTTCCGGGCCCGCGCGGCGTTGCGGGAGCAGGTGGAAGCCGCCGCGCCAGAGCCCTCCGCCGCCGAGAACCCGACCGAGCCCGACCAGCCGACCGACCGGCCGACCGACCGGCCCAACCACCAGCCCGACGAAACGCCCGCCCGATCGGCCCGCACCGCATGACCGACCACCCCGCGCCATCTGACCTGCACGACGCCGTGGGCCGCGTGTCCGAGGCCGACCTGCTGCTGCTCGTGGAGGACCCCGCCTCGGCGAGCCCCCGGCTGCTGCGTCGCGTGCAGAACGACCGCGCCCTGGCCGCCGCGGTGGAGGCGATGCAGCGCGACCGCGCCGCCCTCTCGGCCAGCCTCTCAACCGGCCTTTCGACCGGCGTCTCGACCGCGCCGCACACCTCCGACGCGTCGCTCGCCACGCTCCTCGCCGACGCGTTGGAAGAGGCCGAGCGCGAAGCCGAGCGGGCCGTGCTCATCGGCCTCGCCGGCGGGGCGGCCTCCGCGTCGGGCGACGCCGTGCCCCCACCGCGGCTGGGCATCCGCCCGCGTTCGCACGCGTCCCGCGCCGCATGGCGCGACGCCGCGCTCGCCGCGCGGCGGGCCGTCACGCTCCCCTCGCTCCGCGTCACGCTGCCGCTCGCCGCGGCGGCGCTGCTGGTGCTGGGGGGCGGGGCCCTCTTCCTCGCGCAAGAGCTCATGCGGGCCGAGGCGGGCCCGGGCCCGCAGGCCGGTCTCCAAACGGGCCCGCTCGCCAACGCGCTCGACACCCCCCGCGACACCACAAGCGACACCACACGCCTCGACGCCCTCAACGAAGACGGCCCGCTCGACAACACCGCGATCGCCAACGCCACGCCGCGCACCGACGGCCACCCCGCCGCCTCAACCGCGATCGCCGACGCGAGCGCCGGTGGCGCTCCCAACCCCGCCGTACTCCCCAACGAACGGCGCACCGAGCTTCCCTCCGCCACCGCGACCGCGCTCGCCGCGCACGCGCCCCTCGGCCCATCGCGCGACGCGGCCCACGCCGCGGCCCACGCCCACGCCGCCGCCAACACCTCGGCCACGCCCCGCGTCGCCTCGCTCGCCGACGCGGCCTCGCTCCTCGCCGAGGGCCGGCTCGCGATCGCGCTGCGTCTCCCGGCCGTCGTGCCGAACGACGGTGCCCCGATCAACCCCGCCGACGCCGCCGCCGTCCTCGCCCGCATCGGCACGTCAAGCACCAACGCCTGGCGCGTGCAGCCCAACGCCGACCCCGCGCTCGCCCTCGCGCTGTCGCGCGACGCGGGCGTGCTGGCCCTCTCCCCCGCAGCGCGCCCCGGGCCCGCCGAGGCGACACCCCCGGCCCTCGCGCACGCCGAAGACGCCATCGCCGCGCCCGGCGCCAGCCCGAGCCCCAGCCCCGGCCCGAGCCCCAGCCCCGGCCCAAGCCGTGACCCCCGCTCGCCCCAAGCCGCCGCGTTCGGCACGCCGCTCGATGCAGCGCCCGCGGGCCTCCTCACCGCGCAGGTAGCCCCGCGTCGGCCCGCGCTCGCCGCGCTGCTCCGCGCCCTTCAACAGACCGGCGGCCGCACCGAGCTCGTCGCGCTCGAGTCCCCCATGAGCCCCGCCGAGCTCGCCTCGTGGGCCCGGGGCCACACCATCTGCGACCACCCGCCGCGGCCCGCCGCCGACGCACGCCGCGGCGCCTTCCTGGAGCTGCCCATCATGCTCCAGCCCGCCACGCCGTAAGGCACCCCCGCCGGTCGTCGCTACCCCGCCACGATGTTCACAAGCCGCCCCGGCACCGCGATCACCTTGCGGATCGCCTTGCCCTCCAGCAGCT
Organism: uncultured Phycisphaeraceae bacterium; assembly: GCA_964496975.1. Classification (GTDB taxonomy): domain Bacteria; phylum Planctomycetota; class Phycisphaerae; order Phycisphaerales; family UBA1924; genus CAZCBN01. The sequence goes on from CAZCBN010000136.1 coordinate 5,762, forward strand.
CCGCGATGCGCGGGTCGGCCCGCGCGATCGCCTCCATCGCCGCCGCGTCGGCCCCCGCCGGCACCACCACCTTGCCGCGGAGTTTGCCGTTGATCTGCACCGGCACCTCTACCTCGTCGTCGCGCAGCATCGCGTCATCAACCGTCGGCCACGCCTGCGAATGCACGCTGCCACGCGACGCCCGCAGCCCGAGCCGGTCCCACACCTCTTCGGCAAGGTGCGGCGCAAACGGCGCGAGGCACCGCATGAACCGCTCGGCCTGGTCGGCCGTCAACGCGCCCGCCGAGCCCTCCACCTTCTTCAGCGCCGCGTTCTTGAACTCGATCATCGCGGCGATGGCCGTGTTGAACGCCAGCCGCTCCACGTCGCCCCCCACCTTGTGAACCGTCCGGTGGAGCCGCTTCTCCAGATCGGCGTCCGCCGCGCCCGCGAGCCGCACCGCCCCGCTCGCATCGTCCACGCAAAGCCGCCACACGTCGCGCAGGAAGCGGAACATCCCCTCGATCGCCCGCGTGTCCCAGGGCTTGCTCGCCTCCAGCGGCCCCATGTACATCTCGTAGAGCCGGAACGTGTCCGCCCCGTAACTCTCGATCACCTCGTCCGGGTTCACGACGTTCTTCAGGCTCTTGGACATCTTCGCGACGACCTGCTTGACGACCGCGACGTCCTCGATTATCCAGTCCTTGACATCAACGCCGTCGGCAAACTCAAGGAACACTGCGCCTTCCTTCTGCAGACGCTCGTAGATCCGCCCCCCAAGGGAGGGCGCGTCAACGCTCAGGCTCCAAGACTCAGCGTTCGCCCCTGGTACGCGGAGGAACGCAAAACCACCACCGCTCTCGCCGTAAGTCACGTGCCACACACGATCGACCGGTGCCAAGGTCCCGTCCTCGCGCTGGTACGCATGGCTCAAAATCAGCCCCTGGTGGAACAACTTCCCGTACGGCTCCGGTGTCGACACGTGCCCCAGATCAAACAGCACCATGTGCCAGAACCGCGCATAGAGCAAGTGCAGCACCGCATGCTCCGACCCACCGACGTACAGATCCACGCCGCCGGCCCGCTTCCGCGCCTCCGCTCCCTCTCGATGCCTCGATGCCTCGGTGCCTCGATGCCCCTCCCCCCCCATCCAATACCGCTCCGCCTCCACCCCCACAAACCGCTCGCTGTTCTTCGCGTCGCAGTACCGAAGGTGGTACCAGCAGCTCCCCGCCCACCCCGGCATCGTGTTCGCCTCGCGCGTCACCTCCGCGCTGGCGGGCAGGTCCGGCACGCCCGCCTCGCCCGCCGTCGTCTTGAGCCAGTCCGTCGCCTTCGCCAGCAGCGGCTGCGGGTCCACGCTCTCCACCGGCTGGTAGTCCGCCAGCGGCGGCAGCTTCAACGGCAACGCCGCGTCGCTGATCGCGTGGTGCCGCCCGTGCTCATCAAACACAATCGGGAACGGCTCGCCCCAGTACCGCTGCCGGCTGAAGAGCCAATCCCGCAGGCGGAAGTTCACCTTCCGCGTGCCCTTGCCCGTCCGCTCCAGCCAATCGATCATCCGCGCCTTCGCGTCGGCCACGCCCAGGCCGTTGAGATCCACCTCCGCGTTCGCGCTGTTCATCGCCGGGCCGTCGCCCGTGAAGGCCTTGCCCCCGCCCGCCTCCCACCCCGCCGGCGGCGTCACCGTGCGCACGATCGGCAGGCCAAAGGCCTCGGCGAACTCCCAGTCCCGCTCGTCCTGCGCCGGCACCGCCATGATGGCCCCGGTGCCGTAGCCCATCAGCACATAATCCGCCGCCCACACGGGGATGCGCGCCCCGTTCGCCGGGTTGATGCAGTCCACCCCGAGCGGCACGCCCGTCTTCTGCTTGCTCTCCTGCCGCTCCACGTCGCTGCGGTTCCGTGCCGCCTGCGCATACTCCGCCACCGCCGCGCGGGCCCCCGCCTCCACGCCCACCCGCCCCGCCACCACCGCGTCCACCAGCGGGTGCTCGGGCGCCACCACCATGTACGTCGCGCCGAACATCGTGTCCGGCCGCGTCGTGTAGATCCGCAGCGAGCCGTGCCCCGACGACGCCGGCACGCCCGCCACCGCAAACTCCACCTCCGCCCCCTCGCTCCGGCCGATCCACTCCGCCTGCTGCGTCTTCGTGCTCTCGGGCCAGTCCATCCCCGTCAGCCCGTCCAGCAGCCGGTCCGCGTACGCCGTGATCCGCAGCATCCACTGCCGCAGCGGCTTGCGGTACACCGGGAACCCGCCCCGCTCGCTCCGCCCGTCGATCACCTCTTCGTTCGCGAGCGCCGTGCCGAGCTTGGGGCACCAGTTCACCGTCTGCTCGGCGAGGTACGCAAGGCGATAGCTCGCCAGCACGTCGTGCCGCACGCCGGGCTCCATCGCCGTCCACGCCTCGCAGCCCGCCTTTTCCCAGTCCGCCTCCATCGCGTGCTGCGCCGCCGTCACCTCGGCCGCCTTGGGGTTGAACCGCACCGGCCGCCGCCCGGCTTCAAACTCGGCCTCCAACTCGCTGATCGGCCGCGCCGCGCCCTGCTCGGCATCAAACCAACTGTGATAGAGCCGCAAGAAGATCCACTGCGTCCACGTGTAGTAGTCCTCGTCGATCGTCCCGAACTCGCGCGACCAGTCGTACGAGAACCCAAAGCGCTTCAACTGCCGCCGAAAGTTGTCGATCGCCTTCTTCGTCGTGATCGCCGGGTGCACGCCGGTCTGGATCGCGTACTGCTCCGCCGGCAGGCCGA
>CAZCBN010000137.1:0-8281 GCA_964496975.1 uncultured Phycisphaeraceae bacterium
GCGGGGGGTTGGTCGCGAATGAGCACCTCGTTTCTCGCCAGCCTGGACACCGCGGGGAGCCTGCCGGCCCTTGAGGCGGCGATGCGGTTCGCGGGCCAGCGGCAGCCGCTGATCGCGCACAACATCGCGAACTTGGAGACGCCGGACTTTCGGCCGGTAGACGTGTCGCCCCGGGCGTTTCAGAGGTCGCTTGCGAAGGCGATCGACGAGCGGCGCGCGCTGAACGGCGGCGGTGACGGGGCGCTGCGGCTGCAGGGGAACCGGGAGCTGGTGATGGGGGCCGGGGGCGCGTTCTCGCTGAAGCCGCGGACGCCCTCGTCGAACATTCTGTTCCACGATCGGAACAACCGGGACCTGGAGCGGACGCTGCAATCGCTCGTGGAAAACGCGGCGGCGTTCCGCACCGCGGCCGACTTCATGCGGGCGCGGACGGGCACGCTGCGGGACGCGATCGCGGAGCGGGTGGGGTGATCGGGGTCGACGGGCCCGCGCCGGCGTAAGGCCGGCGGGGCGGAGGATGGACGCGGATGTACGGCGCGCTGGACGTTTCCACCTCGGGCATGGTCGCGCAGCGGACGCGGATGGCCGTCATCTCCGCGAACATCGCGAACAGCGAGACGATTCTGGACGCGAACGGGAACCTGAGCCCGTACAAGCGGCGGGCGGCGCTGTTTGCCCCGGGGGACCCGGGGGCGTCAAGCCGTTCGGGGCGGGCGCTCGGGGTGCATGTGGCGGAGATTGATATTGATGAGTCGGCGGTGCGGCCGCGGTATTTGCCGGGCCACCCGCTGGCGGACAAAGACGGGTATGTTCCCTTTCCGGACATCAACCCTGCGGTGGAACAGGTGAACGCGTTGACGGCGGCGCGGGCCTACGAGGCGAATGTCGTGGCGGCGGAGACGACGAAGACGATGCTGGCACAGGCGTTGCGACTGCTGACGTGAGAGGCGTTTGTTCGGAATCTGATGCCGGGAGGCCGGCATCCCTGGAAGGAGCGGGGTCGTGAGCGATCCTGTCGGACTGATCAACAACGGCGGGCCGGTGCAGCCGCTGCGGCCGAGCGGACCCGGGTTTGGCCCCGGTCCCGGCGGCGGCGTGGGCGGCCCGAGTTTTCGGGACGCGTTGCTGGAAAACCTGAACCGGGTGAACGCGGCGCAGCAGGAGGCGGACGCGGCGGTGGAGGACCTGGTGAGCGGGCGGCGGAGCGACGTCGAGGGCGTCATCCTGGCGACGCAGAAGGCGGACAACGCGTTCAAGATGCTGCAGGCCGTGCGCGGGAAGGTGCTGGCGGCGTACGACGAGCTGAAGCAGGTGCGGGTGTAGGCGCAGGCTTTGCGCGGCGCGGTTGGGCCTGCGTGGGGGATTGGCGCAGGGCGTGCGCGGGGGAGCGCAGTTTCAAGCGTTGGGCGGGAGAAGGCCGACAAGTTGCCGGCGTGGGGCGTTGTCCGTGGGAGGGCGACGCCTTGTCGCGGGCGTGCGGAGCGCGCCCTGATTCGGGGCGTGGAGGCCCGCCGGCATGGACCAGTTGCGGCGCATCTTCGAGTCTGTGCGCACGCACGTCGGCAAGATGACGGCGAGCCAGCAGCTGCTGGTCGTCGCGCTGGTGGCGGTGGTGGTGCTGACGCTGGTGATCGTGGGCCAGACGACGAGCACGCCCAGCCTGAGCGCGATCCCCGGGGTGACGCCGGACCGGCGTGCGGGGGTGGAGTCGGCGCTGCAGCTCGCGGGGATCGAGACGCGGGTGGGGCCGGACGGCTCGCTGATGGTGCCGACGGCGCAGCGGACGCGGGCGCTGGCGGAGCTGAGCCAGAGCGGGATGCTGCCGTCGGACACGACGCTGCTGTTCGGGTCGCTGATCGGGGCGCAGGACTGGAAGAACAGCCGCGAGCAGAACCGGCAGCAGTACGTGATCGCGCTGCAGAACGAGCTGGCGCGGATCATCGGGCAGTTCCGCGGTGTGAAGGAAGCGCGGGTGATCATCGACGCGCCGCAGCCGGAGGGGCTGGGGCGTGCGGTGCGTACGCCGACGGCGTCGGCGACGGTGTTCACGGGGGACGGGTCGGCGCTGAGCCAGGAGACCGTGGACGCGGTGGCGCACCTGATCGCGGGGGCGCGGTCCGGGCTCGCGGTGGAGAACGTGCGGATCATCGACGGGAGCACGAACCGGCAGCGGTCGGCGACGGACCGGACGGCGGCGGCGGCGAACAACTACGTGGAGCACGCGCAGCGAGTCGAACGGGAGCTGCGGGAGAAGATCGAGAGCCTGCTCGGCTACATCCCCGGGGTGATGGTGGCGGTGACGGCGCAGGTGGACGTGACGCGGGTGAGCCAGTCGGTGAAGCGGCACCTGAACAAGGACGACGGCACGGTGTCGCTGCTGCGGAGCGAGACGGGCAACGAGCTGAGCGAGACGTCGGCGCAGCGCGGGGCCGAGCCGGGCGTGCGGTCGATGCAGGGGGCGGACATCAACACCGGCAGCGCCTCGGGCGGTGCGAACACGAGCCAGTCGGAGACGGTGACGGAGTTTGAGAACGCGATCGGCACCGAGGTGCGCGAGGTGGTGGACCCCCGCGGGATGCCGACGTTTTTGGCGGCGTCGGTGAACGTGCCCGAGGGGTATGTCGCGGAGCTGGCGCGGAAGGAAGCGGCGGCGGCCGCGGCGGCTGCTGCGGCGGCCGGTGCGGCGGGGGGCGGTGCCGGCGGGGCGGCCGCGGCGCCGGTGGAGCCGACGCCGGCGCAGGTGCGGGCGCGGTTTGACACGCTGCGGGCGGACATTGAGTCGTCGCTTCGGCCGCACCTGAAGATCCGGGCGGTGGCGGCGGACGGAACGGTGAACGAGCTGCCGGGCGAGGTGAGCGTGGCGCTGGTGCCGATGGATGCGCCGACGCTCGTTGGCTCGGCGGCGCCCGCGGGCTTTTTGGGGATGATCGCCGGCGGGCCCGGCGGGGTGCTGGGCGGTTCGCTGATCGACACGATCGCGGTCGGCGGGCTGGCGCTTGTGGCGCTGGCGATGATGCTGATGATGGTGAAGCGGAGCGGGAAGCAGCGGCAACTGCCGACGGCGGAGGAGCTCGTGGGGCTTCCGCCGACGCTCGAGACCGACAGCGACATGATGGGCGAGGCGGAGGAGGGGGAGAGCGCGCTGGCCGGCATCGAGGTGGGCGACGAGGCCGTGAAGCGGGCGAAGATGCTGGAGCAGGTGCTGGAGATGGTGCAGACGGACCCCGGGAAGACGGCGAAGCTGCTGAACCAGTGGATCATCAACGAGCAGTAGCGTGAGGGATCCGCGAGAGCCATGGCGCGCAAGCCGAACGAGAAACTCCCGACCGACCCGACGCAGCTCGACAGCCTGAGCAAGGCGGCGATCCTGCTGCTGGCGGTGGGGGAGGACAACGCGGCGAAGGTGCTGAAGGAGATGCCGGCGGAGGCCGTTGAAGAGGTAATGCGCGAGCTTGCGAGCCTGGGTCGGGTGAGCAACCGGCTGCAGGACCACGTGGTCGAAGAGTTCTACTTCATGTCGGTGGCGAGCGACTACATGACCGAGGGCAACCTCGGGTACGCGCGGGCCCTGCTGCTGAACTCGATGGACCCGAAGATCGCGGAGCGGGTGCTGGGGCAGATCCAGACGCAAGTGCAGAAGACGCCCTTCTCCTTCCTTCAGAAGGCGGAGGCGGAGAACCTGCTGACGTTCATCCAGGACGAGCACCCGCAGACGATCGCGCTCATCGTCTGCCACCTGCCGCACCACAAGGCGGCGGAGATCCTGGTCGGGCTCCCGATGCAGAAGCAGGTGGAGGTGATCAAGCGGATCGCGAACATGGACCAGACGAACCCGGAGGTGATCCGCGAGGTGGAGCGCGGGCTGGAGAGCCGGCTCTCGAACATGCTGACGCAGAACATGGAGAAGGCGGGCGGCGTGGAGACGGTGGCGGAGATCCTGAACCTCGCGGACCGGAGCAGCGAGAAGGCGATCATGGAGGGTCTGGAGAGCGAGGACCCGGACCTGGTGGAGCAGATCCGCCGGCTCATGTTCGTGTTCGAGGACATCAAGCTCGTGAACGACAAGGGCATCCAGGCGGTGCTCAAGGAGATCGAGAACAGCGAGCTTGCGATGGCGCTCAAGACGGCGAGCCAGGACCTGCAGGCGAAGATCTTCAGCAACATGTCGGAGCGCGCGGCGGCGATGGTGCGCGAGGACATGGAGTTCATGGGCCCGGTGCGAGTGAGCGACGTGGAGGCCGCGCAGCAGCGGATCGTGGACATCGTGCGGCGGCTTGAGGAGTCGGGGGACGTGATCATCCAGGGCCGCGGGGGCGACTCGGAGATGCTGGTCTGACATGCTGGTCCGAGGCGCGCGGCGTGCGCCGGGCGGCCGGCCCTGCGGCGGACGAGCACGATGAAAGGCGCGGTGGCCCGTGGCGGTGGTGAAGCGCAGCGACGCCGAGCGGATGATGCACGAGGCGCTCGTGCTGGACCTGGGCGACCTCGCGCGGCACGCGGCGGACCTGCGCTCGCGGGCCGAGGCGCAGGCGGCGCAGATCATCGAGGCGGCGAAGCAGGAGCGGGCGCGGCTCATCGAATCGGCCGCGGAGACGGGGCACAAGCGCGGGTACGACGCGGGTTTTGAAGAGGGCCGGGCGGCGGGGCACGCGCAGGGGCGCGAGGCGGGGCTGGCCGCGGTGCGGAAGTCGTCGGAGCCGCTGGCGGCGGCGTGGCAGGCGGCGCTGGACGAGTTCTCGGCGCAGCGTGCGGCGTTGCTCGAGGCGGCGCGGGACGACGCGGTGCGGCTCGCGATCGCGATCGCCGACCGCGTGGTGAAGCGCGCGGTGTCGGTGGACATGGAGCTGGCCGCGCGGCAGGCGGCGGCGGCGCTCGCGCTGCTGAGCCGGGCGACGAGGCTCCGGGTGCTGGTGCACCCGAACGACGTGGAGGCGACGCGTGCGGCGCTGCCGCGGCTCTCGCGCTTGTTCGCGTCGAGCGAGCACGCGGCCGTGGAGGCGGACGCGTCGATTTCGCCGGGGTCGTGCGTGGTGCGCACGCCGGGGGGCGGGGAGATCAGCGCGGACGTGGCGGCGCAGCTTGACGCGCTCGTCGCGGCGGTGCGGCCGGGCGGGAGCGGGAGCGCGGTCGCCGACGCGGCGGGGGGCGCACGGTGAGCGGCGGGGGCGTGCTTTCGTCTGGTCTGCTGGGCGGGCTCTCGGCCGAGCTCGCGGCGGTGCGCGCGGCGCAGCCGCTGGGCGTGGTGGGGCGGGTGTCGGCGCTGCGCGGGCTGACGCTGCTGGTGGATGATCTGCCGCTGCCGGTGGGGGCGCTGGTGGCCATCGGCGAAACGCGTGCGGGCGGCGATACAGACGGCGCGGAGCCGACGCGGTTCGGCGAGGTGGTCGGCTTCGCGGGCGACAAGTCCGTGGTGATGCCGCTGAGCGTGACGCACGGCGTGCGGCCGGGCGAGGCGGTGCGGCTGATCGAAGAGACGCCGACGGCGCTCGTGGGCGAGGGGCTGATCGGGCGTGTGGTGGACGGGCTCGGGCGGCCGATCGACGGGCTGGGCGACGTGAGGCTTCGGCACCGCCGCGCGTTGTCGCCGCCGCCGCTGTCGGCGATGCAGCGCGAGCCGATCCGCACGCCGCTGCGGACGGGCGTGCGGGTGCTCGACCTGATGACGCCGCTGGGTCTTGGGCAGCGGCTCGGCATCTTCGCGGGCCCGGGCGTGGGGAAGAGCACGCTGCTGGGGCAGTGCGTGCGCGGGACGGACGCGGACGTGAGCGTGATCGCGCTGATCGGCGAGCGCGGGCGTGAAGTGCGCGAGTTCATCGAGGAGAGCCTGGGCGAGGAGGGGATGCGCCGCGCGGTCGTGGTGACGGCGACGGGGGACGAGCCGCCGCCGATGCGGCTCCGCGCGGCGCGGCTGGCGTGCTGCTGCGCCGAGTTTTTTCGGGAGCAGGGGCGGCAGGTGCTGCTGGTGGTGGACTCGGCGACGCGGTTTGCGCACGCGCAGCGGCAGGTGGGGCTGAGCGTGGGCGAGCCGCCGGCGACGAAGGGGTACACGCCGAGCGTCTTCGCGGAGCTTGCGCTGCTGCTGGAGCGCGCGGGGACGCTGCGCAGCGGCGGGAGCGTGACGGGGCTCTACACGATTCTGGTCGAGGGCGACGACATGACCGAGCCCGTGTCGGACGCGGCGCGGGGCATTCTGGACGGGCACGTCGTGCTGACGCGCAAGCTCGCGCAGCGCGGGCACTACCCGGCGGTGGACGTGCTGGACTCGATCAGCCGCGTGGCGGACGCGGTGAGCGACCCGGCGCACCGGGCGAGCCGCGTGCAGATCTCGCGGCTGCTCGCGGCGTACCGCGAGGTGGAGGAGCTGGTGCAGATCGGGGCGTACGCCAGCGGGAGCAACCCCGAGGCGGACGTGGCGATCGGCATGCTGCGGCCGATCGAGGACCTGTTGACGCAGGGGCGGACGGAGAAGATGCCGTTCGACAAGGCGCGGGAGCTGATGGTGAAGATCGCGATGCAGAGCGGCGAGGAGCTGGAGCGGCGCATCCGCGGCGGCGGGCGGTGAGCGTGGCGGGCCGCGCACGGCGGCGGTGAAGGGGGGCGCGTGTGGCGAAGTTTGTCTTCGAGCTTGAGCCGGTGCTGCGGATGCGTGAGCGCGAGGAGAAGGCGCAGATGGGCGTGGTCGCGGGGCTCGAGCGGGAGCGGCTTGAGCTGGAGGAGATGATCCGCGGGTGCCAGCGGTCGATCACGGCGGAGAAGCGGGAGCTGTCGGCGCTGCTGTCGGCGGAGCGGGCGTCGGGGGGCGGCGCGGGCGGGGGCGTGGACCTCGGGGCGGCGCGGGTGCAGGCGAACGCGTCGCTGCACATGATCGCCGAGGCGCAGCGCGGGGTGATCCGCCTGAGCGGCGTGTACAAGCGGCTCGAGGCGGCGCGGCTTGAGCTGGTCCGGCGGGCAACGCGGCGACGGGCGGTCGAGCTGTTGAAAGAACGTCGGCTGGCCGAATGGAAAGCAGGGCTTGCGCGGCGCGACGCGGCGGCGATCGACGAGATCGTGTCGGGCCGCGCGGCGCGTGCCGCGGCCTCGCCCGAAGACGGGGGGGAGGCCGGCGTGTCGGCGGGGTTTGGGAGGGTTGACCGGTGAAAACGCTGTGGAACTCGCTCGCGATCATCGCGATCGCCAACCTGTTCGCGATCGGTTTTTTCATCGCGTGGCTCGGGGCGAGCCGTCGGCTGAACCCGGAGCGGGTGGAGGCCGTTCGGTTGATGTTCCAGGAGACCGTCGCGGAAGAGGCCGCGCGGCTCGCGAAGGAGGAGGCCGAGCGGAAGGCGGCGGAGGCCGCGGCGAAGGCGCAGGAGCTGCCCGTGGGACCGCCGGTGGGGGCGCAGGAAACGCTCGCGCTTCGGCTTCAGGCGTCGGAGCTGGACCTGCAGCGGCTCGCGCGGCTCCGGCAGGAGGTCGACGCGTTGCAGAGCGCGGTGCAGCGCGAGCGGCGGCTGCTGGACGAGGACCGGGAGACGTTTCAGAAGGAACGCGACGCGTTCGCGGAGATGCGCAAGCGCATCGAGGAACAGGAAAAGAGCGCGCAGTTCCAGAAGGCGTTGTCAACGCTCGCGGGCATGAAGGCGGCGGACGCGAAGGCGACGCTGTCGTCGCTGCTGGAACAGGGGAAGCGGGACGAGGTGATCGGGTATCTGGACAAAATGGAAGAGCGGATCCGGACCAAGGTGGTGTCGGAGTTTGTGAAGGACGAGGAGAGCGAGTTGGCCGCGCAGTTGCTGGAGGAGTTGCGGGTCCGGGGGATCTTTACGCCGGGCCCGTAAGGGGTGGTGCGTGCGCGTTGAGGGTTCGGACGGGCGGGAGTTGCGCGGGGAGAGCGCGGGAGTTGCGCCCGCGGGGGCGGGCGGGTTCTTTGGGTCGCTGCAGGCGTCGATCGTGTCGGGCGGGGTGATCGGCGAGCAGGTGCTGTCGATCGCGGGCGACGGGGCGGACGACGCGGAGGACGGCCGGCGCGGGGCGCGCGCGGCGGGCGATTCCGGGGCGATTGCAGAGCACGCGGGCGGCGGGGCCGTGGATGATCCGCTGGGGTTGCACCTGGCGACGCGGGTGTCGCGCGGGCCGGCGGTGGAGGTTCCGGCGTCGACGCCGGGGCCGGCCGCGGGGACGGACGGCGGGCGTGCGCACGACGGCGGCGGTGCGGCGCGCGGGCGTGCGGGGTCGGGCGCCTCAGATGGTGCGGCGCGCGGCGCGGCGGCGGACGCTGGTGCGGGCGAGCGCGGCGGTGCGG
>CAZCBN010000138.1:0-8201 GCA_964496975.1 uncultured Phycisphaeraceae bacterium
GGTGGTGATCGCGATCATCGCGCTGCTGATCGGCATCCTGCTGCCGGCGCTGGGCCGGGCGCGGCAGACGGCGCAGACGGTGGTCTGCTCGTCGAACATGTCGCAGCTCGCGACGCTGACGGCGGTGTACTCCAACGACAACCGGGACCAGATCTGGCCCACGCAGATGCAGCAGTCCAACCCGAGCACGCTGACGCCGCCGAACACGCCGGTGATCTACGCGAACTGGGGCTACCGCGGCTGGGGCGCGAACGACACCGAGGCCTTCCGCGCGAAGGACTTCGGCCTGGTCGCCGAGCTCGCGGACAACGTGGACGGGATCGCCGAGTGCCCGACGAACGGCCGGCAGGCGGACCCGGTGGGCAACACGCAGGTCACGCTCTGGCAGCGGGACATCGACCCCACCTTCACGCAGCGGCTCGCGTCGCGCGGGGTGGAGCTCGCGTTCGACTACACCATGCTCGGCGGCGTGGGCGGGGCGCGCACGGACGGGGCGTTCGACGTGATCCGCGTCGGCGGCGAGAACTACTCGCAGGCCTCGACCTGGCAGAACTCGGACATCGTGCAGCGGCTCCGCACCGGCGGCATCGGCGGCGCGATGCCCTGGGCGCAGCGCGTGCGCACGCTGCCGCTGTTCTATGAGGAAGACGTCATCTCGAACACGATCCGCCGCGACGGGCAGGCGCTCGACCAGGACTCGCTGACCGCACGCCACGGCGGCCGCGGCTTCATCACCTACCTCGACTCGAGCGTGGAGCAGTGGGACGCGTACCTCGACATCTCCGAGGCGGAGAACCAGAGCCGCGGCACCACGGGCCGCCTGCGCCCCAACGGCGAGCACGCCTCCGGCATCGGCGTGCGGCTCTCCAACACCAGCCGCGAGTATGTGAGCCAGGCGGCGATCATCAACGTGCGCATCACGAACCCGCCGCCGACGGATGTGCTGATCAAGCAGGGCTTCGCGTTCCGCTACGGCTGGATCAACTCGCCGCGGCGGCCGTGATCGGGCGACAAGCGCCCGCGGACAACACGCCGGACATGAACAAAGACGCCGCTCCTTGGAGCGGCGTTTTTCGTTGGCTGGTCTGTGGGGCCCCCGCGTGGTGAAGGCGGGGCGGACGGGGGCTTCGCGGGCGTGCGGTTGGTTAGGGTTGCACGCTGCGGATGTTGTTTACGGCGCCGAAGCCGGAGTTGTAGAGCGCAACGCCACCTTGGACGAGAACGTCGACGGCGGTGGGTTGGAACCTGTTGGGCGCGCGGGAGGCACGCGCTCGCAGGAGGAAGATGCGGTTGTAGTCGCCCTGGCGGTTGACGCGGACGAAGATGTCCTTGTCGGTGACGGGGTCGCGGGCGGCGCGGGCGGCGTTGTTGCCGAAGGGGGTGCCGTCCTCGTCGTTGCTCATGCCGGCGGGGGTCTTGTAGAAGATGGCGGTGCCGTCGTGTGTGGCGATGTGGCCGCCGCCGTTGTGGCGGGCGGTGATCTCGTCGTCGTTGCCCCAGCGGCCGTCGGCGTTGCCGTTGTTGCCGGCGTTGTTGTTGTTGAAGAAGAGGGTGCTCTCTTCGATGGCGATGGGCAGGCCGGGGAAGGGGACGAAGTCGCCGTTGTCGACGGCAGTGTCGCCGACGGACTTGGCGACGCGGTTGGTGTCGGCCCCGGGGGCGGTGCGGGTGGCGCGCTGCCAGACCTCGAACTCGGTGCTGGTGCGGGCGCCCTGGGTGGCGTCGGAGTAGGTGTAGTCAAAGTTGAGGTCGCCCCCCTGGCCGTAGAGGTTTTGGACGCTGGTGGCGAACTGGGCGTCGCGGGGGTCTGGGGTGCCGGCGGGGTCTTGGCGGCGGTTCGTCGGGCACTCGACGATGTCGAGGGCGTCGCCCGAGTATTCCATGAGGAAGCCGGTGCCGACGCGGGCGAGGCTTGCGCCGGAGGCGGCGTAGGTGTAGGCCCAGTCAATGAGGCGGAAGTTTGGGTTGCCGACGGCGGCGGTTGAGACGGGGTTGGGCGCGTCCTTCGGCACGGGCTGGACGGGCATGTTGAACTCGTCGGAGTCGCTCGCATAGGTGAAGTTGGCGACGGCGATCTGCCGCGTGTTGGAGAGGCAGACGACGGTCTGCGCGCTGGCGCGGGCCCGGCCCAGGGCGGGCAGAAGGATGCCGATGAGCAGCGCGATGATCGCGATGACGACGAGCAACTCGATTAGGGTGAAGCCGGCGGCCGGACGGCTGCCGGCCTGCGGCGTGGCGGCGGTGTTCCGGAATTGTTCCGATGTGCGGGTCATGGGCGCGGCCTCGTTTGCTTGGTCTTTGCTTGGTTCTTGAGCATTCTCGGGCGGGTAGCCCGGACGTGTGTTCTCAGTAAATCGCACCATGACAGCGTTTGCAAGAGGAAAATGTTGAAGTCGGTCGTGCTGTTCGGCGGGCTGTCGGGTTCGCCGGTTTGGTGAAGTTGGAACATGCGTCGGAACGTTGCAGAAAGCCCTTGCATGTGAGGGTGAAATGGCTATCATTGCGGTCGAGGTCGATCGGTCTGCCCCCCGCGCTTTGTTCGCGTCTGCGACCCACGGCGAACCCGGTGCGTGCGGTCGGAACGATCCGGTCCTCGGGCGATGGGCTGCAGGTCTGTCGCAGGGCGCTCGCCTGTGTGGGGCGGGCGCGGAGTGGAGGGCGGCCGGCGCGGTGCGTTCCGGCAGTCCCGCGTGGCGGGAGCCCCCAAGAGCAGGGATGCCGGTTGCGGGAGTCGACCCCCGGGAACGGGCGGACCGACCCTGAGGTCACCACGAGGAGGTTCACGATGAAGAGTGTGATGCTTGCGGCCGCGGCGTGCGTCGGCCTTGCGGCGCCGGCGATGGGTCAGAACCTTCTGACCAACGGCAGCTTTGAGACGACGATCAGCCCGCTGCTCGGCGGCGGCTTCGAGAACTGGTTCCGCTTCAACAACATGTTCGCGGACGAGAGCGTCGAGGTGATGGCGCTCGACGGCCTGGTGTCCGTGAAGTCGTTCGGCGAGTTCCTGGGCGTGCCGTCGCAGAGCGACAGCGGCCTGATCCAGGACGCGCCGGTCGCCGACGCGGCGGGCAAGACCTACCGCCTCTCGCTGAGCGTGCAGTCGCTCAGCACCGACCGCCTCCAGGCGGCGGACTTCTCGATGGCCACGAACCGCGGCAGCCTGCCCCTGCTGATCATGGACTTCAAGAGCTCCTCGGGCCAGGTGCTCCAGTCGCAGTCGGCGGGCGTGTGGGCCGCGGCCAACCCCTCTGACACGTGGATCGACATCGAGGTGCAGGGCGTCGCCCCCGCCGGCACGGCGCTCATCACCGCCTTCCTGCTGCACATCCAGTTCGACAACGCCACCGGCTCGCTCTTCTGGGACAACGCGGTGCTCGAAGAGGTCGCGGTCTCCTGCCCGGCCGACTTCAACGGCGACACGGTGCCCGGCGACATCTTTGACCTGTTCGATTTCCTGGCGGCCCTCGACGGCGGCCTGGACTTCAACGGCGACACCTCGCCCGCGGACATCTTCGACCTGTTCGACTTCCTGTCGGTGCTGGACCAGGGCTGCCCGTAATCGGGTGGTACGGTCAGCCGCGATCTTCGAGGCCTGACCGCTGAACACGCAGGGGAGCCGGCGCACGCCGGCTCCCTTTTTTTTTGCTCGTGAGCCACGGCGGGTCGTCCGACACATCCGGAGGGCCTTGGAGATGGCGGCGGGAACGCGGGATCTGCGGGTGCGGACGCGGGGCGGTTTCGACTGTGTCGCTCCGTAACGTTCCGACGATTCCGTGCGGTCTCGTGCGGCGTGATTTCATGGGCATCTGTGGGCCTACAGCGGCGTTTTGCGCGAACGGGCCGCGCGATGAAAAGGCTTGACAAATCGGATGAAATCCGTAACATTTACGGGACAGGATGCGTGTCTGGTCGTCGATGGACGTCTTCGGTTTCAGAAGCCGAGTCAGCCGCGGCGGACGACCGCGATGTTCGGCGGCGTGGATGAGGCAACCTCGGGTGTTTCTGGCAACCGGGAGGCAACCGTGAGCAAGCGGGCACAGGTGTCGACGGAGCGGCGTTGTGGCGGGCAGGGCGGGCGCGGGGCGTTCACGCTGATCGAGCTGCTGGTGGTGATCGCGATCATCGCGCTGCTGATCGGGATTTTGCTGCCCGCGCTGGGCCGGGCGCGGGACTCGGCGCGGAACGTGCTGAGCCAATCGAACATCCGTCAGATCACCACGGCGATGATGACGTACGTGGGTGACTACGACGACAACTTCCCGCCCAACGTGCCGCCGCTGAACAACAACCGCTACGTCGACCCGGACGGCAAGCTGGGCCGGCGGTGGTTCGACGTGGACGTGCTCGGGCAGTACATCCCGTCGAGCGACGGGGGCGATCTTGGGTTTGTCCCGCCGGTGGGGTCGAACCTGCGGGCGACGATCGGCGGCGGGGTGATGCAGAACCCCAACCACCCGGAGGCGGGGCGGTCGTACGCGATGAACTACTGGGCGTCGTCGTATGTGCTGTTCCGGCGGAGCGGGTTTGGGATCACCTCGCCGGTGTCGTCGTACGTTCGGCCGGGGGATCCGTCGCTGAGCTCGGGGGGCTCGCCGGTGGAGCAACCCTTCATGATCAACGGGCGCATCGGCCCCGCGGGCGTCGGCTTCAAGGCGTCGGTCGACTTCGCGTCGCAGGTGCACGTGATGGGCGACTCGTGGGCGGAGTACTGGAAGGACCAGGACCTGGACGGCGACTTCGGCGCATTCGCGACGGAGACGATCGGGTCGTTCGGCCTGCCCGGGGAGCGCTTCGGGGCGGACGCGACGTTTGAGCAGAAGTTCAACCTGTTCTTCTACAACAACGGGGCGCGGTCGCCGGGGAACCCGGAGTTCGACGCGTTGACGGCGTTCGGTGCGGGCCGATACCCGGCGAGCTACATCCCCTACTACCGCCACCCGCAGCGGAGCACGAAGCTGTTCGAGGTGGAGGGCAAGGCGAACATCGGGAAGGCGGACGGGAGCGTGGAGCAGTTCTCGCCCAGCGATCTGTTCAACGGGTCGACGGACCGCAGCACGTACAAGGTGCTGTGGAGCCCGCGTGACCAGCAGGTGGAGCGGGCCGTGCTGGGCATGCCTTGACTCGCCGGAGTTGAGTCGCCGGAGTTGTGAAGCACGGCGTGCGGCCTCGGGGCCCGCGCCATGGTCGGAGGTGAACGGGCGAGCTGGGTCCCCGGGTGGAGCCGGGGCGGGAGAGGCGTCGCCTTTGTGTTGTGTGCGGCGAAGCCTCGCCGCGAGATCGCGGCCCGGCCGCGCCTGGAGAAATGACGATGTTGAAGTCTCTGAGCCTTGTCGCGGTGGCGGGCCTTGCGAGCGTTTCGACGGCCCAGCTGGTGCAGGGGAGCTTTGAGGTCCCCGGCACGACGTCCATCTTTGAGGGGTGGACGGAGTACAACAACTTCATCCCCAACATCCTGGCGAACTTCCCGCCGGATGCGCCGGCCGGGACGATCCTCGACGGCGACGTGTCGGTGAAGATCTTCGGCGGGTTCGCGTTCCCCTTCAACACGAGCGGCATGTTCCAGCGCATCACCGGCGTGCAGCCGGGGGACCGCTGGCGCGCGACGCTGAACGTGCGGCACATCACGGGCGACGCGATTGCGGGCGACAACTTCGTCTTCCTGTCGATCGTGTACGTCGACTCGACGTTCGGCAACGTGGTCGAGGAGTCGGTGCGGGCCCTGGACGCGACGACGGCCCTCGACCAGTGGTTCGAGCGGGGCGTCGAGCTGGTGGCGCCGCTCGGCGTGGACCAGGTGGAGATCAACTTCGGCTTCGTGCAGCCGAACTTTGCCCCCGGCGCGGGGTACTTCGACCTCGCGACGCTCGAGCGCACCAGCACGGGCGAGGCGGTTGCGTTCGTGAACGGCTCGTTCGAGGAGCAGCCGGCGTTCCAGCGCGTGTTCGACGGGTGGCGCGAGTTCGGCAACAGCATCGGCAACGTGCTGCGTCTGAACGGCGCGGCGTCGAACGTGCCGGTGTTCGACGGGGAGTGGACGGGGTTCATCTTCGGGCAGTTCAACGGCGCGCCGGCGGGCAACGACTCGGGCGTGTCGCAGGCCGTGCCGGCGTCCGAGGGCCAGACGTGGACGGCGTCGATCAACGCGCTGCACCGCTCGAACGATGCGCTCGGGGCGGGCAACCTGTTCATCAACAGCCTGCAGTTCCTCGACGCGTCGGGCACGGTGCTGAGCGAGACGACCGAGGCGGCGCTCGACTCGGCCTCGCCCACCGACACCTGGCTGCCGAGCAGCGTGTCGGCGACGGCGCCCGCGGGCACCGCGGCGGCGCGCATGACGCTGGTGTTCGTGCAGGGCCCGCCGGCGACCGGCGCGGCGGGCAGCGAGCCGGCGGGCGCGGCGCTCTTCGACGGCGCGAGCCTGGTCGAGGGCGACGCGGGCTGCCCGGCGGACTTCAACGGCGACACGGTGCCGGGGGACATCTTCGACCTGTTCGACTTCCTGGCTGCGCTGGACGGCGGGCTGGACTTCAACGGGGACACGAGCCCTGCGGACATCTTCGACCTGTTTGACTTCCTCGCGGTGCTCGACGCCGGCTGCCCGTAACCGGGCCGCGGCGCGGCGAACGATCGCTCACCCCGCGCCCGGCCTCTCGGTCGGGCGCGGGTTTTTTGCGGATATTCGCACCCGGGGGCGGCCCGGTGGGCGAAGGTGTGGGAAGGGAAGGGGGCGGGCGGGCGGCGTGGGATGCGTCGCGGCCCGGCCTCCGACAACAGCGGCTCAGTCCGTGGAGGCACCGATGTCGGGACGGCGCGGCGATGGACGTGCAGGTGTGTGGGCGGCGGGCCTGGCCGCGGCGGGGCGGGTCGCGGCGGCAACGGTGCTGGCCGGCGCGGCGGGCGGCGCCTCGGCGCAGACGCTGATCTGGGCCGACGAGTTCAACACGCTGAACACCACGGTGTGGCAGCCCATGATCGGCGACGGCACCGCGGTGGGCCTGCCCTCGGGGTGGGGCAACAACGAGCTGCAGTACTACACCAACCGCTCGCAGAACGTGCGGATCGAGAACGGCGAGCTGGTGATCGAGGCGCGGCGGGAGAACTTCGCCGGCTTCAACTACACCTCGGCGCGGCTCCGCACGATGGGCCAGCGCGACTTCGGGTACTCGCGCATCGAGGCCCGCATGAAGCTCCCCTCCACCCGCGGCATCTGGCCCGCGTTCTGGATGCTTCCCACGGGCTCTCCCTACGGCGGCTGGGCGGCGAGCGGCGAGATCGACATCATGGAGGCGACCAACATCGCCGACCGGGTGTACGGCACGATCCACTTCGGCGCGCCCTGGCCCAACAACCAGAGCCGCGGCGTCTCGACGACGATGAGCGCGCCCTTTGACAGCGAGTACCACGTCTTCCGCGTGGACTGGTACCCCGACCGGCTGGAGTGGTACGTCGACGACGTGCTCTACTCGCGGCTTGATTCGGGGGCGTGGACCTCGTCGGCCGCGCCGAACAACGACCGCGCGCCCTTTGACCACCAGCGCTTCCACCTGCTGCTGAACGTCGCGGTGGGCGGCAACTTCCCCGGCAACCCGGACGGCTCGTCGGTCTTCCCGCAGCAGATGCGCGTCGACTGGGTGCGCGTCTACTCGCTGCCCGACCCCAAGCAGCCCTTCCTCGGCACGCCGGTAAACCTGCCGGGCACCATCGAGATGGAGAACTATGACCTGGGCGGCCAGGGCGTCTCGTACAACGAGGCGGACGGGAACAACAACGGGGGCCAGTACCGCAACGGCGAGGCCGTCGACATCGAGGGCACCGCGGGCGGCGGCTTCAACGTCGGCTGGATGCGCGCGGGCGAGTGGATCGAGTACACCGCCAACCTCGCCACCGCGGCCGACGGGCCCGGGCGGTACCGCGTGCGGGCCCGCGTGGCGACGCCCAACAACGGCGCCTCGTTCCGCGTTGAGGTGAACGGCCAGGACGCGACCGGCGTCGTGAACGTGCCGCGCACCGGCGGCTGGCAGACGTGGCAGGAGGTCACGTTCACGATGAACACCCCGGTGTCCGGGCAGGCGCGCCTGCGCCTCGTCAACCTCGGCGCCGACGCGGCGGGCTTCAACATCGACCGCCTGACCTTCACGCCGACGCTCAACGCCTGCGGCGGCGACTTCGACGGGAACGGTGCGGCCGATTTTTTCGACGTG
>CAZCBN010000139.1:0-1119 GCA_964496975.1 uncultured Phycisphaeraceae bacterium
ACGCCGGCGACCGCGGCGTCCTGGCGAACCGTCGCGGCCAGCCGCTGGTCGCTCTGCCCGATGGTGACATAGATCGCGGCGAAGACCGCGATGACGGCGAGGGTGCCGATCGTCACGATGAGCGCGCTGCCGCGCCGCACGGGCCGCCTCGCCCGGCATCGTCTCGGGCCGCGCCGGCGGCATCGCCGGCGTGTGGATCCGTCCGCTTCGCGAAACATCGGCGTGCGCGGTTCGATCGGCGTGCATGGTGAACTCCTGCGGGCGGCGTGCGGGCGTGCAACACCCACCGCCGCGGCGTCGTCAGCGTTCCCCGGCATCGGGGACGCGGAACGTCACTTCGTACGTCTGCTCAATCGTCGGGTCGGCCTCGTCGGCGAGGCGGATCGTGACACGCACCAGCTTGGGCCAGGGCCACGCCGCGTCGACGGTCGACGCGGGGTCGGCGCCGGGGTCCGCGACGCCGAAGCAGTACTCGGCGATCACGTCGGTGGGCGTGGGCTGCTGCTGGCTGCGCCGGAAATCGACGAGCTCGGCCGCACGCACGGAGAGGCTCTCGCCCGTGCCGGTCGCCTGCGTGATCGACTCGGCGTCCGCGGTGCTGGGGAGGAGCTCGGGATCGTTCGGGATGTCAAAGCCCGGCGCCGTGGTGTTTCGCCGCTCCAGCCGGGTGTTGTCGTACGTCGGGATCTGCCCGTTGGGCGTGTAGAGCCGGTCGGCGAGGAGGACGTCGCGGTTCCGCGTGTACGTGTTGGAGGCGTCGATGTCCGCGAACCGCCGCAGGCCGTGCCACACGGGCCGGGCGAAGCCGGCGCCGTTGGTCCCGGCGGTGCGCAGGTCCGTGATGCCGAAGCTGAACTCCACGACGAACTCCGTGCACCGCGGCGCGAAGACCGCGCTCGAGAGCATCTGCTGGTCCGCGTACTCGTAGCTCGCGCGGCGCAGTTCCGCGTCGCTCAGGTTCTCGCCGTCGTCGAAGCCCACGCGCGGGTCAGGGGGCAGCGGCTCGTAGCGCATGCGGAACCCGGTGCGGTTCGCCGCCGCCGCGTCGTACGGGATGCTCGGCAACGCCTCGAGCATCCACCGCTGAGGCAGTTGTCGGAACGCCGCCGCGGGGGACAG
>CAZCBN010000139.1:1129-8180 GCA_964496975.1 uncultured Phycisphaeraceae bacterium
GGTCCGCGTCCGCGACCACCGAAGGCGATGCGGCCGCGTCAAACGTCAGTCGGGGCGTTCGCGCGCCGGTCAGGTCGGGCTGCCCGATATCCGCCGGCGTGACGAGGAACCCCGCCATGGGGCCGCCCAGCCCGTCGGTATCAAACGACGGCGCGACCACCCAACCCGTGACCTCCTGCAGCGTCGTCGCCGCCACGTCCACAAGGCCTGACATGAACAGCGGGGCCACGTCGCGCTCGGGCTCAGAGCCCAGCGCCGACACGTTGGTGTCGGCCTCGCGCAGGCCCGCCGGCGGCGCGAGGCCCGCCTCCCGCGCCTCCATGCCCGCGAGCCGGTGGAAGAGTGACTGCGCCGCGGGCGAGCCGCCGATCTGCCGCGTGTGGTCGGCGAGCCGCGCGAAGTCGTTCGGGTTCGTCGGCGGCGTCAGCCCCAGCACGCGGTTGGGCAACGGCTTCGCCGCGGGGGCCGGGGGGACCAGCAGCGTGACGTGCCGCAGCAGCGTCCAGTCCGACGCGTACTCGTTCGGGTTGTCAAAGCCGGCGGGCGAGGGCTCGCCGAGCCGCGCACCGACAAAGTTGTTGGGCTCGTCGAGCCGCGGGCGGCGGTACCGCTCATGGTTCGCCTCGCCCGGCGCGAACTCCGGCAAACGCTGCCCGTGCCCGTAGTACACCCGCGCCTCGCCGCTCTTCACGATGAGGTCGGGATGGGGCGACGAGCGCCGGCTCGTGAACTCGCCCCGCGCGAAGAACATCAGCTCGTCGATGCGCCGCGCACGCCCGGCGCGGCCGTTGCCGTCCTCGTCGGTCGTGTCGTCGGGCGTGAGCGGCACGTCCCGGGCCTGCGGCCGCGCGCCGGTGTAGGTGTTTGTCAGCTCGTTGCGCACGACCATGAAGCCGCCCTGGCGGATCATGGACGAGAAGTCTTCCCGCATCAGCCGCTCGAGCCGGGCGGCGAAACGGTTCAGGTCGCTCACGCGCTTGCCCCGCGTCACCGTCTCGCCCACCGACGTGAACACGCCCGCGATGATCACCGTCACCACGGCCAGCAGGCCGATCGCCACCACGACCTCCACGAGCGTGAAGCCCGCCGACCGAGGTCCGCCCGTCGATCGCCGTGATGTCCCGTGTGATCCGCTGCGCATGCCTCGTCCCCTGGGAGCCCGCCGAGCCGGGCCGAACCACCGCGGGTGTCAGTTCTCGATCGTCAGCACCGCGACCGCCACGGCCCGCTGCGGCGTGAAGACCACCTGCCGAAGCCGGCTCCGCCGGTCGGCGGCGTTCGCGCTGTTGTACACCGTCGTGCCCACCGTGGCCTGCCGCGACTGAAACACCGAGTACGCCGGCCGCACCTCGACGAGCTGCTCGCCGCTGCTCGACGTGTCCGTCCCGCCCTGCATCTGCCGGTTGCGGTACGGCCCCACCACCTCGCGCACGACGCCCAGGTTGTCGACAAACCGCACGCCCGCCTGCGTGAAAAGTCGGATGTCCGCGCGCTCCGCGTCCACCGCGACATCGCTCGCCGCCGAGTTCGTCACGACGATCACCCGTCCCTCGTCCGCTTCGTCCACGGTCACGCCTTGCACAGTGTCCCCCGCGAGCGCAACGTCGGCCGCGAGCGACAGCGGCCGGCTGTAGCGAATATCCCCGACGTTCCGACGCCCGTCCAGCGTCGGGCGACGCGTGGACGGCGCGTAGTCAAACGACACAGGAAAATGGCTCGGCGTGTTCCCCGGCAGGCCAACGCCGGTGAGCGCCCGCGACAGCGCGTCGCCCGGCCGGTCGCCGTCGCGCTCCTGCCCGCGGATGCCGGTGTCGATCCGCCGCACGAACACGGCGAGCTGCACGCGGTCCTGCGCATCGCGCCGAGCGACGGCGTCCCAGACGTACGCCGGGGCCGTGCCGGAGAACGGCGCGGGCGACAGGCGGGAGGCCACGGGGAACTCCGCCCGATTGAACGAGCCCTCGTTCAGATAGCTGCCGAAGCGGAGGCCGCCGTCCATCTCGTAGTCACTCAGGAGGCCCGGCATCGCGCCGTTCCACTCCCAGTCGACTTCCCACAGGTAGCTGAACCCGAGGCTGTTGCCGTACTCGCCCCCGCTGTCCGCGCCGAAGACGCTCGCGCCCGCGGCGTTCGCCACGGTGATCGTGGCGTCAGCGCCGTCGTTGATGAAGCCGAGCGTGCGCACCTGGTTCTCGATCTGCGCGATGAAGGCCTGCGCCGCGGCCGCGCCCGCCACCTCGTCCGACGCCCGCCGCTGCTGCTCGATCACGGACGGGAAGACCGCCGCGAGCCCGAGCAGGCCCAGGCCGAGCACCAGCACCGCGATCAGGATCTCGATGATCGAGAACCCCCGCGTGCCCACCCGCGTCCTGCCGCACGACGTCTTCATCGGATGGTCTCCACGATCTCGCCGGTCGCGACCTGCACCGCGAACAGGATGGCCCGCGGCTGGTCGGGCCGCGAACGGTCCTCGTCCGTCAGGGTCACGCCCGCGGGCGGGTTTTCGAGGTCGGGCACGAACTGCCCGTTGAGGTTCGTGTCCCCGCCGATCCACTGCGTGATGGCGCCGCGCACCTCGGCGTTGTCGTCCCGCGCCGGGTTGCCGGCGAAGATCGAGAAGTCGAACTCCACCCGGCGGTTCTCCGACCACGCGCGGTACACCGTGCCGGTCGTCGCGTTCGCCCGCCGCGCCCCGATGCCCGTGAGCAGGTCCTGCGTGCGGAACACGGCGAGCTGCGTCACCGCCCGGCACAGCACCGTGTCGTTGGATGCGTTGCCGAGGATGCGCGACCGGATCTCACGCGACACCGCCCGCTCGGCCAGCATCGTCCGCGCCCAGTCGATCAGGCTGTCCGCCTGGTCGGCCCGGAAGCGGGCCCGGTCGGCCGCGAACACGCCGCTCAACGCCTGGTTCCGCCGAGCCTCGTTGGGCCGCACGTCGATCACCAGCGCGTCGCGGCCGCTCGTCACGGCCGAGCCCGTCCGCGCCTCGAACCGCACCATGAAGCTTTGCCGCGGTGTCGGCGTTGACGCCGCGCCCTGCACGTACTGGAGGCCGACGTCGTAGTACCCGCTCTGCGGCAGGAGCCACTGCACGGCCTCCTTCGCCGGGTCCGACGGGTTCCGCCCGCCGTAGTTGAGCGTGTTGTACCAGTCGCACACGTTCGAGTTGCCGAGCGCAGCTTCCACGCGCGGGTCCGTCTGCGAGAGCAGCCCCGCCGGCGCCAGCCCCGCCACCTGCCAGCCCGCGGGCATGGCGATGTTCGGCGCGTCGTCGAGCGGCGCGAACACATCCCGCAGCGGGCCGCGCTGCGCGGTGTTGTCGCCGCCGAAGGAGAACTTGTCCTCCAACGTCCCCACGTACACGCACGGCACCGCCCGCGTGTTGCCGCCCTCGTCCTGAAGGAACGCCACGCACGTGTCCGCCTCTCCCGCCTCGGCGATCGCCTTCGCCACCCGCAGCGACACCACGAGCGAGTTCGACGCCAACGCACGGTTCGCCGACGTCTGCATCGCCGTGAACGCCGGGATCGACACCGACACCACCACGGCGAGGATCGCCACGACCAGGAACAGCTCAACCAGCGTGTAGCCCGGCCGGGCGGCGTGCCGCGGGGCCGTGTGACCGCGGGCGGCGGCCGCCCGCGCGGCGCCCCAGCGGGCCGTCATCTTCGCTGCGCGACGCAGGCTCATCGCCCCACCTCCACCAGGTTGTCGCGCCACGCGCGCCGGCGGAGCTCCACCGCCTCGGCCTCGGTCGACGGCGCCCGGGCCCCGAGCTCGCGGGCGATCACCTCCGCCGGCTCGGTGCCGAAGAGTCCGTTGGCGCCCGCGCCCACGATCGCCCACTCGGCCCCGCGTCCCCGCCCGTCAGATCGAGCGTGGCCCGCGTCGTCGCGTTCGCCGAGTCAAACTCCGCCACGAGCCGCGGGTCGAGCAGCACCGCGGGGATGTTCAGGTCCCCCGCGTCCGCCACCTGCCCCGCGTCGTCGCCGCTCACCCAGCGGTAGTAGCGGAACCCGCGGCCGTTGTTGTCCACGACGGCGTGGTAGTCCTGAAGATCGCTCTCGCTCACCCTCACACGCCTCGACGAATCAACGACCGACCCGCCGAACTCTTCGTATTCCAGCGGGTCCACGTGCTGCGTGTCCAGCGTCGCCGAGCTGCGCCCCGGGTCAAAGTACGAGTCGTACACCTTCCCCGCGTCCGTCCCGCGGCGGAAGGCCCCGGACCGCCCGACCGTCCGAAACCCGGGCCCGTCCACCCCGTCCACCCGCGACGGCAGCGAGCCCACGAGGTAGTAGGCGAGGCTCATCTTGCTGTAGCGCTGCCCCGCTTCCAGATAGTCCGTGCTCCCGGACCGGTACCGGTTCGCCGCCCCGTCGTCCGGGTGCGAGCGGAAGAAGGCCAGGTTGTTCCCCAGGTTGTACGTGTTCGGCTGCGGAACGCCCGCCGGCTCGTACACCGGCGTCCCCGCGCGGGCGCCCTCGCCGGGCAGCGCCACGGGCGGCGCCACCGTCCGCGGGCCGAGCGACATGTTCCCGCCCGTCGCCCCGCCGTCGTACACCACGGGCACATCGAACGAGAAGTCCGTTTTGAACGCCGCGAGCGCCGTGCCCATGCTCCGCACCGTGCCGCTCGCCGCCTGGTCGCGGGCAAACGTCGCCGCCCCGCGCACGCCGACGATCAGCACGCCCAGCAGCACGCCGATGATGAGCACGCTGAACAGCACCTCGACCAGCGTGAAACCGCGCGCCGAGCGCGCGTCGCACGCCGCCCCCGCCACCCGTTCACGCCGCCGCGGCCGTGTTGTCAGTTCCCGGTGCATCGCCGCTCCCATCCGCCCCGCCCGGGGACCGCGGGTGCCGCCGCTCGCGGCCCCCGCACCCGGTTCACACGCCGCCGCTCACACGCCGCCGCCGTTCAGGCTGTTGATCATCTCGACGAGCGGCAGGAACATCGCGACCACGATGGTGCCGACCATGCCGCCCAGCACCACCACCATCAGCGGCTCCAGCAGGCTCACGAGCGAGGCCACCGCGACGTCGACCTCTTCGTCGTAGTTGTCCGCGATCTTCAGCATCATCGCGTCCATCTCGCCCGTCTCCTCGCCCACGTCGATCATGTTCACCACGATCGCGTCGCACGTCTTGCTCTCGCGGAGAGGGCCCGCGAAGCTCTCGCCCTCGCGGATCGAGTCGTGCACCTTCTGCAGCGCCCGCTCGAACACGAAGTTGCCGCACGTGTCCCGCGTGATGTTCACCGCCTCCAGGATCGGCACGCCCGCGCCGATCAGCGTGCCGAGCGTCCGCGTGAAGCGAGCGATCGTCGTCTTGCGGATCAGCTTCCCGAAGATCGGCGCGTACAGGAAGAGGATGTCGAACACCGCCTTGCCCGGCTTCGTCGCGCGGATCAGGTTGAACACGATCGGCGTCAGGATCGCCGCGAGGATGATGAAGACAAACCCCGGCACCTTCTGCCCCGGCACGCCGCCCGCCACCCACCGGCTCGTGGTCATCAGCCACACCGTCAGCCCGGGCAGCTTCACGCCGAAGTCCGCGAAGATCTCCTCGAACTTCGGGATGATGAACACCATGATCGCCGTCAGGATCGTCAACGCCAGCATGATCACGACGATCGGGTACACCATCGCGCCGTTGATCCGGCGCTTCAACCGCTCGGCCTTCTCCATGAACTCCGCGAGGCGCTGCAGGATGATGTCCAGCACGCCGCCGATCTCGCCCGCGTGCACCATCTTCACATACAGCTTGTCGAACGCCCTCGGGAACTTCGCCATCGACTCGCTGAGCGAGCCGCCGCCCTCCACCTCTTCCGCCACGCCGCCCAGGATGTTCTTCATCAGCCCGGGCTTCTGCTGGCTCTCCAGGATCTGGATGCTCCGCAGCAGCGGCAGGCCCGCGTCCTGAAGCGTCGAGAGCTGCCGCGTGAACAGCGTCAGGTTCTTGGTCTTCACCCGGCCGATAGCGATGCCGCCGCTCGCCTTCTTCTTCTTCTTCGCCGTCGCCGCGGCCGCCGCGCCCACCGCCGCGCCGGACTTCGCCTTCGCCGCCGCCTTCGCCGGCTCCACCTTCGTCGGGAAGAGCTGCCGCGCCTTGATCCGCTGGATCGCCTCCTCGCTGTTCGAGGCCTCGATCGTCCCCTTCTCGGGCTTGCCCGCGGTGCTCAGCGCTTCGTATGCAAACGTCGGCATGGTCGTGTCCTCAGTTCAAGCCGCGGGCCACGCCCGCCCAAACCCAACGCCACCCCGCACACACCCGAATCTCAATGCCTCGTACTCACTGCCCCGATGCCCAATGCCTTGGTGCCTCGGTGCCTCGATGCCTCGGTGCCTCGGTGCCTCGGTGCCTGGATGCCTCCCCCCCCCGCTCACTCCTCCGCCAGCGTCTCCCGCACCACCTCTTCGATCGACGTCATCCCCTCGTAGATCGCGAGCAGGCCGCACTCGCGGAGGCTCCGCATCCCGCGTCGCCGCGAGTGCTCGCGCAGCACCGCCGTGCTCGCCTCCTTCATCACGAGCTCGCGCATCCCGTCGTCCATCGACATGATCTCGAACAACGCCATCCGGCCCTTGTACCCACCGCCCACCTGGTCCGTCTTCTTGGGCCGGTAGAACTGACGCCCGCGCACCTTCTCCGGCGTCAGGTTCAGCTCCATCAGCTCTTCCTCGCTCGGCGTGTACGCCTCGCGCAGCGTCGGGTCGAGCTTGCGCACCAGGCGCTGCGCCACCACGCCCTCGATCGTCGCCGTCAAAAGGAAGGGCTCGAGGCCCAGGTCCACGAGACGGATCACCGAGCTCGGCGCGTCGTTCGTGTGCAGCGTGCTCAGCACAAGGTGGCCCGTCAGCGACGCCTGCACCGCGATCGACGCCGTCTCAAGGTCGCGGATCTCGCCCACCAGGATCACGTCCGGGTCCTGACGCAAAAAGCTCCGCAGCGCCTTCGCGAACGTCAGCCCCACCTCTTCGTTCATCTGGCACTGGCACAGCCCGTCGATGTCGTACTCGACCGGGTCCTCCGCCGTCAGGATCTTC
>CAZCBN010000140.1:0-8079 GCA_964496975.1 uncultured Phycisphaeraceae bacterium
ACGGCGTGGACTACCAGGGTATCTAATCCTGTTTGCTCCCCACGCTTTCGTGCCTGAGCGTCAGGAAAGGCCCAGCCAGCTGCCTTCGCCATTGGCGTTCCCATGGATATCTACGCATTTCACCGCTCCACCCATAGTTCCGCTGGCCCCTACCTTCCTCGAGGTCGGCGGTTCGCCCTGCAGTTCCCCGGTTGAGCCGAGGGATTTCACAAGACGCCTGCCGACCCGCCTGCGCACGCTTTAAGCCCAGTGATTCCGATTAACGCTAGGGCCACTCGTATTACCGCGGCTGCTGGCACGAGTTTAGCCGGCCCTTCCTCTGGGTCTGCTCGTTGGTGCTAGACCCTGACAGTGGTTTACACTGCGAAGCAGCTTCATCCCACACGCGGCATTGCTCCGTCAGGCTTTCGCCCATTGCGGAAGATTCGTTACTGCAGCCTCCCGTAGGAGTCCGGGCAGTGTCTCAGTCCCGATGCGGCGGGTCGTGCTCTCACACCCGCTACCCGTCTTCGGCTTGGTGGGCCATTACCCCGCCAACTACCTGATAGGAGTATCGCCGCTCCTGAGGCGGTAAACCTTTCCTCCGGAGAGCACATGGGGTATTACCCGCAGTTTCCCGCGGCTATCCCCCACCTCAGGGTACGTTCGATACTATTCCTCGCCCTTTCGCCACTCGCTTTCGCGCGTTCGACTTGCATGTTTTAGCCATGCCGCCAGCGTTCAATCTGAGCCAGGATCAAACTCTTCACTTTGTGGTCTTGCAGTCAGGAATCCCAAACCCCCTTGCGGAAGCCCAGGCCCTGTTCAGTTCGACACTCATGAAGCGATCCGGCTACCCCGCCCATGCCTGTCCCCGAAACCGCTCAAGGCGGTCTCGGTTCTTCCAGGGGGAACGGGGCCGGTCTCGCGATGCTCCAAAGACCTCCACAAGGGAGGCCTCGGCCATCGCAACCCGCAACGGATGGCCCGTCGCGGGGCTTGATTTCATTGGCACTCAAGGTGACGTTCTACCCCGCGAGCATCCCGGCCGAAGCCGGTAGGCCGTAGCCCCGAGTAAACTCGGTGCCGCGGGGAGGGTCGATCCTTCACGAGAATGCCAAACCCAGGGAGCTGTGTATACAACCCCGGGGCTTCTTTCGGTGCCGGCTGCCCTTGCGGAGCCCGATTCGTGAATCGGTGCCAACACCGCACATTCTCGCGGTGGACCCAACTGTTCACTTGCCAAGGTGCGGCGACCAGATCAGCAACCTGCCGGTCCGATCAGCACTCGCGTGCCCACTGCCAGAAGCCCAAACACAGTTGCCTGCAAGGCTCTCGCAGCACCCTTCGAGAGGGGCGGCCGCGTTCAGCGGCGGGGGAGAGTGTACCCCTCACCCAAGTGCGGTCAAGCAACTCCGCTCACTTCATCTTCACTCATTCTCGCCACATCTCCCCCAATCCCCACCGTCCCCACGCCCGAACGGGCCCCCGCGCGGGGCGTGACCCCCGCTACCAACGCCCAAATCGCGACGCCCGCCGCCGCTGATCGGCCCCGCGCCCCGACGCGAACCGCCCGCGTCGCCGCCCGCATGGTGGCACCGGTCGTCATCACATCATCCACCACCACGACAAGTTGTACCCCCCTCCCCACACCCGCCCCCGCCGACCCTGCCGGCCACCCCGCCCGCCACCAAAACCGCCGCCGGACGTTCATCGCCCGCGCCGACGCCCCCAGCGTCGCCTGCCGGGGCCGATGCGTCCCCAAAAGCCCCCGGACCAATCTCGCCCCGGACGCCCGGCACACCGCCCGCGCCAACGTCAGCGTGTGATCGACACCCCTGTTGAGGGCAACGCGCCGCCGCCACGTCGTCGGCACCGGCGTCACCACCACCCGCGCCGCCTCCACCCCGATCTGCCCGGCGGCCTCAACGAGCCGACGACCCAGCAAAAACCCCAGTTCTTCCCCCGCCGCCCGGTCCGCCGAAAACTTCGCCGCCAGCACCGCCTGCCGCAGTTGTCCCTCGTAGGCCCCGAGCCGGATCACCCGCTCGAACGCCGGCCTCGACCCGCGGCACGCCCGGCACCCGTCCCCGTCCGCCTCGTACGGCCCGACGTCGCCGCCGCACCGCGGGCACCACGCCCCGGGCCCGTCGGGCCGCCACCCCTCCAGCCGCGACGCCTCCCGCCCCAGCCACGCCGATTCAAAGGCATCCCACGCCGCCACAGCCCCCGCGGCTTCTGCCCGCCGCTCGGGCCGACGCCGCGCCGCGTCACTCGCGCGCCCAGGTCTCCCAGAGCGGCCGCGCATCACGCCCCGCCAAGGCGCTCGCGCACGAGGTCGGCCCGGGCCGCGCGGCGTTCGTCCTGCGTCAGCTCGCGGCCCCGGACCTGTTGCAGGTGGGCCTGCTGGACGAGCAGCATCAGCAGGTGCACCGTGTCCAGCGTCACCTCGCCCAGCACGCCCGTCACCACGCCCAGCCGCACCAGGCTCAGCGACTTCATCGCCTCGTCCGCCGTCAGCAGCCTCGCGTGCCGCAGCGTGCCCAGCGCCCGCTGCACCGCGTCCTCCGTCATGCGGCGTCGCCGCTCGAGCAGCGCCCGCCGCGCCTGCCGCTCATACTCCACGAGCCTGGGCACAATCTCGTGCTCCATCTCGTGCCGCAGCACGTCCTCGCTCTTGCCCAGCGTGGTCTGGTTGCTGAACTGAAAAAAGTCACCGACCGCGTCCGACCCCTCGCCAAAGAACCCGCGCACCGCGAGCCCGATGTCCTCGCCGGCGCGCTTCGCCTTCTCCACCTCGCCCGTCAGCCGCAGCGCCGGCAGGTGCAGCATCACGCTGAACCGCGCCCCCGTCCCCACGTTGGTCGGGCAGCACGTCAGGTACCCGAACCGCGGGCTGAACGCAAAGTCCAGCCCCCGCTCCAAAAGGTCGTCCGCCCGGTCGCACGCCGCGAACGCCCCAGCCAGATCAAGCCCCGCGTGGATCGCCTGGATCCGCAGGTGGTCCTCTTCGTTCACCATCACGCTGAGCCGCTCGTCCGGCACGCTGAACGCCACGCCCCGCGGCTCCCCCGCCCCGCCTGTGCCGCTTGAGAGCTTCCCCTTCGCGTGCTGCTTGCTGATGACGTGCCGCTCCACCAGCAGCGTGCGTTCCTGCGTGCCGCACTCGTGCAGGTCCACCCACGCGAGCCGCTCCGCGAGCCCCGCGTTGAGGAGCGCCCGCCGGCACACGTCGAGGATCTCCCGCCGATCCTCGCGCGACGCGCCCGACATGAACCGAAACCCCACCAGGTTCCGCGCAAGCCGAACCCGCGACGACATCACCACGTCCGCCGACTGCCCCACGCCTCGGAGCCACTCGGTTCGACGCGTGTGCAGACCGCCGCCGTCGCCCCCGTTCCCGCCCGCCCCGGCAGATCCCGAGGCCCCGGCAGATCCAGAAGCCCCCGCCGACCCGACGTCACGCTGTGGCCCGCGCTCGCTCAAGGCTGCCCCCCCGCGCCCGTCACCGGCCCGGCGCCCCCCACCGGCCCCGCGCCAAAGGACCGCCGCGACAGCAGCCCGTCCAGCTCATCCCGCAGCCGCGCCGCCAGCTCGTACTGCTCGCTCTCCACCGCCCGCCGCAACTGCTTGCGCACGGTCTCGATCCGCTCCGCCCGCTCCGCCTCGCCGCCGAGCAGCCCTGCCGCGCCCTCGCCCCCGCCCTCCGCGCGGCACTCCGCCAGCGCCCGCCGCGGAACCTTGCCCACGTGGTGCGTCGCGCCCTCGTGGGCCCGCTCCAGCAAGGGGCCCAGTCGCTCCTCAAACGCCGCGTAGCACCCCGGGCACCCCAAAAGCCCCGTCTGCTTGAACGCCGCGTACGTCAGGCCGCAGCGACCGCACGCCGCGAGCGACGCATCGCCCCGCCCCGCCGCCCCCGCCGCCGCGCCGCCCGCAACGCCCGCGCCGCCCGTCGGCACCATCCCCGCCGCCAGCGCCGCCGGCCCCGCCAACGCCTTGCCGCTCGATCCCGCGCCCGAGCCAGAAAAGCCCGGCCCGACCAGCCCCGGCCCCACGCCCCCGGGCGTGATGAGGCCGCCCTCCAAGCCGCCCGCGAGGCCCGCCTGCCCGGCGCACTGCTCGCACAGATGCCGCTCCCGCGCCTTGCCGGAGCGGATCGTCACCTCGTGGATCGTCGCCTCGCGCTGCCCGCAGTTTTCGCACATCATGCCCGCGACCCCCGCGCCGCACCCGGCCGCCGGCAGACTCTAAGCCGCCCACCGCGACAACGCCGCCCCGCGCCCGCCCCGCTCCCGCGTCGAGTCGCGTCGCGCCGCACCCACCGGCCTCGGGCCCACATCGGCCAACCCACAAAGCCAGCGTGCAAGAACCCGCGAACCCCGCCCCACACCGGCCACACGTCGATCCGCAGACGCCGCCGCAGCGGGCAGCAACGCAAACCCGCGCGGCTCCACATCGCCGCGCCCAGCGCGCACGAACGCATCACATCGAGCAGACCAAGGTCAGCCCGCCGAGTTCAGTTGCATCATCAATCAGGCGAGCTTGCGCCCAGCCTCAGTTCGCCGCGGCCGCCGCACGGAGGCGCTGCAGCACCACCGGCCGCACCGCCGCCTCGTCCAGCGGGTCGACGTGCACCCGGCGACCCTGGAAGACCACCCGCCCCGTCGCCACGGAGAACAGCGTGTCATCCTTGCCCAGACGAACGTTGAACCCCGGCTGGAACGGCGTGCCGCACTGGCGCACGATCACCGAGCCCGGCTGGGCGATCTGACCGCCGTACAGCTTGATCCCGCGGTACTGCGGGTTGGAGTCGCGTCCGTTCTTCGTCGAGCCGCCAGCCTTCTTGTGAGCCATGACGCCGTGCCTCCATCCGCCAAACTGAACCGCAACCACATCCCCGCCCGCCCAAGGGGCCGATTCGTGGGCCCAGACACTAGCCCTGCTCCCCCGCCCGGGTCCAACCGCTCAGCGCATCACCCATCGGTCCGCCTGTGCGGCGATCTCCGCATCGCCAAAGCCGCGCAGATCACCCGGAACCGGGTACCGAAGCATCAGCGTCTTCCGCAGCACGTGCCGAACCTGCTCGCCCGAGTCACCGTCCGTCGTGAAGTAAGCCTGAAACTCGCCCGAGAACCCCGCCGCAAAGACGACCAGTTCATCGGTATTGCTGTCCGGCAGCGGCCAGACCACCACGCCAAATCGAGCGTTCTCGGGCCCTTGCAGCAGCGTGCTCACGATGCTGAGCTGGTCCTCCAGCAGCGGGTCGCCCAGCCTGGACTTGATGAAATCCACCACTTCCGGGGGGACCCCGCGCCCCGCCCGCAGCACGTCCCCGTCCCGCGTCGCGAGGTCAAACGCCGGGGCCAGCAGCCGATCCAGCCCGGTGTAGTTCGTCACCCGGTAGGTCATGTAGACGTACGGGCGGACCCGGCCATTGCTGTCCGCGACCGACGCCAGCCGCAGCGGGCCGGGGCGGAACTCAAACTCCCACTTGGTCGGCACCGGCTCGGGCTCGGGCACCGCCCGGGCGACGCCCGCGGGCATCCCGGCGCCCAGCACCGCCGCCAACGCCGCGACCGAAAGACGCGTCAGCCCGCCCCAGCGGCCGTGACCGAAACGGGTTTGTCCACCAGCGATCGTGTTCCGCATCACCTGCCGTGTCCTTCCGAGGCGGCCGATCCGATGGCCCCACCCCACACCACACCCCACACCGCACCCACGAAGCCCCTGCTTCGCAATCCGATCATCCCGTGTTCCTGCGCCACCCCTTCCCGCCTCGTTCGGAATAGTCTAGCGAGATCCGCGGCCCGTCCGCCTCCACCCGAACCCCCCCAACGCCATGTCCACCCAGACCGTCCTGACCGCCGACCGGGTTCCGCCCGACCGATGGCACGAGGCCGCGATGCGCCTCGTGGACGGGCCGGACCACGCCGCCGCCGCGAGCCGGCTGCTCGCCTCGGCCGGGGCGTACGGGATCGACCTCAACCTGTTGTGGGCAACCTCCGCGGGGCCCATCGGCCCGTTGCGTCAGGTGGTGCTGCTGGTGCCCTCCGCCGGGCGCACGGCGATGATCTTTCTTTCCAAGCCCGGCAGCAGCGAGGGGTGTGGCACCCCAGCCGAGCAAGCCGCCGAGCGCGTCGCCGCCATCCGCGCCGCGGTTTCCGGGGGCGCGGCCACGCTCGGGGATCGGCTGCACCTCGTTCAGGCGTTGCCGCAGCCGAACGAGCCGTGGGCGCTCGCGGCGCTGCGCGACGCGGGGATGACGAGCGTCGGGCAGTTGGCGTATCTGCGCAAGCCCTTGTCCGGCCTTGCGCGGCTCGGGGCCCGCCGCCCAAGCCCGGCCCGGGTCGCGCCAACGGGGCCTTGGCCGACGGGCGTCGATGTGCGCGCGGTTCGCGATGTGCACGACCCGGCCGAGCATCGGATCGTCGCGTCCGCTCTGGAGCGCACGTACGCGCAGACGCTCGACTGCCCAGAGTTGTGCGGGCTCCGCGATGTCAACGACGTGATCGACTCGCACCGATCATCCGGGGAGTTTGACCCCGCGTTGTGGTGGATCGTCTTCCGACACGGCGAGCCGATGGGCTGCATGCTCCTGAACCCGGCGCCGGCGCAGTCGGCGGTGGAGCTCGTCTACATCGGCCTGGCTCCCGAAGTTCGGGGGCTCGGCCTCGCGCGGCGGCTCCTGGAGCGCGGCCTCGTCGCCGCCGCGCGGCCCGGTGTGCGCGAGGTGACGTGCGCCGTCGACCGGCGCAACCAGCCGGCGCTGCGGCTCTACGAGTCGCTGGGCTTTTCGGAGTTCGCGGCCCGATGGGCCTTTGTGCAACCTGTGCGCGGTGTGCCCGCGGCGTGACGCCCGCGCGGCGGGCTGTCGGTGCCGCGCGTCGTGCGCGTTGGACGACATGTGGACAACTCGTTTGCGACGGTGTGGATCCAGACGCGGGGCACGTTTTTGTGCGCGCCGAACGCGTTCTCTGATGCGGGGCGCGGGCGCGGCGACGATTGCATCGTCGTGCGTCTTGCGGCTGACGGGTGTCGAGGCTAACCTCACCCCCTGCCCATGACGACGCGCCCTTCATCAGAAGACCACGGCCCGCACGCGTCCGCTTCATCGCGGCCTCGCTCGCGGGGCCATGGGTGGTCGGCGACGTGGGTCGCGCCGCGGCATTCGCGGCGTGGCGTTGTGGCTAATCGCGGCGCGAGCCTCCGAAGGGGCGTGTGCGGCGGCGACGCGTTGCGTTGGCGGGGCACGTCGCACCTCGGCGCGGGCGGCCCGATCGGAGGGCTTGCTCGCGGGGGCGTGGGCCGCGGCGGCGTTCGATCCGCCGTGCCGCCGAACAGCGCGTAGCCGTTCGGCGGCGTGACGTCGGCCCGCGTGCCGCGCCGGACGAGGTGTGGCGCGGGGCGACCGCGGGACGGGCTGAGGGGCGGGCTGACGAGTCGGCCGCCGGGGCGGCGTGTGGGAGTGGGGTTGGGCTTGTCCGCGGGTGCTGAGCCGGCGTGACGGCGGCATGAACTGCTGTGTGGTGTGTGGCATCGACGGCGCTCGGCGCATCGAGCGGCGGTGTCGTGCGTCGGTGTCTGGGGCTGGATGTCTGGGGCTGGATGTCTGG
Organism: uncultured Phycisphaeraceae bacterium; assembly: GCA_964496975.1. Classification (GTDB taxonomy): domain Bacteria; phylum Planctomycetota; class Phycisphaerae; order Phycisphaerales; family UBA1924; genus CAZCBN01. Next base: position 7,593 of record CAZCBN010000140.1, read on the forward strand.
GGCTGGATGACTGGGGTTGGAAGGCTGGGGTTGGTTGCCGGGTGTGTTCGCTGGGGCTGGTGGTGGGCTGCGTGCGGCGCGCTGGGGCGTTGCGCCGCGGTGGGCTTGGTGGGCTCGGCGGGTGATGCGCCGAGGGGTGGCGTGGGGCGGCTGGGGGGCGGGGTTCGTCCGACAAGGAAGGTTCGGCCGATGGCGGGAGAAGAGTTCATGTGGGCCGGCGAGGGGGGCGAGCGGCCGCGGAGCGTGCGGCGGCGCGAGGCCTCGGCGGCTCGGTCGATCGCGGGGGCGGGCGAGCCGGCGCTGCCGTCGGCGGCGTCGTGTGACGATGCGGCCGGCGCGATGGGCACGCCGGGGCGCGGCGCCGGTCGTGACTCCGTTCGTGAGTCGGCCCGCGACACGGCGCGCGAGTTGGGCGATGGTGCGGCGGCGCGGGGCGGCGAGACGCGGGGCGGCGAGGCGTGGGCGCGGCCGGGGCGCGGCGCGGGGG
>CAZCBN010000141.1:0-8071 GCA_964496975.1 uncultured Phycisphaeraceae bacterium
CGGGCGTGCCGTCGGCGACGATCACCTGCCCCGCGTGCTGGCTGAAGCCGATGCCGACGCCCCCGCCGTGGTGGAAGCTCACCCAGCTCGCCCCGCTGGCGGTGTTGACGAGCGCGTTGAGAATGGGCCAGTCGCTCACGGCGTCGGTGCCGTCGAGCATGGCCTCCGTCTCGCGGTTGGGGCTGGCGACGCTGCCGCAGTCCAGGTGGTCGCGGCCGATGACGACGGGGGCGGACAGGTCGCCCCGCGCGACCATGTCGTTGAAGAGCAGGCCCGCCTTGTCGCGCTCGCCCAGGCCCAGCCAGCAGATGCGCGCGGGCAGACCCTGGAAGCCGAAGCGGGGCTTGCACCGGGCGAAATCGTGCGCCATCAGCGACTTGGGGTCGGCGTGGCAACTGAGCAGCCAGCGGTGCATGCGTTCGTTGTTCGGGAAGAGCTCCATCAGGGCCTTGTCGGTCTTGTAGATGTCCATCGGGTCGCCCGAGAGGGCCGCCCAGCGGAAGGGCCCGCGGCCCTCGCAGAACTGCGGGCGGATGTACGCGGGCACAAAGCCGGGGAAGGCGAACGCGTCGGCAAAGCCGTGGTCGAGCGCGCGCTGGCGGATGTTGTTGCCGTAGTCAAAGGTTGCGGCCCCGCGGCGCTGCAGCTCGACCATCGCGCGGACGTGCCGCTCCATGCTCGCGAGGCTCAGGGCCTGGTAGCGCGCGGGGTCGTCGCGGCGGACCTCGGCGGCCTCCTTGACGCACAGCTCCACCGGGATGTACCCCTCCAGCGGGTCGTGCGCGCTCGTCTGGTCGGTGAGGACGTCGGGCGTCACGCCGCGCTCCAGCAGGCGTTCGAGCAGCTCCACGGCGTTGCAGTGCACGCCGATGCTGACGGCCCGGTCGCCCTCGGCCATGGTCAGGGCGCGGTCGATCGCGGCGTCCAGGTCGACGACGATCTCGTCGAGATATCGGTCGGCGTGGCGCCGGGCGAGGCGGGCGTGGTCGACGTCGGCGATGAGGCAGGTGCCCCCGTTCATGGTGATGGCGAGCGGCTGGGCCCCGCCCATGCCGCCGCAGCCCGCGGTGACGCAGAGCCGGCCGGCGAGCGTGCCCTCGAAGTGACGCTTGGCGCACTCGGCGAAGGTCTCGTAGGTGCCCTGCAGAATGCCCTGGGTGCCGATGTAGATCCAGCTCCCCGCCGTCATCTGCCCGAACATCATCAGGCCGCGATCGGCGAGGTCGTCAAAGTGCTGCTGCGTGGCCCAGTGGGGCACGAGGTTGCTGTTGGCGATGAGGACGCGCGGGGCGTCCGCGTGCGTGCGCACGACGCCGACGGGCTTGCCCGACTGCACGAGCAGCGTCTCATCCGGCGCCAGGGCCCGCAGCGCGCGCACGATGGCGTCGTACGCGGGCCAGTTCCGCGCGGCCTGCCCGCGGCCCCCGTAAACAACGAGCCGGTCGGGGTGCTCGGCCACCTCGGGGTCGAGGTTGTTCATGAGCATGCGCATCGCGGCCTCGGCGGCCCAGGTCTTGCACGTGCGCTCGCGGCCGCGCGGGGCGTGGATGTGGCGGTGGGGGGGTGCGTCCGACGGCGAGGGGTTGGGCGCCGTGCCTGCGGCGTGGGAGGGCGGCGGGACGGGCGATCGCGCCGCGGCGGGGTCGCCCGGATGGGCCCGGGCCGCGGGGGATGCGCTGGACTGATGCCTGGGATGGGTCGCCGTGGCCAAGATGCACCTCCGCGAGAAGTATCGGCCGCGAGGTGCGGCGCTCCCGAGCGAGCGTCGCGGGATCGGTCGTCCGAGGTCCAGTTGTATCGCGCTGGCCGCCTTCGCACAACGGGGAGGGGCGGGATTGCTCACGCCGGATCGGCGGCCCCGGGCCCGGCGGGCAGAAAGCCGCCCGCGCGGATGATGCCGGCGACCGCCTCGATGTCGGGGCCCGGCGGGCGGTCGGCGTCAAGCGGGGCGACCACGCCGCGAACACGGGCGTGGGCGAGTTCCACGCCGTCGCCCGAACGGAGGGGGCGGTGGGCCTCGATCGCCTGGGCGGCGCAGAGCAGCTCCACGGCGACGACGTTGGTCGCGAGGTCGAGGGCCCGGTCGGCCTTTGCCGCGGCTCGCGGGCCGAAGGAGTTGTAGTCCTCCATGCCGGCCGAGGTGGGGATGTTGATGACGGTGGCGGGGGAGGCGAGGCCGGCGATCTCGTTCACCATCGCGGCGGCGGTGTACTGCGCGATCATGAGGCCCGAGTGCAGGCCGGGCCTGGGGCTGAGGTAGGGGCGGAGCCGCGCCTGCGCGTCGAACGCGCTGAGCATGTGGTAGACGCGGCGCTCGGAGATGCCCGCGACATGCGCGGCGACGAGCGCGAACGCGTCGAGCGGCAGCGCGATGGGCATGCCGTGGAAGTTGCCGGCGGAGACGATGTCGGCCCGAGACGCGTCGGCGTGCGAGGGGAGGACGAGGGGGTTGTCCGTGACGGCGCCGAGCTCGGCGAGGAGGGCGTCGTGGAAGGCGCGGGCCTGGTGACGGGCCGCGCCGAGGACGTAGGCGGAGCAGCGGAAGGAGTAGGGGTCTTGCACGCGCGGGTCGTCGGCGTTGGCGTGCGAGGGGAGGATGGTGGAGCCGGCGAGGAGGCGGCGCATCTCGGCGGCGGAGTGGGCGGCGTCGGGCTGGTTTCTCGCCGTGTAGACGCGGGGGTCGAGAAACGCGTCGGTCGCGCGGCAGGCGTCGATGGACATGCACGCCGCGGCGAGCGCGGCGGGCCAGAGCCGCGACCAGCGGACCCAGAGCAGCGCGGCGCGGGCGGCCATGAGATGGGTGCCGTTGATGAGGGCGAGGCCCTCCTTGGCCTCAAGCGTGATCGGGGCGAGGCCGGCGGAGCGCAGCGCGTCGCCCGAGGCGAGGCCGGGGCCGTCGGTGCCGCCGGAGTTCGCCAGCACGCGCCCCTCGCCGATGAGCGAGAGGGCGATGTGCGCGAGCGGTGCGAGGTCGCCCGAGGCGCCGACGGAGCCGAGCTCGGGCACGCGCGGCGTGAGGCCGGCGTTCAGGCAGGCGGCGATGAGCGTCGGCAGCTCGGGGCGCACGCCGCTCTGCGCGCGGAGCAGGGACGAAAGCAGGCAGAGCATCGTGCCGCGGACGATCGGCGCGGGGAGGGGGTCGCCCACGCCGGCGGCGTGCGAGCGGACGAGGTTGCGCTGCAGGTCGCGCAGGTCGGCGGGGTTGATGCGTTCGCGGCTGAAAGAGCCGAAGCCGGTGTTGACGCCGTAGTGGGGCAGGCCGTCGCCCGCGGCGGCCTCGAGCGCGGCGCGGTTGGCGGCCACGGAGGCGAGCGACGCGGGGTTGATCGCGACGGGCCGGCCCTCGCACGCGACCTGCCAAAGAGCGTCGGGCGTCAGGGCGGCGGCGGAAAGAAGCAGGGGGGTCGGCATGGGAAACGCAGCGTACCGGGGCCGCGACCGTGCTCGCTCAGTCGCCGTAAAACTCGGCGTGGATCGCCCGCACGGCGGCGTCGGCGTCGGTGCCCAGCACGGCGAGGGTGATGTTCAGCTCGCTCGAGCCCTGCGCCATCGCCAGGATGTTCACCCCCGCGCGGGCGAGCGAGCCGCACACCCGGGCCGCGGCGCCTGGCGTGTGCGCCATGCCGGCGCCCACCGCGGCGACGAGGGCGACGCCCGTGCGCGCCGCGACGTGCTCGATGAGCCCGTCGGCCAGATAATCGCGGAAGGCACGGTTCAGCACGGCGTGCGCGCGGTCGGCCTGCTCCTCGGGCAGGGCGAGGCACACCGAGGCCTCGCTGCTCGACTGGCTGATCATCGTCACGCTGATCGCCGCGTCGGCGAGCGCGGTGAAGACCCGGCCCGCGACGCCCGGCACGCCCACCATGCCGTTGCCCTGCACGTCGATCAGGGCCTGCCTTCGGACGGCCGTCACGGCCTTCACCGCGTGCGGGCCCGGCTCGGCGGATGCCTCGACGAGTGTGCCTGGTTTTTCGGGCTCGTAGGAGCTCTTGGTCCGCACGGGGATCCCGAGCTTGGCGATCGGGATCATCGTGCGCGGGTGCAGCACCTTGGCGCCGTAGTACGACATCTCCGCCGCCTCGCGGTAGCTCAGCCGCTCCAGGAGCCGGGCCCCCGGCACCACCCGCGGGTCGGCGCTGAAGACGCCTGGCACGTCGGTCCAGATCACGGCCTCGTCGGCCCGCAGCGCGGCGGCGAGCAGCGTCGCGGTGAAGTCTGACCCGCCCCGGCCCAGCGTCGTCGTCGCGCCGTCGGGGGCGCGGCCGACAAACCCGGTGACGACGGGCACCACACCCCGATCCAGCCGCGGCCTGAGCGCGGCGGCGACGCCGGGGCAGTCGGTGTAGCTCAGGGGCTCCGCCTCGCCGAAGGCCGCGGAGGTCGCGAGGAACCCGTCGGCGTCCATCGCCTCGGCCGGCACGCCCAGCGAACGCAGGGCAAACGCCAGCAGCCGCACGGCCAGTTTCTCGCCGGTGGCCACGACGCGGTCGCGGGCCCGCGCGGTCAGCTCGCGGATGAGCGCGGTGCCGTGGAGGAGCTCGGTCACCTCGTCCATGAGGTGGTTCATTTCGGCGCGCAGGTCATGCCCGTCCGCCGACATCGCGGCCGTCGAGGCCGCCGGGGCGAGGCCTTCGAGCACGGCCAGATGCTTGGACCGCAGCGCGGCAACGTCGGCCTCGACGGTGTCCATCTCGCCCGCGCGGGCTCGAGAACACGCCGCCAGCAGGTGGTCGGTCACGCCGCTCAGGGCCGACGACACCGCGACCACGCCCACGGTGCCGCCACGCCACGCACCGGCGAGCAGCGCCGCGGCCGCGCGGATGCGTGCGGCGTCCGCGACGCTTGTGCCGCCGAACTTGTGGACCTCTCGACGTTGCAAAGCCGGCGACCCCCGCGGTGCGTGCGACCATCGTTGCCCGGCCCCGGGCGGACCGCGGGCACGGCTATCGGCATTTTTGTCGCCGTGCCGCATCCGCGTCCGCGGCGGGACGTGCAAACGAGGGAACGCATCCGGGTCGCGAAGCAGGCCGCGGCGGGCGGCCGCGGGTTACAGGTCGTCGCCGCCGTGGTCGGCCGGGGCGGCCTTGGCCTTCGGCGCCGGCGCCGAGGAGCTGCCGCCGCAGGCCGTCATCCCGACGAGCATGCAGCCACCGAGAATCGCCGCAACCACCACCCGAAGAACGTTCTTCAGCGACAGCATCGCACAACCCTCGCCAAAACGTGCGGATCAACGCCACGCGGCCGAACCGCCGCGCGGCCCATCGACGCCCGAACGGGCCTCGTCACCCTCAAGGTACCGGTGCCGCCGCGGTCTCGTTGCACGCGCTGGGGGCCGTTCCCTGCCCGCAGACGAGGACCCGATGCCTGGCACGCAACGTCCGATAATATATCTTCTGTAAAACACAAGGGCCCGGCAACCAGCCCCCGCCGGCAAAAACACCCCGCCGCCGCGGTTGCCCCCGAGACCCGCTGCCGTGACGGCGGGTCAATCTGCGTCGCCGGCTTCCCCGGGCCGCGGCAGCGGCAGCCGCATCTTCAGCCCGTGAACGCCCGGCCCGTAGTAGTCGGGCAGGTCGCCGGTGACGACGAACCCCAGCGCGTGGTAGAGCACCAGCGCCGACTCATTGCCCACCCGAACCTCCAGCGTCACCGCACGGCAGCCGTGACCCGCCGACCACGCGATCACACGCTGCGTCAGCGCGCGGCCCAGCCCGAGCCCACGAGCCTCCGGATGCACGGCGAGGCCGAACAGCCGGCCGGTCGGAAACGTCGGGTGCCGGCGCAACACCGCGATCGCGCACCCCACCACGCCGCCGGCGGCCCCGTCGACCGCGAGGTGACCCGCCGGGTTTACCGCCGTGTTCTCCGCCTCGGCCACCAGCACGAGCGCCTCCGGCTTACCAAGCCTTGAGGCGTACACCCGCCGGTCGAAGCGTTCGCCGGGGTGCTCGAAGCACGCGACCTCAAGCCGCATGATGCCGTCAAGGTCGCGCCGCTCCGCCGGGCGGATGGTCGCCGGCGGGGGGCGTCGCCGCGGGGTCTCGGGCCGGCTCACGGCTGACCCGTTCCGCTGGGCGCGGGGCTCTTCGTGTTGGTCTGGAACTGCTGCAGCACGCGTTCCGCCGCGGCCTGGCCGGTCTCCAGCGCGCCCTCCATGTACCCCGGGAAGGCGTTGGAGCAGTGCTCGCCCGCGACGTGCATCCCCGCGACGCCCTCGGCCAGCGTGCGGCGCACCGACATTTCGCCCGGCGCCGGGAAGGAGTACCCCATCCCCGTGTGCTCCTCGCCGGGCCAGTCGAAGAACAGCATCGGGTTAACGGCCTGCGAAACGCCGGGAAACGCCCGGTCCAGGAACGCGTCGAGCAGCCGCCGCCGCTCGTCGGCGTCGGCCGCGCGGAGCCGCGCCGCCCCGGCGCCGCCCGAGAAGAGCGCGAGCGCCGCACGATTCCCCGCGGCGCGGGGCGCGGGGTCCCACGTCGCGCCGACGACGCCGTTGCTCACCGCCTCGCGCCCAACGCCCCGGGGCCACGCCTCGCGGCGGTACACCGCGACGTGCTTCACCACCGGGCCAAACTGCGGCCGAAGCGCCACCGGCAGCGGCGGATCGAACTGCATCTTGTCCCACGTCGCCGGCGGCGTGGCGAGGACGACGGCATCCGCCTCAAGCGTCTCGCCCGTCGCCGTTTCGACGTGCCAGCCCGCTTCGCCCATGCGCCGCACGGCCCGCGCGGGCGTGGACGTCCGCACCCGCGTGCCCAGTTCCGCGGCGAGGGCCGTCGCGAGCCGATCGTTGCCGCCGCCGCAGCGGTACGTTTCCGACTCGGTCCAGAACGCGTCGAGGCCCCCGCCCTTCACCATCGCGAGAAAGCCCAGGTCGCTCTGCCGCTCGGCCGAAACGCCCGCGTCGTGCTCCATGACCGCCGTGAAAATCGCCGACGCCTCCGCCGGCAGCTCGAGCGAGCCCACGCGGTCGCGTAGCGAGGCCCGGTCAAGCTCGTCGGCGTGGGCCGAGAGCCAGGGCCGCGCCGCATCCACGCCCGCCGCGGCCCGGTTGATGGCCTGGGTCGCCGCGTCCATCACTTCGGCAAGCGCCGCGGCCTGCGCGGGCCGCAGCACGCGTGTCCCGAGGACGACCGGGCTCGGCTCGTCGTCCTCGGCCGCCTCGTGCAAGTCAAGATTGAACCGTTCCGCGAGCGCGATCCACCGGGGATGGTTCGCCCCGATGAACTCCCCCCCCGCCTCGATCGTCGCCTCGGGGGGCACGCCGCCCGCCCCGCCCGAGAGGGACCGCACCCGCCCGCCGACGCGTCCGCGAGCCTCTAGCACGATCGCGTCGGCGCCGCCGCGTCGCAGCGCGTCGGCGCACGCCAACCCGGCCAGGCCCGCGCCGAGAACGATGACCCGCGGCCCCTTCGCGCGGCCCGCGCTCCGCCCCACGGCCCGAGCGTGCGGCAGCATCGACGCGAGGGCCAGCGCCGCCGCCCCGCGCAGCACCTCCCGCCGGTGGACGCGGGCCTCCGCGTCGCCGAAACGCCGCTCGAGCTGCGCGAACAGTCGGAGCATCGCCACGCCTCCTGTGGGGCACGCCCGTTCTGGCCCCCTGCCAGATGCAACTCAGTCGCGTCTCAGACCTGCCTCACGCGGAGAGCAGCGAGAGCACCCGAGCCGCGGCCTCCGCCAGCGGCACCATCTCCGCCGGGCCGGCGCTGCGGCGGTGCTTCACTTCCGCGGCGTTTTGCTCGAGCGTTTTGGGCCCGATCGTGATGCGGCCCGGGATGCCGATGATGTCGGCGTCCTTGAACTTGGGCCCGGGGCGCTCGTTGCGGTCGTCGATCAGCACATCCGCCCCGCGCTCGCGGAGCGACTTCGCAAGCGTCTGCGCCGCCGCGAGCGAGGCGGGGTCGTCGTGCTTGATGAGCGTGATCAGCACGTGGTACGGCGCGATGGGCGTGGGCCAGATGATGCCGTTGGCGTCGTACGACATCTCGACCGCTGCCGCCATCGTGCGGCTCACGCCGATGCCGTAGCAGCCCATGATGACGGACTGCGGCTTCTGCCCCTGGGCGAGGAT
>CAZCBN010000142.1:0-7934 GCA_964496975.1 uncultured Phycisphaeraceae bacterium
CGAACGCTGACCCTCCACCCCCACGCCTCGCCCCCGCCCGGCGGGTGCCCGGCCGGGCCGTTTGCTACAGTCTCAGCCCCGCCGCCCGACCACGCCGCGCGCCACACCGCGCGCCACGCCGCGGACCCACACGCGAACCCAGCCGCGAGCCAATCCCCACAACAGGGCCCACCGCAACCGCCAAGCCCGTCCCCTCCTCGCCTCGGTCCACCGGCCAAAGACCGAATTACCCCGGAACCCCTCCATGCCCGCGAACCAGCCGACCCTGACCAACCACACCCCGACGCAGCCCGCGGCCCGCCGCTCCGCCCGCCGGCCCCTCCCGGTCGTCGCGCTCGCCGTGGCCGCCGGCATGGCCCTCACGGTCGGCTGCCGCGAAAAGCCCGAGTCGGTGACCACCACCGAAGACGCGGCCGCCGCCCTCGCCTCGCACCGCGGCGTCGGTTCGTCGGGCGAGACGGCGACCGCCGCCCGTAAGGCTGTGCTGACCCACGTCGCCCAGCAATCTGTGGAGGCCGCGTCCGCCGGCGGCGCCGCGGCGTCGATGCTCCGCTCGGCCGCCCAGGGTGGTCTGGGCACGCTCGACTTGCCCGTGCTCACCGCCGCGCTCGGCAGCGTGAACGACCGGGCCGTGCAGGTTGAGGCCCGCCTCCGCGACTGGTCGCGGCTGACCTCCCTCGCTGCGGCCGCCGAGGCGTTTGACCCCTCGGCGGAGCTCGCCGAGGTTGCGTCGCGGAGCGAGTCGCTCGCGCAGGATCTGCGCCGGGCCGAGTCGGTGCTGTCGGACGTGCAGTCGCAGGCGACCGAGTTGGGCGCGCAGGCCGCGACACTCGAGGAGCAGGCCGCGGCGACGCGGTCGCGTGCGGGCGAGCTGGAGCTGGAGGCCGCGCGGGCCTCCGCGGTGCGTGCGGCGGAGCTCGCCCAGCAGATCCGCGACGTGCAGCGCGAGGCCGACGGCATCACCCGGCGGGCCGGCTCGCTGCGGGCCCGCGAGGCGCTGCTCCAGCCGGACGTCGCCGCCGCGGCCGCGCAGATCGAGCGCCTGAACACGCAGATCGCCCTGAACAAGGCCCGGGGCGAAGAGCTGGCCGAGGAGTTCGCGACGGCAAAGCGGCAGGCGGCCGAGCGCCGGCAAGAGGCCGCGCAGGCCGAGGCCGACATCGCCAAGGGCGTGGTCGACTTGGTCGCCGCCCTGGACGGCCCCGCGAGCGAGGCCGCGGCCCAGGTGGAGGAGGCGCTCCAGCGGGCCGTCCGCTCGGCCCGGGATGCGCAGGGCGGGGCGCGGGACGCGTCGCGCCTGCTGTCGGGCCTGAACCATCGCCAGCTCGGGAGCATGAGCCGCGCGGTGGGCCAGACCCGCCAGCGCGTCGCGGGCCTGCTCACCAGGCTCGCGGCGACCGAGGGCCTGTCGGGCCGGGAAGAGTTCAGCGCCGCCGCGGCCGAGCGCTCGGCGCAGGCCGACGAGTGGTTCCGCAAGGCGGGCGAGGCCTTCGGCGAGGCGGCCAGCGCCCTGTCGCAGGGCGCCCGCGGGTCAGAGGTCGAGGCCGCGGTGCAGGGGCTGGAGGCGCTGCGCGACGAGTTCACGCCCCCAGCGCCGGCCGAAGAGCCCACGGCGGACGACCTGCCCGTGGACGCCCAGCCCATGGACGCCCAGCCCATGGACGGCGAAGCCATGGACGCCGAGCCCACCACCGAGGGCGACGGCATGGACGCCCCGGCGGGCGACCTGCCGCCCGGGGCCGCCGGGTCGGGCGACGGTGCTGGGTCGGGCGAAGACGCCGGGGCGGACGACGGCGCGGCCCAGGACGGCTGAACGCCCGGCCGCGTGCGCGCAGCCCCTCGCGGCCGCGCCAATCATGCCGACATGAACAGCAGTGACAGCGCATCGGCCGCGGCCACGGCGGCACTCGACGGTCCCGTGCTGCCCGAGGTGCGGCAGAACGCCGCCACGCCCGCGCAGCCCGTGGTCGGCCGCGTGGTCTCTACCGCCGTGTGCACGTCGGGCCGCAAGGCCGCGGGGTTTGTGCGGCACGTGGCGATCGACGTGTCGGGCACGCCGCTGGCCGGGGCGTTCCGGGCGGGGCAGAGCTTCGGCGTGCTGCCCCCCGGCGTGGACGACAAGGGCCGGGCGCACAAGCTCCGGCTCTACTCCATCGCCAGCCCCACGCGCGGCGAGGACGGCGAGGGCAACGTCCTCGCGACCACCGTGAAGCGGCTGATCGACGAGCACGAGGAGCACCACCGCCTGTTTGTCGGCGTGGCGAGCAACTACCTGTGCGACCTGCAGGTGGGTGACGAGGTGCGGCTGACCGGGCCGACGGGCAAGCGGTTTCTGCTCCCCGCCGCGCCGGAACGCCATGACTACGTCTTCTTTGCGACGGGCACGGGGATCGCGCCCTTCCGCGGCATGATCGGGGACCTGCTGGGGGGGAACGTGCCGAGCCGGGTGGCGCTTGTCATGGGCTCGCCCTACGCGACGGATCTGCTGTACGACGCCGACTTCCGTGCGCTCGCGGCCGCGCACCCCAACTTTCGCTATCTGACGGCCGTGAGCCGGGAGCGGCAGGCGGACGTTGACCGGGCTTTGTACGTGCAGGACCGGATCGCGCACGACCCGCTGGGCCGGGGGCCGGGGAGCCTGGCGGAGATGCTGGCGTCGCCGCGGACGCTGGTGTACGTCTGCGGCATCGCGGGGATGGAACTGGGGATTTTTCGGGCGCTGGCCGAGACGCTTGGGGCGGGGGCTTCGGCGTATCTGACGGTGGAGCCGGAGGCGGGGGAGCCGTCGGGCTGGACCCGTCGGATGGTGAGCCGGGAGCTTCGTCCGACGCGGCGGGTGTTTTTGGAGGTGTATTGAAGGGGCATGGCCGCGGGCGCGCGCCGCGGCGTGGGGGCCCGGAGGGGGGCCGGGGATGCGGCTGGGGGTGGGGCCGGGGGTGGGGCGGAGCGCGGGGTCCGGTTGACCGATTCGGCCGCAGCGGTTAGCGTTCGCGGCGCGGGCGTCGCCGACGGCCCGGGGGGCCCGGGGGGCGGCGCCACGCGTCGCGTGGCGGCCTGACGGCGGGTTGCGGATGGAGAGGTCCCGGGTTTGTCGCATGGGGCCCGGGCGGGCCCCTGACGCTGGGCAAACACGTCGGGAACGTCGCACGCCGGGTGGGCGATGCGGTGGGGTGAAAGGACCGAGTTGGCCCGTATGAAGCCCGTCAGCCAAGCCAGCCAGACGCATCGGAACCTGTGGCATCGCACGTGGCATCGCACGTGGCGTCGGGCGGCCGATGGGGCGGCCGGTGGGGCGGGCGGCGGCGGGCCCGCGCGGGCGTGGGCCGGGGTGCGTGGGCTCGTGGGCGCGGCGTGGCTTGCGTGCGCGGCGGGGGCGGCGTGGGGGCAGGTGAACACGCTGGACCCCGCGCTGGTGCGCTCGCCGACGCTGACGGGCGAGGCGGCGGGGCGCGTGGACGCGTACGCGGCGGCGTTGCTGAGCGACCTGGGCGGGGACGACGCGGACCGGGCCGAGCGGGCGAAGGACTCGCTTGTGGGCGCGCTGGGCGACCCGCTGGTGTCGGTGGCCTTCCGCCAGGCGATGAGCGAGCGGGTGGTGCCGCTGATGGCGGAGCGGTTCGCCGCGTCGGAGGCGAGCGTTGAGGTGCGGCTGACGGCGCTGCGGCTCGCCGGGGAGCTGGCGACGGACCGGTCGGTGGCGCTCATCCGCGGGGCGATGGACGACCCGGCGGAGGAGATCCAGTACTTCGCGGTGTTCGCGTGCGAGCTGGTGTTCAACGAGCTGCGGACGGCGCAGCCGGCGGTGTCGGACGCGCGGGCGGCGGACCTGGTGGACGCGCTGGCGGCGCGGCTCGGGCAGGCGACGGACCCGCGGCACGCCGACGTCGCGGGACGGGCGCTGGCCGAGGCGGTGTCGGTGCCGCGTGAGGCGATCGCGGGGCTTTCGGACCGGGCGCTGCGGGCGCTGGTGATCGGGTTCGCGTCGCGGGTGCGCGCGGCCCCGGGCGATACGCCCGCGCCGATGAGCGACGCAGAGTGGCGCGAGCTGCTCGGCGTGGTGCGTGCGGCGGAGGTGGCGCAGACCGAGGTGGCGGTGCCGCGGAGCGACCTGCCGGCGGAGACGTCGCGGGAGATCGTGGGCTTTGGGGCGGACATCGTGGCGTTTGTGCTGGACCGGGTGGAGGGGGGCGCGGTGGAGGCGGCCGACCTGCCGCGGCTCGTGCTCCTGACGCGCGTCGCTGAGGCGATGATCGAGTACGGCGCGCAGCGGATGAACGACGCCGGCTCGCCGGTGGAGCCGCCGCGGGTGGGCGAGCTGGCGGCGCTGCTGGAGGGCGGGAAGGTGCGGGAGTTCCGGACGGAGGGGCTCTCGCTGGTGTCCCGGTTCGAGTCGGCGCCGTGGTCGTTCGGGGCGGAGCGGTTCGGCCGCGTGCGCGGGTGAGGGCGGCATGGTGAAGCTGGCGGCCGCGGTGGTGCTGCTGGTGGCGGTGCTGGCGGCGGTGGTGTCGCTGGACCGGCCTCTGCCGCGGGCGGACTTCACGCTGGCGTTCGTGGCCGAGGTGAACACGCTCGACCCGCAGCGGATGAGCTGGGAGCAGGACCTCGAGACGGCGCGGTTCGTGTTTGAGTGCCTGGTGCGGAACGACCCGGCCGACGCGGCGTTCGGCGTTGTGCCGGGCGTGGCGGAGCGCTGGGAGGTGAGCGCGGACGGGCGGGAGTACCGGTTCTTTCTCCGGCCCGCGGCGCGGTGGTCCAACGGGGAGCGGGTGCTCGCGGGGCACTTTGTGTCGTCGTGGCGGCGGGGGCTGCTGCCGGACGTGGCGTCGGACTTTTTCTCGCTGTTCGCGCTGATCGAGGGCGGGGCGGAGTTTGCGGCGTGGCGCACGCGCGAGCTCGCGGCGATGGAGCGCGGGGAGTCGGGGTACGCCGACGGGGCGGCGCTGTGGCGGGCGACGGTCGCGGAGTTTGAGCGGGGGGTGTCGCTGCGGGCGGAGGGGGAGGGCGTGCTGTGGCTTCGGCTGGCGCGGCCCGTGCCGTACTTTTTGGACCTGCTGGCGTTGCCGGTGTTTGCGCCGGTGTACCCGCCTTTGGTGGAGCGGTTTGAGACGGCCGATGCGCGCACGGGCCGGGTGCTGCGGCGGCCCGGGTGGACCAAGGGGGGCGTGCTGGTGAGCAACGGGCCGTTCCGGCTGGAGCGGTGGCGCTTCCGGCGGGAGATGCGCTTTGCGGTGAACGAGCACTATTGGGACCGGGCGTCGCTCGCGCTGCGCAGCGTGGCGGTGCTGTCGATCCCCGACCCCAACGCGCAGGTGCTGGCGTTTCAGACGGGCGTGGTGGACTGGCTCGTGGACGTGGCGGCGGGGTACCGGGGGGACATGGTGCGGGCGAAGCGGGCCTTTCGCGCCGAGCACGCCGAGGCCGTGCGGGAGATGGAGGCGCGGGGCGTGGACCGGTTCAGCATCGACCGGCTGCTGCCGGCGGACGAGCGGGCCCACGTGCACACGGTGACGGCGTTCGCGACGTACTTCTGGAACTTCAACTGCGGGGCGACGCTGCCGGACGGTCGGACGAACCCGTTCGCCGACGCGCGGGTGCGGCGGGCGTTTGCGATGTGCGTGGACAAACGGGCGATCGTGGACGACATCCGCCGGCTCGGGGAGCCGACGGCGGGGGCGCTCGTGCCGCCCGGGGCGCTCGCGGGGTACACGCCGCCGCGGGGGCTGCCGAACGTGGGCGATGCGGCGACCGAAGACGAGCGGCGGGCGATTGTGGCGGAGGCGCGGCGGCTGCTGGCCGAGGCGGGGTACGCCGAGCCGGCGCGCGACTTCCCGGTGACGGTGGAGCTGCTGTTCAACAAGGACGCGGGGCACGACCTGGTGGCGCAGGCGATCGCGAAGAACTGGCAGGAGCACCTGGGCGTGCGGGTGTCGCTCGCGCAGAAGGACCTGAAGGTGTTCCGCAACGACCTGAGCCGGCACGACTACATGACAAGCCGGGCGAGCTGGTTCGCGGACTATCCCGACCCGACGACGTTTTTGGAGATCTGCCGCACAGGGGACGGGAACAACGACCGCGACTTTTCACACCCCGTGTACGACGCGCTGCTGGACCGGGCGGCGGAGGAGACGGACGCGGGCGCGCGGCTCGCCCTGCTGGCCGAGGCGGAGCGGGTGCTGATGGAAGAGCAGGTGCCGATGATCCCGCTGTTCCACTACGTGGACCTGTACATGTTTGACCCCAAGCGGGTGACGGGCCTGAGCACGCACCCGCGGACGACGCAGTACGTGGGCCATGTGGACGTGCTGGGCGACGGCGTGGGGCCCGACGTGCCGCGGCCCGTCACGGCGAAGGGCGGGGCGAAGGGCGGGGCGAAGGCCGATTCGGCGGCGGAGACGCGGCCATGATGCGCCTGATCGTCGCGCGGCTCCTGCAGTTGCCGGTGGTGCTGGGCGTGATCTACGTGCTCACGCTGACGCTGGCGTTCGCGATCCCCGGCAACCCGTTGGAGAAGCCCGAGGGCCGCCGGCCGCCGCCCGAGGTCGCAGAGCAGCTGCTGCGGCAGTACAACCTGGACAGCCTGCCGCGGTTCGCCGTGTCGTATCTTGATCGTGCGAGCGGGGCAGCGTTTGTGCGCGACTGGGCGTCGGGGTCGCTCGCGGATGAGGCGCGGCGTGCGGCGGACGCCGGCGTGTCGCCGCCGCGGCGGCCGGTGTTTGACCTGGGCCCGAGCCTGCAGTACGACGACTGGACGGTGAACGAGATCATCGGCGACTCGCTGCCGGTGAGCGTGACGCTCGGCGCGGCGGCGATCGTGATCGCGCTGGTGATCGGCCTGACGGCGGGCGTGGTGGGCGCGGCGCGGCCCAACTCGTTCGCCGACCTGGCGACGCTGACCGTTGCGCTCGTGGGCGTGAGCCTGCCGGGGTTTGTCGTCGGCACGCTGCTGCTGCTCGTGTTCTGCGTGTGGCTCGGCGTGCTGCCCGTCGCAGGGTGGGGGACGCTTCGGGCCATGGTGCTGCCGGCGGTGACGCTGAGCCTGCCCTTCGCGGCGTACATCGCGCGGCTGACGCGGCTCGGCATGATCGAGGCGCTCGGGGCCGACTACGTGCGCACCGCGCGGGCGAAAGGGGCGGGCGCGGCGAGCGTGCTGCTGCGCCACGCGCTGAAGAACGCGTTCCTGCCCGTGCTCAGCTATCTGGGCCCCGCGACGGCGATCGCGATGACGGGGTCGTTCGTGGTGGAGCGGGTCTTTAGCGTGCCAGGGCTTGGGCAGCACTTCGTGAACGCGGTGAAGAACAAGGACGTGTTCCTCATCATGGGCGTCGTGCTGATCTTCTCGACCATGCTCGTGCTGTTCAACCTGGCCGTGGACGTGCTGTACCGCTGGGTGGACCCGCGGGTGGAGCAAGGGTGAGGACGCTTCGAGCGCGGACGCGGAGACGGCGGAGACGGCGGAGGGCACGCGGTGGGTTGCGGGGGATGACGCCGGCCTCTTTCGCAGGCGTTGCATCCTTCGACTGCAGCGCTTTTGCAAGACAAAGCCCGACGCGCAGGGCGCAGACGGGGCAGGCGTGCGCGGGTCGGTCTGCGGTGCGGCTTAGTCGGCGGCCGGCTCGAAGGTCGCGCCACGCAGCACGTCGAAGCTGACGAACTGGCCGGGCGAGAAGCGGTCGGCCCGCTGGCGGGCGTCGGTCAGGCGGCACAGGATCGGCACGCCGGCGTGGACGGTGATGGTGTTGGCCGCGGGGTCGACGTCGATGACGCTGCCCTGCACGCGGCGGGGGCGGCCGAAGATGGGCTCAACAAAGCGGCCGCCGGAGGTGACGACATCCACGCGGCGCGCGTCGGCGCGGATGCGGCCGATGACCTTTCGGCCGACCTCGGTCGCCCCGGCGGCGCCGCCGGCGGGGAGGGGCTGCAGGTGCACCTTGTAG
>CAZCBN010000143.1:0-6314 GCA_964496975.1 uncultured Phycisphaeraceae bacterium
GTTCTCGGTCGGGTGCGAGACGGTGCCGAAGGAGGAGTACGACGAGGCGATCACCGAGAACAACGAGCTCCGCGACCGCGTGACCGCGCTGCAGGACTCGGTGAAGCAGGCGGAGGCGGACAAGGAGACGCTGCAGCGTCGCGCGGACGAGCTGTCGACGGAGATCGAGCGGACGCGTGCGGGCGGCCCCGGGGCGACGGGCGGCATCGACGGCGTGAGCACGAGCATCGGGACGCGGGGCGACGTGGTGCTGCAGGTGGCGGGGGACGTGCTGTTCTCCTCCGGGCAGGCGACGGTGAAGCAGTCCGGGCAGGCGACGCTGAACCGGATCGCGCAGACGATCAAGCAGAACTACTCGGGCAACACCATCCGCGTGGAGGGGTACACCGACACCGACCCGATCCGCAAGAGCAAGTGGGAGAGCAACGAGCACCTCTCGGCGGCCCGGGCGATCGCGGTCGAGAAGTACCTGGTCAGCCGGGGCGTGTCGGCGAACCAGATCTACGCGGCGGCGATGGGCTCGGCCAAGCCCCGCGGGACCAAGGAGCAGAGCCGCCGGGTGGAGATCGTGATCCTCGCGAACTGAGGACGGCCTGAGATTCGGCCGCGGATGGCTTGGTGTTTTTCTCCCAGGCCGGGGCGTGTGACCGGTGGGTCGGCGGGCGGGTCCGGAAAGCGGGCCGCCCGCGGCCTTGGGTCGCGGGCCGGTGGCGGTCGAGTGGCGTCGGCCGAGCCTCGGCGGCCTATACTGGCGACCCGCGGGAGGGCCCTTCCGGCGTTCCGCGGGGTGACAACTCGGGCGATTGGCGCAGTTGGCTAGCGCGCATGCATGACACGCATGAGGTCACAGGTTCGAATCCTGTATCGCCCACTTTTCTGACGTCTTGAGCGTGCGGTGTATCCCGGGGTTGGTTGGCCCGGGCGGTTTGCGTTGCGCCGTTGAACGCGTGGTCGCCGGGGCACCCGTGCGTGGTGGCTCGATGGGGCGGGGAGTGGCGCGTCGCGGCGTGACGCGGGGCGTTGTTGGCACGGGCATGGGTGCTTAAGGCGCCGGGGCCCGGGGGGCTTGGGCGGCGGGCCGCGGCGGTCCTATCGTTCCCCCCCGCATTTCGTTGGCCGCGGCGTGCCGTGGGCGCGCCCGCGAGGCCGGCCGGCGCGCGGGGCCTTTCCCCATCGTCCGCAGAGGAGACCGCCCGTGGAGACGACCCTCATCATCCTGAAGCCCGACGCCGTGCAGCGTGGCCTGATGGGCAAGATCATCACCCGCTTCGAGGACAAGGGGCTGCACATCGTCGGCATGAAGATGATGACGATCAGCCAGGAGCTGGCGGCGACGCACTACAAGGACCACGCGAGCAAGCCGTTTTATGCGGGCCTGGTGCGGTTCATGACGTCGAGCCCGGTGGTGGTGATGGCGGTGCGCGGGATCGGCGCGATCGGCATCTGCCGCAACCTGATGGGCGCGACGTTCGGCAGCAAGGCGGCGGCGGGCACCATCCGCGGCGACTTCGGCGTGTCGAACAGCTACAACCTGATCCACGGCTCCGACGGCCCCGAGGCCGCGGAGCGCGAGATCGGCCTGTTCTTCGCCAAGGGCGAGGTGCAGTCGTTCAGCCGCCCGGTGGAGCAGTGGATCTACGACAGCAGCAGCGGCAAGCCGGAGTAAGCCCGGCGCGGGCCCCCGCGGGACGGGGGTGCGGCGGCGGCGTTGTTTTGCCCGAGGGCGTTGCTTTGGCGTGCCGGGCCGCGGGGGTCGCGGCGGGCGGTGACGTGCGCGCGAGGCGGCAGGGGGCCGGCGGGCGCAGTGCCGGCGGGGCGTCTGGATCGCGGCGGGCGGGTCGCCGGGGGATGCTCGGTGTGCGCACGGGCGGTGTCACGCGCGGACGCGCGGCGTCGACGATGCACGGCAGATGGGCGTGCTCGACGGACGTCGAAATGAGATGGGCGGGCCGAGAGGCTCAGCGGGCGATGGCAGGGTTGATCTTGCCGATCACGTCCGGCGCCGGCTCGAGCTCGACGTCGCTCACGATCTGGTCGGCGACCTCGCGTCGGTGGATCTGCACCGTGCGGGGGAAATCAAAGGCGACGCGGACGCGCTCGCCCTTGATCGACGCGATACGGATCACGCCGATCGGATTCTTCGGGTCGCCGATGACGACCTCTTCGCCTTCCCTGCGCGTGATGACGAGCATCGAGAACTCCACCCCTCGAGTTTCTTCCCGCGATCACTATACCGCGGGGGTGGCCGGACCAAGCGGGAAAAGCAGGAGAATCCGCACAGCCGCGCGCCGCGGTTGAGAACACGCCCCCGGACCGATCTGCGGCGGGTTTTTCGGACGCTGTTTGTCGCGAGGGGGCGTCGCCGCAGGTAAAAGCGGCCTTGCGTATGCTCAATCGAGGGCTTCAACGCCACTGATTCCGGGGACATATTCCCGCAGGTTTCGCTCGATGCCGGCTCGGAGCGTCATCGTCGCGGAGGGGCAGCCGACGCAGGCGCCGTGGAGGCGGACCTGCACGATGCCCGACGCGGTAACGCCCACGAACTCGACATCGCCGCCGTCGGCCTGTACGGCGGGGCGGATGCGCTCGACGACGAGGCGGGCCATGCCGGCGATCTCGGCGGTGCTGGCGTCGGCGGCCCCCCCGGCGTAGTCGGTCGGCGCCGCGTCGCCCGGCGAGCGGGCTTGGGCGTGGGCCGAGGCGATGGTCAGGGGTGTGCGCACGGTTCGGGATGTCCTGGGTCGGCCGCGATGTCGCGACGAGACGAAGTATAGTCGGGCATGGGGACACGCACGGACGGCTTGGTGCGGCGGATGACGGGCTTTGGGTGGGTGCGCGTGGGCGCGGCGGCGTGGCTCTGCCTGGGCGGGGCCGCGGGCGTCGTGGGCGCGTGGGGGATGGCGGGGTGCGGCGGCACGCCGGCGCGGAGCTCGGCGCCGCTGGTGGATGCGCGGGACCCGGGGCTCGGGATTGAGGCGCGGGTGGAGGCGTTGGCGGCGGCGTGGGACGCGGCGGCGGCCGATGCGGGCTCGGCAACCGCGGCAGGCTCGTCGACCACGGCGGGCGTGTCGACCACGGCCGACTGGGCGAGCGTGCGGGCGACGTCGAAGGACCTTGCATGGTCGGGGAGCACGCCCAAGCCGCTGCGGACGCTGGCGGTGCAGCGGCTGATGGGGGACACGAGCGAGGCGGGCCGGGCGGACTCCCGCGCGCTGGCGAACCTGATGATCCCGGTGGAGCGGGACATTGAGGTGGTGTCGCTGCTGTCGGTCGCGGCGGCGGCGAACGGGTGGACGGATCTGACGCCGGCGCTGGTGCGGCGGTACGCGGACGAGCACCCGACGGTGCGGGACGCCGACCGGCCCGAGGCGGCGGCGCTCGCGCGGCTGCACCCGGGGCGCTCGCTGAACGACGTGGCGTTTGAGGTGTTTTTGCGGCCCGGGCCCGCGGAGACCGCGTCGGACCGGCGGGCGGCGGCCCGGGGGCGGGTGGACGCGTGGGCCCTGCTGACCCGTCTCGACGCGGACGGGTCGTATCGGGCCGGGGCGCTGGCGCGTGCGGATGTCAGCGGGCTGGACGCGGAGTCGCGGTCGATGGTCGAGGCGCTGCGGGCGGCGCAGCGGGACTTTGGCGTGACGCCCGCGGGGGCGCTGGAGCTGGAGTGGCTGCGGCGGCTTGCTTCGCCCGAGGACGCGGCGAACCGGGCGTGGTGGCAGGAGGCCTCGGCGGCGGTGGCGCGGCTGACGGCGGAGCAGCGGCGGGGCCTGGCGCTGCGGCACGTTGAGGCGGTGCGGTGGTCGGCGGCGCACGCGCCGGCCCGGGTGGCGGCGGAGCGCTCGACGCTGCTGGCCGAGCTCGCGCAGGCCCTGCGGGGCCGCGAGCGGCACCGGCGGACGGCGGAGGGCACCGTGGCCTCACGGGAGCGGCTCGAGGACTGGGCCGACCGCATGACGTGGGGCGACCTGCTGGCGATGCTGACGCTGGACGAGGCGCTGGCGTCGGGCCCGGTGGCGGCGCGGCTCTGGCAGATCTCGGAGCTGGACCGGCGCGACACGACCACCGAGTACGGCGGCACGCTGGACGCGGCGGGCACGGCCGGCGCGTTCGCGGCGACGCTCTATCTGCCGCGGGCGCGGGACCGGGGGAGCGACGTGGGCTTTGTCGCGAGCGACGACATGCTGCGGGGGAGCGACCGGTCGCTCGCGCACTTTCACATGCAGGTGCAGCGGCCCTTCAACGGGTCGTACGCGGGGCCCTCGGGCGGCGACCTTGACTACGCGTACCGCTCGGGCCGGCTTTGTTTCGTGGTGACCTCGGTGGACCATGATCTGCTGAACATCGACGCCTATATGCCCGACGGCGTGACGCTTGACCTCGGCGAGTTCCGGCGTCCGCAGCGGTCTTCGGCGCGGTGACGGCGCGGTGACGGCGGCGTGTCGTCGGACTGTCGTTGGTGGGGGGGTGAGCCGGGCCGTGCCGGAGTGTCGGCGTGCTGGAAGTGGTGATCATCGCGGGGGTCTTTGTCGTTCACGCGTTTGAGGCGGCGGGGGGCCCTTCGGCGGCGGGGGGCGTGCCGGGGTGGGCGGCGTTCGCGGTGGCGATGCTGGGGCCGGCGTGTGCGCTGGCGGGGGGTGTTGCGGTGTGGGTGTGCGCGCGCGCGGTGGACCGCACGGGGTCGATGCGTGCGCTTCGGGCGGGGGCGCTGGTGCCCGAGGTCGGGCTGTGGTGTGCGCTGGCCGCGCACACGGTGGCGGTGGTGATGAACCTCGGCCCCGCGGCGCACGGGGCGGCGGCGTGGCTCACGCGGGGCGTGCCGGTGCCGCTGCTCGCCGAGGGGTTGACGCTCGGGCCGCTGCTGCTGGCGGTGGTGCTGTCGTACGCGGCGGGGTACCCGATCGAGCGGCGTGCGCGGGCGTCGATGGTGCTGCGCGACCTTGACGAGGGCCGCGAGGTTGTGGCGCCGCTCGGCGTGCTGCACGAGGTGCTGGGGCTCGTGCGCAACCGGGTGCTGCTGGTGCTGGTGCCGATCGCGCTGCTCTCGCTGGCGGGAGACGCGGCGGACCTTGTGCGGGCGCAGGCGGCTCGTCGTCTGGGCGAGGGGGCGGCGGAGGGCCTGGGCCTTGCGTGGGGCGCGGCGGAGGTGCTTCTTGCGTTGGCGGCGCTCGCGGTGGCGCCGTTGCTGCTGCGCCGGGCGTGGCGTGCGTCGACGCTGGGGGCGGGGCCGCTGCGCTCGCGGATCCTCGGGGTGTGCGACGCGCACGGGGTGAG
The DNA here is from genome assembly GCA_964496975.1 of uncultured Phycisphaeraceae bacterium. Classification (GTDB taxonomy): domain Bacteria; phylum Planctomycetota; class Phycisphaerae; order Phycisphaerales; family UBA1924; genus CAZCBN01. Next base: position 5,269 of record CAZCBN010000143.1, read on the forward strand.
GCCGCGGGATGTGGTTGTGTGGTTCGCGGGGGCGGGGGTGGCGAACGCGGCGGTGCTGGGCCTGGTGCCGGGGCTCCGCTACATCGTGATGACGAGCACGCTGCTGGAGCGGTTCCCGGCGGAGGAGGTTGAGGCCGTCGCGGCGCACGAGGTGGGGCACGTGCGGTGCAACCACATGTTCTGGCTCGGGCTGTCGGTGCTGTCCACCGTGGCGATCGTCGGGGCGGCGGCGGACGCGCTCGTGCTGCGGGCGTGGGGCGGGGATCCGCCGGCCACGCTGGCAGGCCGCGGGGGCGTGCTGGTGCTGGCGGGGCTAACGCTCGCGACCGGGCTGGGTGTGCTGGGCTGGGTGAGCCGTCGGTTTGAGCGGCAGGCGGACGCGTTTGCCGTGCGGCACGCGAGCGGCGCGAGGCGGCGCGGCCCTGCGGTGCGTGTGACGCCCGAGGCGGTGGCGGCGATGACGTCGGCGCTGGGCCGCGTGGCGGCGGTGAACGGGGTGTCGCCCGAGCGTTGGACGTGGCGGCACGGCTCGATCGCGTCACGCCGGCGGGCGCTGCGGGCGACGGTTGGCTGCGCGAGCGACGCGATCCCGATCGACGCAACGGTGCGGCGGATCAAGGGCGCGGTGCTGGCGGCGCTGGCGGCGGGGGCGTGGCTCTTGCTGGCGAGCGGCGGGGTGGTGTGACGCGGCGCCGGGCCGGGGGCAGGCGGGCGGGCTGGACGGGGCCGGGCCGCGGGCTCAGAACAGCATCTGCACCTGCGCAAAGAGGGTGAACTGGCCCCCGTCCTCGTCGCGCAGCAGCCCGGGCAGACGCTGCGGGGCGGGGACGACGGACGCGGAGTCGTCGCGCGCGGTGGGGAAGTAGCTGATCTCGACGGTCAGGCGCAGGGCCTCGCTGGCGGGGATGGGGTAGTAGTTGAGGCCGGCGGTGATCTGGGAGAAGCCGTCGTTGCCGCCGCGGCGGTCGTCGTCGGGCAGCATGATGGCGTATCGGGCGAAGGCCGCGATGTGATCGGTTAGCATGAGGCCGCCCTGTGTGAGGACG
>CAZCBN010000143.1:6324-7934 GCA_964496975.1 uncultured Phycisphaeraceae bacterium
CGCCCAGGTCGTCGGCCGAGAGATCTTGGGCCGAGAGGTTCTCGGCTTCGATGTGCCGGCCTTGGAAGGCGGCGAGCAGGTTCCAGCCGCTGCCTTCGAGGCCCGCGTCGAGGGTGTAGACGAGGAGCGAGGAGGCATCGTTTGCGCCGACGGGGAGGCGGATGGTGCCGTCCTCTTGCCAGTGGGCGCCGGCGCCGAGGTATGCGCCCGCGCGGTCGCCGCGGAACCCGGACATCGTGGCCCACTGGGCCCAGGGAGCGTCGCCCAGGCGCAGCTCGGCGCGGCCGGTGAAGGCGTAGTCGGCCTCGTCGTCGCCCGCATCGGTGAAGAGCGTGTTGTCGCTGCGCTGCCCGTCGGAGAAGGCGAGGGCGACGCGGGCCCGCTCGCGCTCGACGGAGGCCTGCACGCCCTGGCCCCGAACAACGCCGAAGACGGGGTCGAGGATCGACCGCTCCACCGCGAGCAGGTTGAAGGGCGACGTGACGTACCGCTCGCGGTCGAAGGGGAGCTTGAACTGACCGAGGCGCAGGGCGAGGCCGCCGCCGAGGTCGCGCTGGGCCCAGGCGTCGAAGAGGACAAAGTCGCCCTCGGAGCCGACCTGCCAGAAGGAGCGGTACGTCAGCTTCAGGTTCGGCAGGTTCCCCTGGACGCCGAAGCGGGTGCGGGCGAGCTGAAAGCCGATCGAGTCGGCACGCTCCGACTCGGTCTCCGCGTCAAAGCTGGCGGCGTAGCGGAACTGGATCATGCCGTCGACGCGGAGCCTGGCACCGGCCTCGGAACCCGGGATGGTAAAGGTGGGCGGGGCGGCGGCCGGCGGCTTCGGCGGCTCGGCGGGCGCACCGGCCTGTCCGAACGCTGCGCCGGACAGCGCGGCGACGAGCGGCACGGCTGCGTGAATCCTCGGCATGCGGGGAACATACCAACCCCGGTCGCGGCCGATGTCCGCGTTCGCCGCGGCGGCGGGTGCGGCGGCGGGTGCGACGGCGGGTGCGGCGGCGGGTGCGACGCGGCTGCAACCGGTGGCGTTGGGCCCCGTACACTCGCGGCGTGGGGCCGTGTGCGATCGCTTCACGCATGCGTGGATGGCGCGCCGCTGTGCCGGCGGGCGTTGCGTGCGCCGTGTGTGCCGTGTGCACCGTGAGCGCGAGCGTCGCGGTGTTCGCGGCGTGCATGCCCCTGCCGGACGGCGGGGACGACCGGGTGGCGGTCGGCGCGACGCTCGCGCCGGCTGTGATCGCCCTGCCCGCCCCGCAGGACGCGACGCCCCGGAACTTCGCGGGGATTCACAACGCCGTCGCCTTCCACGAGGGCTTTGTTTCGGGCGCGGCGCCGGAGGGCGACGCGGGGTTTGAAACGCTGCGGGCGATGGGCGTCCGGACCATCATCAGCGTGGACGGTGCGGAGCCGGACGTGCCGCGTGCGGCGGCGTACGGCCTGTCGTACGTGCACCTGCCGATCGGCTACAACGGCGTGGACGAGGAGCGGCGACGCCAGCTCGCCCGCGCGACGCGCGACGCGCTGCGGGCCGGCCCGGTCTACATCCACTGCCACCACGGCAAGCACCGCAGCGCCGGCGCGGCGGCGGTGGTCGCCGTCAGCCTCGGCTGGGC
>CAZCBN010000144.1:0-5676 GCA_964496975.1 uncultured Phycisphaeraceae bacterium
AGGTGAACCTCGCCGCCGCGCAGCATCCCCTCGTTGCGCACCTCGCCCGTCAGGCCGGTGAAGCGGTCGACCCCGCGCAAAAAGTCGTCGTTGGAGATGTTGCCCGCCGCCGCGTAGAGCCGCCCGACGTCGACCACCGCGTTGGGCCCGAAGATGATGCCCGCCGGGTTCGCGAAGTACACCTGCCCGTTCGCGGTGATCGACCCGTCGATCGACGTCGGCAGCCCGCTCGTGATGCGGTTCAGCACCCGGCTCCCCGCGCCGGGCTGCACGAACCGAACGCTCTCCGCCCGGCTCAGGTCGAACGACCGAAAATCAATGATCGCACGGTCGCTCGTCGTGATCGTCGTCCGCGTCCCGTCGCGCTGAACCTGCGCCGACCCCGCGACGACCCGCTCCCCCTGCGGCCCCGCCTGGGCCAAGGGGCCCGCCAGCACCGGCACGGCCACCAGCGTCACCGCCGGGCCCAGCGCGCGCAGCGTCGGGCTCCACGCCGACGCGGCCGCACCGCCGCGACGTGTGCGCCCAACGCCGCCCGACCGGCCCGCCTGACCCGCTTGGCGCATCCTGCGTCGCCGCATGCCGTCTGGTCTCCTGATGTTCGGTCCCGCCCGCGGGTGTCGCCCACGGGCGTCGCCCGCAACCCCTGCCTCCGCCGTCACTTCCGCCGCGGCAAAGCCCGAGGGCCGTCCCCCGGTCAGAGCCTACCCCAACTTCGCAGATGGTCAGAACAAAACCGTCAACACGATGTGGAACCGCTGCGATCCAACCGTCACAGCGTTCTCCCCCTCACCCCCGATCGCGTCCAGCACGTACCCCCAGTCGGTCCGGAAACTGAAGTTGCGCAGCACCTGCACCTCCACGCCCAGCCCGGCGCTCAACAGCGCTTCGTCCCGCTCAATCGAAAGGTTCTGGCTGTTGTAGTTCCGACCAAAGTCCAAAAACCCCTTCAGCACCAGATCCCAGTCCGGCCGCCCGTACACCGACGGCGGCGCCAGCCGGAAGGGCTCCCCGAACACACGCGGCGGCTGGGCCCCGCTCACGCTGTAGGGCTCGAACGCCCGCGGCACGTGGAAGCGGTACTCCACGCTGCCCACAAACGTGGTGTCGCCCGCCACCGCGCTCTCGGGGTAGCCGCGCACCGAGTACAGCCCGCCGATGACCTGCTCGGCGTTGGGGATCAGCCGCCGGTTGAACGCGTACTGCCCGCGGAAGCCGAACGCCAGCTCGTGCGCGATGGTCGACCGCTTCCAGTTCGTGCCGGTGCCCCAGCCCTCGGGGTCCAGCAGCGGCTCCAGATACACCGACGCCTGCGTCGCCCACTGCAGCGTCACCCACTCGCGCTCCGGGTCGAGCCGGCCCAGACGCTCCAGGTCCTCGCGCCCCGCGGCGGCGACGTCGTTCTCCGTCCACTCCAGAAACACCGTGCCGTCGAAGCTCGCCTTCTCGCCCACCGAGTCCACGCGGAGGCCCACGCGGGGGAGGAAAATCGCGTCCTCGCCCACGCCCTCGTCGAGCCCCTCGTTGGTCACCTGAATGTTCTGGTAGCGCACGCCGCCGAAGAACTCAACGAACCACGAGCCGCGTTGCAGCGCGAACCACCCGAGCTCCGCGCTCCAGAACCAGCTCTCGCCCGAGAACTGCTCGAGCGCCAGGCCGACGTCCGACGCCCGGAACTCGCTCCAGCCCCCGGTCATGCGGAGGCGGAGCGACTCGCTGGTGAACACCGGCCGGTCGTAGCTGCCGATGATGGAGTGGCTCTCGCGGAACCCCGCGGTGACGTACTCGAGCGAGGCGATGTCGTCCTGCCCCAGCAACTGGTTGTGCACGGCCCCGAAGCGGTGCCGCCAGGGGTCGGTCGTCTCGGGGCCCGTGTTGCTGAGCTGGTAAAACAGGCTCCAGGGCCGGTTCTCGCGCACGAGGTACTGCAGCTCCGCCGCGCCGGGCTCGTCGCTGTCGGCCGCGGCGACGGCAACGTCCACCCGTCGGCCGGGGTGGCGGCTCAGGCGGAGCGCGTAGTCGTCCAGCACATCCTGACGCAGCAGGTCGCGGCGATCCTCCTCGCGGGCGCCGACGCCCTGCTCGGCGCCGTCGGCGTCGGTGATCTCCGGCGGCCACGGCTGCAGCGGGCTATGCAGGCGGATGCGGGCGTGCTCGCGCGCGTCGATCCGCTTCTCCTCGTCGATGCGCTCGCCCGACGCGATGCTCCGCACCCGCGCGACGCGGGCCGTGAAGATCCGCAGCCGCAGCGACGCGTCCCCCGCCTCGCGGAAATCCTCGCCCCCGAGCCGCAGCGGGATGGGCTCGCCCGCGGCCTCGCGCTCGCGCAGCTCCTGCGGCAGGGGCAGCTCGGGCAGCGCCACCTGCTCGGGGTCGGGCGCCACAAAGACACCGATGATCGACCGCTCGGCGAACGCCTCGAACACCGCCGACGCGATCGCGTCCACCGCCGACGCGCGCAGCACGACGGGCCCCCCCGCGAACAGGTCGCGGATCGGCATCGTCTCCGCGGGCCAGCCCGGCGCGGCCCGCACCCAGCCGTCGGCCGTGCGCGTCAGCGTCACGGGCCGGTCCAGCAGCGACTCGGCGGAGGGGTGCTGCGGATGGTCCACCGCGTACTCGATGGAGAGGCCCGCGACCTCAAACCCCCGGCCGTCGCGCCAGAAGACCACGCGCGGCTCACCGGGCGGGGGATAGCTCAACAACTCCGGCTGCGGCACCGGCGCGGCGGGCGCACCATCGGGAGGTGTCTCGGGGGCACCATCGGCGTTCGTCCCGGGCGGGCCCTCAACGGTCGGGCCGGCATCGACGCCGGGGAGCGCACCCTCCTGCGGCGGCGGCGGCGGCGGCAAGCCGCCCGGCCCCGGCACCGCCGCGCCCTCCCCCACCGGCGGCGCGATGCCCGGCAACGCCGCGCCGGGATCCGCGCCCGCTTCGCCCCCAGCCCGCGGCGAGACCACCGGCGGCAGACGCACCGGCGGCAGCGTCGGCACCGGCGCATCCACCGCGGGCCGCGACAGGCCGAACCCGCGCGAGACGTACACCACCAGCGTCAACGAGCGATCGTCCGCCGGCCGCTGGTCGCGCACGCCCCGGGCGATGAGCACCTGCCGCGGCTCGGGCGCGACGTAGACGCCCGCGCCGGTCCGACGGCGCACCTCGTCCGCCACCGCCCGCGCCACCGCCTGCACGGCCCCCGCGCTCAGCACGCGCGGGCCCGCGTCCACGAGCGCCGCCGCCGCGACATCCACCCGCGGCAGGACAAGCCCCGCTTCCACCTCGGCCGGCGCCAGCAGCACGCCCCCAGGCCCCTCGCGCAGCGACACCGGCGCGGCCGCCAGCACGCCCGCCAGGTCCGGCAAGTCCGCCACGCCCGCGAGTTCCGCCGAGTACCGCGCGACCAGGCGCGAAACGTCCACCGTGTTCCCCGACGCCGCCGCGGCGCGCGGCGTCTCGGCGCCCGCCTGCGCCCACGCCGAAGGGCCGGCGACCACCAAGAGCCCGGCGCCGACGAGCAGCGCGGCAGCGCACGGCCCGCGGCGGGCCGCGGGGGTGGGGGTCGGTCGGGCATCGCGCCGTCGTGGCTTCACCGGCCGCCTCCGTGCGGGCGTTTGCGCTGAGCGTGCGTGGACAAGATCGATGGGCTGCTCACCGGGCCGGCTCCGCCGCGGGCGGCGTGGCGGGGGGAGAGTCGCCGGCCGCGCCGGGGCCGAAGAGCTTGATGCCCGCCACCACCGCGCCGACAAGCAGCACCGCGAGCAGCACCGCGACCGCGACGGGCCACGCCCCGTGCTCGGGCCGCGCCGGCGCCGTCACCACGGGCGCGAACAGCGCCCGAAGCCGCTCGCTCGACGCGTTGACGTACGCGGGGTCGTGCTCGTCGGCCCGGCCCTCGCGAGAATCGGCCCGGCCCTCCCGCGAGTCGGGGCGGCCCTCGCGCGCTTCGACCACCAGCGCGCGCACCCGATCGGCGAACGCCGGCTCGATCGTGTACGGCACGTCCGACGCGAGCGGCAGCCGGCGCGGCGTCTGCCGAAGGCACGCGAGCTGCGCCGCGTTCGGCTCGCCCGCGATCACGTCGATGTACCCCACGCCCGACGCGTCGCGCGGCGGGGCGAGCAGCAAGAGCGGCGTGAGCGGGTCCACCCGCTGGAAGAACAGCCGCAGATACAGCGCCAGGTCTTCCGACACCCGGGCCGACACCCGAGGCACCCGCATCGATCGGGCCGACACGTCCACCGTGCGCGAGCGGCTCGCCCCCTCCACGCCCGAAGGCCGCAGGAACGCGCTGAAGTCACGCTCCAACTGATAGAGAATGCGGGCAAGGCCCGTCTCGTCCAGCGCTCCGGGGCCGCGGGCCCCCGCGTTGGGTGAGGCCCCGCCCGCGTCGAGCAGACGGGCCGCCGCGCCGGGCGGGGAAAGCCGCTCGCGGCTCACCGGCTCCGCCTTCGCCACGGCGGCGCGGAGCTCCGCCCGCGCGGCGTCGACCAGCGCCGTCACCGACGCCGCCGTCCGCGCCGCCCGGCACTCGGCCTCGAGCTGCGCAAGCCGCGGCATCACCCGATCCGCGATGAACGCGAACGGGAGCGACGAGCACTGCGCGCACACCACCATCGGGTAGTGCGACCGGCCCTTGCCGTCGGCGCTCGACCACAACCGCCCGGCGACGACGCCCTCGGGCACGCGCCAGACAAACTCGTGGTCAAAGCCCTCCGTGCGGTGGTCGGGCTCCAGCGCGTCCCACGTGCCGGCGTCGACGTTGCCCCCCACGCCCTCGATGTACAGCTGCCGGCGCACCGCGGCCAGCCGGTCCGTCTCCAGGCCCTGGTCGTCGATGTGGTCGTTCCAGCCCGGGTGCTTGCCGAACGCCGCGACCCAGATCCGCGGGCCGATGCTCCCGAGCGAGGTCAGCGGCTTGCTCGACATCGGGCCTCCTCGGGGCCGCCCCGGCGGCTTCGCGGGGCGAGGGGAACACACGTCCGCGTCCGGGCACGCCCCGTCCGCACGGCACCGGCCGCGACGCCGCGGCACCCGTCCGTCGTCAAGGCGCCTGTCCCGCCGGCGCCTGTCCCGCCGGCGCCCGCTCGGGCGGCTCGTTGCCGCCGGGCCAGCGCTGCGCATCGGGCCACCCGGTCGAGCGGGGCCACGCCTCAAGCGCCGGCACGGGGCGGCTCAGCCGGACGCCGATCCAGTATCGCATGGGCTGCCCCTGCTCGGTCGTCAGCGGCGCCCCGGACTGCGTGTCGACCAGCGGCAGACCCAAACGCCACACGCCCTCCATGCCCCGGGGCAGCGTCGGGTCGTCGGCGATGCTCAGCGGCTTCGCGCCCGGCGCCCGCAGCGCGAGCAGGCCGCCCCAGCGGCTGGAGACACGCGCCGTCGCCTCCAGCGGGCTCGTGCCCGTTCGCGCAAAGCGCAGCTCCACCGGCCGGTCGCTCGGCAAGGGGAAGCGGAGCTGCGCGTCGGGCAGCGGCACATCGGTCGCCACGCGCACGCCGGCGGACGTCGGGAGGGCCCGCTCGCCCTGGTGCACCTCGACAAAGCGGAACGTGCCCGCCGCGGCGGGGTCGGGCTGCAGGTTGAAGCCCAGCAGCACAAGCTCCCACGACAGCGCGCCGCCCGCCGCCTGCGGGTCAAGGAACTTCGCCACGCCCACGCTCGCCGAGAGCCAGGGGC
>CAZCBN010000144.1:5686-7754 GCA_964496975.1 uncultured Phycisphaeraceae bacterium
GGGCCGACGCCGTCGCCCATCGCAAACACGCGTTCGCCCCGCAGCTCGCTCAGCAGCCCGGCGACCTCGGGGGGCAGGCCCGCGTCGTCGCCGTCGCCGATGCGGCCCAGCTCGCCCCGCTTCGCCGGCAGCGCGCCCATCACCATGGCCGTGCGCGCGACCACCGTCGCCGCGGCGTCGGGCGTCAACTCCTCCGCCGCGTCCAGGCAGACCGGGAAGCCGCGGCCCTCGGTCACGATCGATCGCAGCGCCGACAGCGCCACCTGCGCCGACGAGGCCGCGAGCGCCCGCAGGGCCCCGAGCGACACGTCGCTCCAGTAGCGCGGGCCCGGCGTCGTGGCGTCGGCGTCGTACACCAGCATCGCCCCCTGCCCGAACAGCGAGGGAGACGACCCGAGCACCGCGTCGCGGGCGTCGGTGACCTCGGGCCCCAGGCGACGCCAGTCTTCCATCGCCAGCAGGCAGCGGTCGCTGTACCCCCGCAGGTCGCGCAGCGCCCGCGCGTCGTTCTCAAGCCGAGCGGCCAGCGCCTCCACGCCCTCGACGCCGCCGCGCAGGTCTGCCGGCACCGCCCGCAGCGCCGCGGCGAACCGCTCGCTCAGATCGGCGAGCCGCGGGTTGAGCTCGCGCGGCGCGAGCCGTGTGAGCGCCCGATACGCCGCGGGCCAGTCCGTCGGCAGCACCGGCGCGGCCTGGTCCATCGCCGCGACGCCCCAATACGTCAGATACTCCTCGGCGTACGAGGCCGCCTGCACGCGCAGGCCCTCGACGCGCTGCCCGAGCTCCGCCGCGTCGAGCACGCCGCGGCCCCCCTCCGCCGCCACCAGTTCCCCCAGCAGCGCGACCGACGCGAACAACTCCGCCGCCGCCCGCGGCTCAAACGCCGGATCAAACCCCCCGCCCGCCCCCAGCGGCGTGAGCGGCAGGTCCACCGCCCACCCCTCCCCCACCGCCGCCCCGCGCGTCTGCACAAACGCCCGCAGCCCCTCGCGGCTTGAAAGCGCCTCGACCGTGACGGCGACCGCGTCGCGCCGCACCCGCCGCGCCGCGGCCCGCGCCGCCGCCTCGGCCGAACGCCGCGCCGACGCCGACGCCTCGCCCTCAGCCAGCGGCGCCGCCTGCACCTCGCCGAGCCAGCGGCCCTCAAGCTCCGCCACCGCGCGCAGGGCCGCCGCGACATCGCCCGCGTCCGACGCCGGCGCCGCCTCGTTCAGCCGCGCCGACACGCCGCGGTACAGCGCCGCCCGCGCCTGCGCCGCACGCACCGACGGATCGCCCGGCACCGACGCCAGCAGCTCCGCCCGGGCCTGACGCAGCGGCGCCTCCAGCCGCTCGACACGCGACGCGACGTCCGACGCCAGCGCCGCCCGGCCCTCGCGCAGCGACGACGCCAGCGCCGCGAGCGTCGGCGAGGCCCCGCCCGCGTCCGCCGCGGCGAGCAGGCGGTCGTACTGCGCGAACGCCGCCTCGGTCGCCTCCTGCCGCGCCGCCGCGAGAAGCTCGTCCGCCGGCGCATCCGCCCGCGGGCCCAGCGCCTCGACCCGCTCGGCCAGCACCGTCGACAGCGCCACCAGCTCCTGCACGCCCTGCGTGTACGCGCGGGCCGCCGCCGCAAAGGCCGACCGCGACGTCGCCGCCGCAAGCGCGCCGTCCGCCAGCAACGCCCGCTCGCGGGCCGCGAACGCCTCGGCCGCCTCGATCAACCTCGACAGCTCGGCGAGCAGCGTGCCCGGCCGTGCGCCCGTCGCGGCCCACTCCGCGTTGAACGAGGCCACGCCCGCCCGCAGGGCCGCCGCCGACGCCTCGGTGCCCACGCCCGCCGCCGCGGGGGGCCACGCCGACCCGGCGGGATACGTCAACGCGGCGATCTCGGCAAGCTCGGCCGCGTCCGCCTCATAGAGCGAGAGCCGCTCGGGATTCTCCATGAGCAGGTATCGGAAGAGCGGGTCAAGCCGGAGTGACTCCGGCCCGCGCACCACGGTCGCCGCCTCAACCGGGGCGCCGCGAGAAGCCCCGCCAGAAGCCCCGCCCGAGGCCCCGTCCGCCGCCGCGCCGCCGCCCGCATTCC
>CAZCBN010000145.1:0-3578 GCA_964496975.1 uncultured Phycisphaeraceae bacterium
CGCTGGGCGTGTCGGCGGCCGTGCTGCTCGGCGCCGTGACGACGGGCTTTGCGATCCGCGAGCGGGCGCTGCGCGAGAGCCGCGCCGCGGCGCAGCGGGCCGCGGCCGAGGCCGACGCGCTCGCCGCGACGCTCCGCGAGCAGTTCGCGGCGCTCTTGGAGGAGGGGGCCCGGCCCGAGTCGCTCGTCTCGCCGCCGAGCGTGGAAGACCTCGTGGAGCGGCAGCTCGTCCGCCTGAGCGAGTCGCGCCGCGACGCGGCGGACCGCGGCGCCGTCGCCGATGCCGAGCGGCTCGCCGACACCGAGGCGGGCCTGCGGGCCCTGCTCGCGGAGGCGTACGCCGACCAGGGCCGCGACGAGGACGCGCGGGCGCAGCTCTCGCAGTCGCTGGGCCTGCTGCGCGGCCTGCCGACCACGCCGCGCCGGGCCGAGCGGGCGCAGGGCATCTCGCTCGACCTCGCGGCGTCGTACTTCCGCGCTGCGCGACCGGCGGAGGCGGTGGACGTCTACGCCCGGGCCCTCGGCGCGCCGGGCGGCGCGGCGCCGCCGGCGGACCGCCGCGTGGCCATGGGCCTGCACTGGGCCGATTACGCGCGGGCGCTCGCGGCGCTGCAGCGCTTCGGCGAGTCGGTGGACGCGTTCAACGAGGCGCTGCGCCTGCTGCCCGCGCAGCCGGACGACGCGGCGCTGGCGACGCTGGTGGGCCTTGCGCAGGCCGACCGCCGCCGGGCGGAGGCGGCGCGACGGGCCGTGTCCGGCTCCATCGCGCCGACCCCGGCTGATTCCCCGTAAGGCGCGTCGCCCCCCGGCGGGTCGCCGCGAGGCGCGTCAGGCCGTGCGCCGCCGCCGCGTCGCGAGGCCGCCGGCCACCGCCAGCACCGCCGCCGCGCCGGGCGCGGGCAGCAGGATGGTGATGCGGGCGCTGAGGCGACCATCGGTGTCGTTCAGGTTCGCGCCGACGAAGGCGTTGTAGAAGCTGCGGATGGTGGTGCCGGCCGCGATGACGCCCTCGGTCGCGCCGCTGCCGTCGCCCAGGAAGTCGAAGGTGGCGTTGCCGCCGTCGGCCTCAAACACCTGCGCCTGCACGACGAAGGCCGTCTCGTCGGCGAAGAAGAAGCCGAGCCCCTCGTCGAACGCCGACGCCGACGCGAACGTCTCGCCCGTGAAGACCTCGCCCACATCGGCCGGCGGGGCCACGGTGGCCGAGCCGTTGATGTCAATGATGATGCGCGGCGCCGAGGTGCTGCGCACGCCGCCCACGATGCTGACGCGCAGGCTGAGGTCGCTGCCGGCGACCAGCACGCCGTTGCGGACGAGGCCGCTGCTCGTGCCGCCCTCACCCGAGGCGGCGTCGAAGTTCGCCGTCGCGAAGCCCGCCGCGCTGTCGTTGAAGCCCTCGCTCTCGAAAAGCGTGTCCGACGAGCCGACCACCTCAAGCGACGTCAGCACCGGCGCCGCGACACCCGCCGAGCACGCCAGCGACAGACCCACGCTTGCCCAAACCCCCATCGAGTGACGCATGCCGAACCCCCTTCGCCTGGTGCGGTGCGCGCACCGCGACGTGCGGACGCCCACACACGCCCGTCACGCACCCAGAGCGTGCCGATTCCCGGGGCTCGTGCAACCCAAATTCTTGAGAAAACTCCGTGAAGCCGCCCGGCGTGCTCAGCCCCGCGGCTGGAGGCGTTCCATGCCGCCCATCAGCGGCCGCAGCGCCGCGGGGATCGTCACGGATCCGTCGGCGTTCTGGTGCATTTCAAGGATGGGGATCAGGAGCCTGGGGCTCGCCGCGACGGTGTTGTTCAGGCTGTGGCAGAAGGTTGTTTGGCCCTTGCCCCCCTCGCCCCCGGGCCGGTACCGCATGTTCAGCCGGCGGCACTGGTAGTCGTAGAGCCGGCTCGCCGAGTGCGTCTCGCCGAAGTCGCCCGCGGGCCGGCCGTCCTTGCCCACCTCGCCGCGGCCGGGCATCCAGCACTCCACGTCCACCATGTCGGCGTTCTTCACGCCCAGGTCGCCCGTGCAGCACTGCAGGAGCCGGTAGGGCAGCTCCAGGCTCTGCAGCAGATCCTCCACGAACCCCAGCATCTTGCGGTGCCACGCCCGGCTCTCGGCCTCGTCGGCCTTGCAGATCACCACCTGCTCCACCTTGTCGAACTGGTGGATGCGGTACAGGCCCGCCGTGTCCTTCCCAGCCGCCCCGGCCTCGCGACGGAAGCACGTGCTCACCGTGACGTACTGCAGCGGGAGCGACGCCTCGTCCAGGATCTCGTCCTGGTGCAGGCCCATCAGCCCCACCTCGCCCGTGCCGGTCAGAAACAGGTCATACCCCCCGCCCCGCTCCGACTCGGGCACGTGGTACGCCTGCTCGCGGCCCGCGGGGAAAAAGCCGGTGCCGACCATCGCCTCCTCGCGCACCAGCACCGGCACGCTCATCGCCCGGTAGCCGTGGCGGTCAATCATGAAGTCCATCGCGTACCGCAGCACCGCCTGGTGGAGCCGCATGCCCGCGCCGGTGAGCACATAGCTCCGGCTCCCCGCCATTTTCACGCCGCGCGGGAAGTCCACCAGGCCCAGGCTCTCGCACAGCTCCAGGTGCGTGCGCGGGGCAAAGCCCCGGTTCGCCGCGTAGGGCTTCGCCCAGTCCCACCCCGCCGGCGCCCACCGGCGGATCTCCACGTTGTCCTCCGAGCCCTTGCCCACCGGCACGTCCGCGTCGGGCGGCAGGGGGATCGTGAGCAGGAGCGCGTCCAGCTCGGGCGACACCTGCGCGATCTGCTCGTCCAGCGCCTGGATCTGCTGCTTGAGCCGCGCCGGCGCGGCCTTGATGGCCTCGATCTCCGCCTCCAGCCGCGCCCGCTCCTCCCCCTGCGCCGCCTTCAGCTTGCCGGAGAGCTGCCCGATCTTGGGCCCCGTCTCCTTCGCGAGGCGGTTCTGCTCCGCCCGCAGCGTCTCCTGCTCCTGCTGCAGGCCGCGGCGGCGGCCGTCGAGGTCCAGCACCCGATCTATATTTACGGCCATGCCCTTGCGGGCCGCCCCGACGCGGTAATGCTCCGGACGCTCTCTCAGATCTCGCAGGTCGATCATGGCGGCGAGTGTAGGAAGGCGGCTCTCCCCGTCTGCGATTGGGGATGCGTGGGATCCGCGCCGCCCGCGTCGCGCGGCTGGACACCAATCAAAGACCAAATAACTCGCCATCCGCGCCCCGCCGCGGTCCGGCCGATCGCCCGGGATCGCTCGACGAAGCGCCCTCAGAGTCAACGAAAACGCTCGCATCGCCCGACGGATCCCGTCGCCATCCCCTGATCCGTCAAGATTTTGTGCGCAAGCCGCAGAACTTGCCCACTTCACTGGCCGCTCCGCAGACCCGTGGCACCTTGTCTATCGACCGGCGTTCCGTTCGCCGGCGGAGTGTGTTAGAGAAATCGAGAGGGGTTATCCCATGGCTTTCACGCGCACCTTGGTCGCGAGCGCTGTCGCTCTCGGCATGTCGGCCGGCACCGCCTCGGCCGCGTTTTCCGAGATCTTCATCGACGATTACAGCGACGGCTTCACCGACCTGACCACCCGCATGTCGGGCAT
>CAZCBN010000145.1:3588-7347 GCA_964496975.1 uncultured Phycisphaeraceae bacterium
CATGTTCAGCACGGCGGGCATCCCGAACGTTCTCGGCACCGTCCGCGAGATCCGTTACAACCTCGTCAGCAACCCCGCCAACACCCGCATCAACATCCTCGCCGGTGACGCCGACTTCCCCGGCCTCGCCGTCGGCAACGGCCCCCGCATGACCAGCGTCGTCTCCGCCGTGTACAACGCGGGCGGCGCCGGCCTCAACTTCAACGCCACCGCCCAGGACGTCAACGGCGTCACCTTCAACTTCCTCTCCGTCGACCTCCCCACCGACTTCACCATCACCCTGAACGACGGCGCGGGCCGCACCTCGACCCTCAATCTCCCCATCGCGTCCGCGACCAACGGCGCCATCCTCTTCACGGCCTTCACCACCGATGCCGGCTTTGACTACTCCGACATCGACGGCGTCACCCTGCTCTTCAACGACGTGACCCGCCTCGCCGACCGCGACTTCGTCTTCGACTACATCGCCTTCGGCGTGGACGTCCCCGCCCCCGCCGGCGCCGGCCTCCTCGCCCTCACGGGCCTGGCCGCCTGCATCCGCCGCCGCAAGTAAGCCCCGCCGACCGGGGGCCGCGCCGCACGGCGCCGCGCTCCGCGTCCGGCTCACTCCGATCTGATTTCTCTCCGACGGGCCGCGACCCTCGGAAGCCCGCGCCGATCTCCGGCGCCCCGGCTTCCCTCGGTCGCGGCCCGTTCTTTTTTTTGCTCGCGCGCTCGCCCCCGCCGCGCCCGCCCGTCCGCTGCGGCCCGACCCGCCGGCCCCGGCGCACCCTTCTGCAACCCCTCCGCCCACAACCGATACGATGGAGCGTGTCCGCTCGACTCGCTGGGGAACGCGCCGTGGCAAACCTTCAACTCCGACTCTCCGACGGCCGCGGCAGGCCCATCCGCCTGACCGAAGACGCCATCACCATCGGCCGCCACCCCGACAACCGCCTCCGCATCAAGGACGAGAAGGCAAGCCGCCACCACTGCGTCATCGAGCCAGACCCCACCGCCCCCGGCGCCTTCCGCGTCCGAGACCTCGGCAGCCGCAACGGCACCCGTCTCAACGGGGAACGCGTCGCCGCCTCCACCATCTCCGTCGGCGATGTCATCGCCGTCGGCGACCTCGAGTTCCGCGTCGAGAACCGCGACGCCGCCCCCGCCCCCGACGGCTCCATGGCCGCCAACGGCAAGGCCGCCCGCGCCACCGCCGAGCCCGCCGGCCCAAAGGAATCCTCCGCCTGGATCGCCGAGCTCGAAGAGATCGAACGCACCTACGGCAACATGCCCAACAGCCCCAGCGCCGAGCTGCAGGGCATCCTCGACGCCCGCGGCGAGCCGAGCCGCGCCCTCGAAGGCCCCGCCGACGGCCCGCGCTGCGTCGCCCTCCTCCTCCGCGCCGCGTCCCTCACCCGCGCCACCGACGTGCACCTCGAGCCAAAGCCCGACGCCGTCCACGTCCGCATGCGTGTAGACGGCGTCATGGTCTGGATCACCGAGATCCCCAAGCGCGTCGCCGAGCTCGCCGGTGGCCTCATCAAAACCGCCTGCCAGATGCAGGCCGCCGCCAAGGACGCCATCCAGGAGGGCCACTTCTCCGCCCGCTTCTCCGGCCGCCGCGTGGAGTACCGCGTCAGCTTCACCCCGAGCGTGCAGGGCCAAAAACTCGTCCTCCGCGTGCTCGACCAGGCCGGCGTCCCCGGCGCCATCTCCGACCTCGGCTTCGCCCCCTACATGATGGAGAAGATCCGCAAGGTCTGCGCCCTCGACGCCGGCATGCTCCTCTGCTGCGGCCCCACCGGCAGCGGCAAAACCACCACCCTCTACAACTGCCTCCGCGAGATCGACCGCGAAATCCGCAACGTCGTCACCATCGAGGACCCCGTCGAGTACCAGCTCGACGGCGTCACCCAGATGCCCATCGACGAGAAGAAGGGCAACACCTTCAGCAGCCTCCTCCGCAGCGTCCTCCGTCAAGACCCCGACGTCATCCTGCTGGGCGAGATCCGCGACGAGGACACCGCCCGCACCGCCATGCAGGCCGCCCTCACGGGCCACCTCGTCTTCTCCACCGTGCACGCGAAGGACACCATCGCCGCCATCTTCCGCCTGCTCGACCTGCGCGTGGAGCCCTACCTCGTCGCCAACAGCCTTTCGCTCATCCTCGCGCAGCGCCTCGTCCGCGCCCTCTGCCCCACCTGCAAGTCACCCCAGGCCGCCACGCCGGGCCTTGTGACGCGCATGGGCCGCTTCGGCAAGGGCGTCACACAGATCAACGCCCCCGTCGGCTGCAAGGCCTGCCTGACGTCCGGCTACCGGGGCCGTCTCGCCCTCTTTGAACTCCTGGAGATCAACGACGAGCTCCGCGACGTCATCCTCACCACGCCCAACATCCAGGCCATCAAGTCCGTCATCGCCCAGGGCCACTTCAACACACTGGGCGAATCCGGCTGGCGTCTCGTCGCCGAGGGCTCCACGAGCATCGAAGAGGTCGAACGCGTCGCCGGCTAACGTCCCCCTGTGCCCGCTCCCGGGTGGGGCGGCTCTCCGAGCCGCCGCGCCGGCGACCGCCGCCGCCGCCGCCCGATGCCAAAGGCGACCCGAGCGCCCCCTCAAAAACCCCACAAAACCAGCCTCCAACGCAGACCGCGCGGCCCACTCACGCCCCGCACCGCTCCCAAAAATCTCGCCGTGAATTCGCCAGCAGCCGCGTGACACCCGCCCACGTGCGCCGCTTCCCATCGCGAAGAGGCCCGCCCACCAAGGAAGGCACCCCCTGCCCTCCGGCGGCCCGACCCACAACCCAAGGCCGCCAAACGCCGCGACAAACCCGCGGCAGCACGCCGCGCCACACGACCGGTCTGATCGCAGGCGGTCTGCTAGTCGGACGACCGGGTCGACCCGACGCGTCATCCCGCCAAAGAGCCCGGCGTTCCCAACGCGCCGCACCCGGCATGTCAAGGCCCCGCGGCTTTCAGCGGCCCCCCGCGCCACGCCGCGGCACACCGTGCCGCGCACGCGGCCGCTCGCGCACGCCGCGTCGGCCGCGTCACGCGTGGCCTCACTCCAGCATGCGATGCGTGTCCGGGCACGCCGGCGAAAGCCGGCGCGCCCGCATCACCCTCAGGCCCGCACGCCCGTGCGTGCATGCTCCCGCGGCCGACGTCCCGTCACGTCATCAAACATGGCAGCTCGACCGCCCGCGCTTCGCCAGGTACTGCTGGTGATAGTCCTCGGCCCGGAAGAACCGCTGCGCCGGCTCGATCCCCGTCACGATCGGCTTGCTGAACTTCCCGCTCGCCGCGAGCGCCGCCTTGGCCCGTTCCGCCGCCGCCTTCTGCCCGTCGTCGTAGTAGAACACCACGCTGCGGTACTGCTTCCCGATATCCGGCCCCTGGCGGTTCAGCTCCGTCGGCTTGTGGCTGCTGAAGAAGACCTCGAGCAGCTTCTCGTACGACACCTTGCTCGGGTCGTAGTGCACCATCACCACCTCGGCGTGCCCCGTCGTGTCCGTGCACACCTGCTGGTACGTCGGGTTCTCCGTGTGCCCGCCGCTGTACCCGACCGCCGCGTCGACCACGCCCGGCACCGCGCGGAACGTCGCCTCGACGCCCCAAAAACACCCGGCGCCGAACATGGCCATCTTCAACTCGGCTGTCTTGTCCATCACGGCAATACCTCCATCCGCCCGCAGACCCAATCGTTCACACGCCCACGCCGCTCACCAAACCATCGCGGCCCATCGAACATTTCCGACGCTCCCGCCCCGTCCCC
>CAZCBN010000146.1:0-7308 GCA_964496975.1 uncultured Phycisphaeraceae bacterium
CAGTTCATGTAGCGCCGCATCAGCTCGCGCAGCCGCCGCGCCACGCCCGCCGCCTCGCCCCCGTGGCCCGAGACGTCGGCGATCATGAGCCGCACGATGCGCGCCGTGTTGCAGCACGAGAGGTAGTGGATGTCGCCCCCCTCGCGCTCGCCCCGGTGCGGCTGGGCAAAGACCCACGCGTCGAGCCCCGGCACCGCGACGGCGTCGTCCGCCGCGCGCATGCCGCCCCACACCTCCAGGCACTGCATCGCATAGGGCGGCGCCACGGCGAGACCTCCCATCGCGGGCCGGGCAGGGAGCACCGGCCCCCGGGGCCCCGGTCCCCGCGCCGCCGAGTCTCCCGCGCCTCACCCCTCGTCGTCAAAGTACGCCGACGGGTCTTCCGGCAGGTCCGCCAGGTCCACGCCCGCGTCGGCCCCCAGCAGCGCCTCGTAGTCGATGTCGTCCACGAAGTCCTGCGTCATCGGGTCGGTGGTGTGCAGCTGGCCCTGCCGCACGTCGGCCTTGCGCAGCTTGCCCGACTCGATCGCCGCCTGCTCCGCCCGCTTGCGGCTGCGGAAGATCAGCCGGATCGGCACCTCCTCGAACGGCGTCAGCTCCCGCAGCCGGTTCATGATGTACCGCTCGTAGCTGCTCCCGAAGATCTCCGTCCGGTTCACGATCATCACGATCGTCGGCGGGTTCGCCTTCACCTGCGCCGCGAAGAACATCTTCCCCTGCCGCCCCTGGATGCTCGCCGGGTGGTGGCGGTGCACGATCTCCCGCATCACCCGGTTCATCTCCCCCGTGCTGATCCGCGCGCCCGCCTGCTCCCGCAGCGAGAACGCCAGGTTCACCACGGGCTTCACGTTCCGCCCCTCCGACGCGCTCATGAACGCGATGGGCGCAAAGTCCAGCGCCTTCAGCTCACGCCGGACATACTCCTCGTAGTCCTGGGTGCCGATGGGCGTGCCCTTGGGCCCGATCACGCCCTCCACCAGGTCCCACTTGTTGATCACCGCCACCACCGGCTTGTAGCTCTTCACGATCAGCGCCGCGAGCTGCTCGTCCACCTGGCTGATGTCGCTCGTCGCGTCGATCATCAGCAGCACCACGTCCGCCCGCGCGATCGCCCGCTGCGCCCGGTCGAACGCGTACCACTCCACCTGGTCCTGGAAGCTCTTCTTCCGACGCAGCCCCGCCGTGTCGATCGCCGTGATCTTCCGCCCGTCCGCCAGCGTGATCCGCACGTCGATCGCGTCCCGCGTCGTCCCCGCGATCTCGCTCACGATCACCCGCGGCTCGCCCGCCAGCGTGTTCACCAGCGTGCTCTTCCCGCTGTTGCGCTTCCCCACGATCGCGATGCGGACCCCCGCCTCCGTCTCGTCCTCCGCACCGGGCGTCTCGCTCCACAGCGGCACGATCTCGTACAGCTCCTCCAGCATGCTCCGCCGCATGTACTTCGTCTTCGCGCTGCACATCAGCGGCTCGCCGAAGCCCAGCCCGCTCAGCTCATACGCGTGCGTCTCCCAGCTCTGGCTGTCCACCTTCGTCGCCACCACACGCACCGGCGCCAGCTCGCCCCCCGTCCGCTCGCGCCGCCCGAGCCGCTGCTCCCGCAGCATCCGCGCGATCTCCAGGTCCTGCGGCGTGATCCCCGCCTGCACGTCCAGCGCAAACAGGATCAGGTCCGCAGACCCAACCGCCGCCGCGATCTGCCGCTCGATGTCCTTCGTCAGCGTCGAAAGGTCCGCGCCCACGTCGTCAAACCGCGCCCCCTCCGCCACGTACACGCCGAACCCGCCCGTGTCCGTCAGCTCGATCGGCTTGATCGGCCCCTCGCCCCCCGGGCCCACCAGCTCCACGATCGTGCTCACCCGATCGCGCGTCACCCCCGGCGCCGCGTCGACGATGCTGATCCGCTCCTGCGCGATCATGTTGACGAGCGAACTCTTGCCGACATTGGGCCGGCCGACGACAGCAACTCGGGGGACGGGCATGGTGAACAATATGGAGCCATGCCCCAAAGAACCATCCGCCCCCCAAACACCCCTCCCGCCCCCCCTCTCCAGCCCGCCCCCGCCCGCCCTCCCGCACGCCCCGCCCGCCCCCCCGCCGCCCCAGGGGCCCTCCTCGCGGCCCTGGCCTGTGCCGCCGCCCTCGCCGCACCACCCCTGACGGCGACGCCACAGCACCCAACCCACGCCCAACCCGACGCGCCGGCCCCCGCCCTCCAGCCTTCGGACGTCCAAGCCCCCGCCGTCCACCCCATCGCCACCATCGACCCCGCCGCCCCCACCACCGACGACCTCCTCCCCATCGACCGCGCCATCGGCGACGCCCGCATCGTCTGGCTCCTCGAGCGCCACCCCGGCGACGGCGCCGCCCTCCTCGCCAAGGCACGCCTCGTCGACCACCTCGTCCTCCACCACAACTTCAAAGTCATCCTCTGGGAATCAAGCCTCGCCGACTGCCGCGCCATGGACACCGTCTTCGCCGACGGCCTCGACATGTCCCGCGGCGCCCGCATCGGCCTGCCCCCCCACTGGGCCCTCTCGGGCCACACCCAGCCCGTCCTCCGCCGCGTCTGGATGAGCTACTTCGGCGACGAGCCCGTCGCCCTCGCCGGCTTCGGCGTTCAGAGCTTCGGCGAGCCCCGCGGCCGCCCGTGGACCGTCGAGGCGCTGAAAGTCCTCGACGCCGCCGGCACCGCGCCCACAGACGCCGAGGCCCGCCGCGCCATCCTCGACCTCGCCGAAGACGCCGAGCTCGCGCTCGACCAGCAGGACGCCGAGGGCATGGTCCGCGTCTGGGACGCGCTCACCATCCTCCGCGACCAGCTCGCCGCCGCCGACGCCGCGCTCCCCGCCGACGCGATGGACCCGCCCTACCTCCCCGCGCTGCTCGCCCGCGCCGCCGGCGACAAGCTCGCCGAGTTCGAGGCCGCCATGGCCGGCCTGCCCACCCCCAACACCCTCCGCGCCCTCAGCGCCGACGCCGACCGCATGCGCGACAACCTGCTCTTCCTCGCCGACACCGTCTTCCCCGCGCAGCGCCTCATCATCTGGTCCCGCGCCTGGTGGGCGATGAACGACCCCGCCTCCATCCGCTTCGCCCCGGCCAACGCCCCCGACACCGCCCCTGACACCGCCACGGCTACCCCCGCCCAAAGCGCCGCCGAATCCGACCCTCCCGCACCCGCCGACAACCCCCTCCGCACCGTCCTCTCCTCCTGGCCCGCCGAGCGCCGCCACGAGATCTACACCCTCGCCCTCACCGCCCACGACGGCACGTTCGCCCTCCCGGGCCTCAACACGCCCGAGCCCATCGAGGCCACCGCCGAGGGCGGCCTCGAGGCCCGCCTCCGCGCCGCGCACCCGGGCCCCTTCGCCTTCATTGACTACAGCGCCCCCGCCTCCCAAGGCGGCGCCCCCGACGACCTCCGCGGCCCCATGCCCGGCAAACTCGCCGGCCAAAACGCCTTCCTCCCCCCCGCTCCCACACCCGCCGAGACCATCCGCGCCACCGCCGACTGGTCGCGCCAGGTCGACGGCGTCCTCTTCATCCGCACCATGTTCCCCAACACCGCCGACGGCCGCATCCCCGTCGGCGCCACCCTCCGCGCCGAATAGCGCGGGTCATCCCACCCAACCCCACCCAACCCAACCCAACCCAGCCCAGCCCAGACCAGACCAGCCCAGCCCAACCCAACCCAACCCTCACGGCTGAAGCCGCGTGCTCCGCCACGCCCCGGCCACAAACCCCTCCCCGCTCGCCCGCAGCTCACGCCGCCACTCCGCCCGGTCGTGCACCCGCCCCACGCCCCCGCACCACAGCTCCACCCGCTCCGCCCACACCCGGAACCCGCCCCAGTGCGGCGGACGCGGCACCTCGATCTTCTCCCCCTGCCCGTCCACGATCAGCGACAGGTCCACCCCCAGCTCCATCACCCGCTCCGCCACCTGCGCCAGCAACGCATCGCGCGACTCGATTGGCTCGCTCTGCCGGCTCGCCCACGCCCCGATACGGCTCTCCCACCGACGCGATCGGAAGTACCCGTCCGACTCCGCCGCGGGCGACCGCACCACCGGCCCCTCCACCCGCACCTGCCGGTCGGCGTGGTCCCAGTGAAAGATCAGCGACGCCCGCGCGTTCGCCGCCAGCGCCCGCCCCTTGCGGCTCTCATAGTTCGTGTAAAAGACGATGTACCCCGCCGCGCGGTCCATCCCCTTGCACAGCACGATCCGTGCGCTGGGCCGCCCGTCCGCGTCCACCGTCGCGAGCGTCATCGCGTTGGGGTTGGGCTGGTCGCCCCGGGCCTGCGCCTCGTCAAACCACGCCCCCACCAGCCCAAAGGGCTCCGCCGGCAGCGGCTCGGGCAGCAGCTCCCCCCGCTCGTACGCCGACGCGACGGCCTCGCCCGCCCCCCCGCCCGAACCCGCACCCGCCCCATCCCGGTGGTGCCCGCCCGCCGATCGCGCATCAGTGCTCATTCCCCGAGGTTAGGGCCCGCCCGACCGGTCGAGGCCCCCATCCCGCCCCGCCCCGCCGTGTGCCGCTCGCCCCGCCCTTCCGCGGCTCACTCAACCTTTGTTCGCAAAAAAGCCGGTCCGCCACGCCCAGGGCCCGTGGAAGGCCTGTGCAAAACACCCCGCCCGTCGCACGCCCCGCGAAACCCTGGCACACTCTTTCCACGCGAACCCCTGGCCGGGCGTTCTGCCCGGCGCTACGCCTGTGAGGCACATTCGCCGAGCGACCACCCGGGCCCCGCGGGCGAACCCGCCGCGCCCGAGAGGCCGCCTCGAGCAAAGCCGCCCGACCGAACACGCCCAACCGATCCCGCCCAACCGATCACGCCCAACCCGGCGGGCCCCACGGAGCACGGATGGTCAGCCCAGAAGGCACAGGCCGCGAAGGTCGCTTCGGTTCGCGCTCCCGCCGCGAGGGGGTCTCGGTCTCCACGCTCGAAAAGCTCTTTGACCGCCTGCCCCCCCACTCGCTCGAGGCCGAGCGCAGCCTCCTCGGCTCGCTCCTGCTGGAGCCCGTCGTCCTCGCCGACGTGCTCTCCCTCGTCAGCACGCCCGAGCACTTCTACAGCGAGGCCCACGGCGCCATCTTCAAGGCCATCGTCGACGCCTACGAGCAGCACCGCTCGGGCGACGTCACCCTCGTCTCCGAGCTCCTCAACGCCCGCGAGCAGGCCGACAGCGTCGGCGGCGTCAACTACCTCGTCGAGCTCGCCGGCATGGTGCCCAGCGCCCGCAACGCGCCGAAGTACGCCCGCATCGTCGCCGACAAGGCCAAGCTCCGCCGCCTCATCGACGCCGCCGGCCAGATCCTCTACGACGCCTACCACGCCGGCCGCGACGAGTCCGACGACGCCGCCACCGTCATCGACGCCGCCGAGCAGCAGGTCTTCGAGATCGCCCAGCAGGAAGAGACCAACCGCCCCGAAAAACTCGCCGAGCTCCTCACCGAAGAGCTCGACCGCATCGAGGCCGCCTCCGTCGGCAAGGGCGTCCAGGGCGTCCCCACCGGCTACGCCGACCTCGACGGCATGCTCAACGGCCTCCAGCCCGGCGAGATGGTCGTCATCGCCGCCCGCCCCAGCGTCGGCAAAACCGCCCTCGCCATGAACATCGCCGAGCAGGTCGCCTTCGGCGGCGTCACCCCCTGGCAACCCCGCAAGGACAAAAAGCACTTCGTCCCCGTCGGCTTCTTCAGCCTCGAAATGTCCAAGCAGAGCCTCGCCCAGCGCCTCCTCAGCGCCCGCTCCGGCGTCGACGGCGAACGCCTCCGCAAGGGCGACGTCCGCCCCCCGGACTGGGACCGGCTCAACGACGCCGCGGGCGAGCTCTCCGAGGTCCCCCTCTACGTCGACGACACCCCGGGACTCACCATCCTCCAGCTCCGCGCCAAGGCACGCCGCATGGCCGACCGCTTCGGCATCAAGGCCGTCTTCATCGACTACCTCCAGCTCCTCACCGCCCCCGCCGCCGCCCGCGAGAGCCGCCAGGTCGAAGTCAGCGCCATCTCGCGACAGATCAAGTCCCTCGCCCGCGAGCTCAAGCTCCCCATCGTCTGCCTCGCCCAGCTCAACCGGGGCGTCGAGCAACGCGGCGAGCGAAGCCGCCCCCGCATGAGCGACCTCCGCGAGAGCGGCTCCATCGAGCAGGACGCCGACGTCGTCATCCTGCTGCACCGTGAGGCATACAGCCACCGAGGAGAACCGGAATGGGACCCCACCAGCCCCGAGTTCAACGAGGAAAACCGCGACAAACTCGACCTCGCCGAGCTGATCATCGCCAAGCAACGCAACGGCCCGACCGGCACCGTCCGGCTGACATGGGACGACACGACCACCCGCTTCAAGAGCCGCGACGACTGGCACGCCGGGGACCCGCACCCCGCCCCGACCAGGTCGCAGACGCTCCCCCCGAACGGCCCGCCCGCCGCCCGCTACCCCGCCCAGCCCCCCGCAGCCCACTCGTCCCAGACGCACACGCCCCAGACCCGCGCCCCCCAGAACCACTGGAGCGCGCCCGCCGCGCGCGACGCCTCTGGCGCGGCCGACTCCGATCCCTACGCCGATCCCTTCGGCTCCCCGCGCATCCACACCAGGCCCCTTGAGCCCGCGCCCCCTTCCACCCCGCGCGGCGGCGGCGGCTCCTTCGCGCCCCCGCAGCGCTCCGCCTTCGGCGCCCCAAGGCCCACCGGGCCCGTCGAGGGCCACCGCGACGGCGGCGGCCCAGACCGCACCCCCGCCGCACGCCACAGCCCACTTCGCCCCAACGACGACCCCGCCCACGACCCCACCTACGACTCCACCCAAGATCACGACGACACCCTGCCCCCCGTCGCACCCCAACACCCCCGCCCCGTCGACGACGACCCCGACGACTTCGACGGCGACGAGTCCGCCCCCTTCTAACCAACCACCGCGCGCGCACGCCCCCCGGCAGCCCCGCGCACACACCGCCGCCGCACCACCCCCGCACCACCGCCGCACGCCCACCATTCTTCCCACCGCGACCGCGCCACCACCCCCCAACCCGCGGCGGGCGGAATGACGATTCTCCAACTCTTCTTTGCTCGTTCGGGTGGATCCGCGAGAGTTTTGCGGTACGGTGACGCTTTCAGACTGTTCGGTCCACGCATCGCCGCGCACCGCATCGCACACTCTCGCCGTTCGTCGGCCCCGTTGTTGGCGTGACCCCGCGCATGGTCGGCGTGGGGGCTGATGTCGCCGCACCTCCGCCGCGAACGCCGTGCGCTGTCGCGCGGCCCGATGCTAACCGAACGCCGGAAGGCGGGCCCGCAGGAACCAAA
>CAZCBN010000147.1:0-7241 GCA_964496975.1 uncultured Phycisphaeraceae bacterium
AGCCACGCCGCGGCCTGCAGAGCGACACGCCCAAGCGCAGCCCCCTCATCTCACGGGCACGGATTCGACCCCGCCGGCAGCCGCGTGTTGCCGGTCGTGATCTCCTGACCACCCCAGTCCAAGCCCCGCAAGCCGCCGCGCGTCCAGCGATAGCCCTGCGGGAACGCCGCGTTCGGATCGCCAACCGGCTTCGGGTACAGCCCGTTGTCCCACGGCTGGTAGCGGATGCACACCGGGTTCGGCCGCGTCGCGTCGTTCGGGTCCCACCCAGGGTTGGAGTCCCCCGTCTTCCGCGCCGACACAGACCCATCGAACGCCGCGACGTTCACCACCGCCTGCGGGTAGTGCCAATACAAAGGCTTCGGCGCCTTCCAGTCATACTCCTCGAAGTACGCCGCCTTGCTCGCCGGGAAGGCCACCTCGCCGAAGCGCCGCGTGATGCCGTCCAACACCTGCGACCATCGCTGCGCGCCCACCGCCGTCACCAGCGTCGACTCGTCCGGCGGCGGCGCGATCCGCGGCCCCGTGCTCCGGTCATGCGTCCACATGTACGTGGTCGTCACGTACGACGACATGAACGGGAAGTGCTCCTGAAACTCCCGGTCGTTCCACGGCGGGTTCTTCGGCAGCACGCTCGGGTCAATCACCCGCGCGAGCGCGTTCGTCTGCGCGTCCAGCAGCGGCTTGTCGTTCGGGCTCGCCATCACCGGGTCCGGCAGGCTCCCCGAAAGGTAATCGACAAGCGTCGTGAACAAGAAGTTCCGGTGCGGCAGCAGCGACCTTGACCCGCCGCCGCCCCCGGGCGAAATGATCCGCGTCGGGCAGATCGGCGACTTGTCGATGATCAACTGACGCAACTGCCACAGCTTCGCGTCGATCGCCGCGGCCGAGCTCGCCGGCGCGCCCGGCAACTGCTGCGTCACCCGCGGCTGGTTGCACCCGTTGGCCGGCGTAAACGTGTACGCCTGCCCCACCGCCAGCACCCAGGAAAAGTTGGCCATCGCCTCGTCAAAGTCCGCCGCATAGGTCGCCAGCGCGTTCTGCAACTGCCGCATGTTGCTCTGGCTGACCGACTCCCGCGCACTCGTCCGCGCCTTCCCCAGCGCCGGCAGCAGGATCCCAATCAGCAGCGCGATGATCGCGATCACCACCAGCAGCTCAATCAGCGTGAACCCGCGCGGCCTCTCGCCGTCGAGCCCCCCGATCGCACGCCCACCGCGACGACCACCGCTCACCGAACCTGCGCGCCCCATGCGCCCCATGTGTGTGCTCCTGAGAATGACCGCCCGCCGCACCACACCCCCCGAGCGACCTGATTTCACCAGTTCTTCGGCGTCCGATCAAGCCTGACTTTGACCTCGCGCCCCACAAAGAGCCTGACCCACCCTGTCCACCCAACGCCCAGCACCGCGCCCGATCCTCCAAAGAAAACAGCCGGCACGGGCCGGCTGAGCAAAGTCACGTCATCTCGAAGACCAACCATTTACTTCCGCGGCGGATCCGTGCTGATCTCCGAGGTGATGCGACCATTCGCCCGCGACCCGCTGCAGCGCCACAAGCGAGAAAGAAAAACGGGGACCCACTCGGGCCCCCGTCATCTCGTCCTGTGACATCTGCTCTGCTCGGCCTCTTTGCCGAACAACGCGCCGCATCACCAAACCGCGGCCGTCATGTCAACGCGCTGAATCGCAACACCCACGCCTCACGGGCACGGATTCGTCCCCGCCGGCAGCCGCGTGTTGCCGGTCGTGATCTCCTGACCACCCCAGTCCACGCCACGAAGCCCGCCACGCGTCCAACGATAACCCTGCGGGAAGCGAAGGTCGGCCTGACCCACCGGCGGCGGGTACAGCTGCGCATCGGGCGGGGTGTACTGAATGCACACGACGGCCGAAGTGTTCGGGGCCGTCGGCGACCAGCCCGGGTTGGAATCGCCGGTCGTCCGAGCAACAGCGGAGCCGTCGAACGCCGCGACGTTCACCCGTGCCTGCGGGTAGTGCCAAAACACCGGATTGCTCGGCTTCCAGTCGTACTCATCGAAAAAGTACGCCTTGCTCGCCGGGAACGCGACTTGGCTGAACTTCCGCGAAACCGTGAAGGTCGCCGTCGGATCGCCACGCACGAACACGAGCGTCGAGTTGTCCGTCGGCGGATCGATGAAGTTGCCCGTCGTCCCGCCCCCGGCCGGCGGCTCAGGCGACCACGCATAGGAAGTCGTCACGTACGAAGAGGAAAACGGCCAGTGTGCCTGCGTCCGCGGGTCACGGAATGGGCTGGACGGGTCATTCGGCACCAGCGACTGATCGATCTGCCCGGTGGCAAGAAAGGAGTCGGTCACGTCCAGCAGCGCCTTGTCGTTCGGGTTCACCATCACGGGATCGGGCAGGGTGCCCGAGAGATACGTCGCAACCAAGTTGAAGTACCACCGGCGGTGCGGGATCAACTGCGCTCCGCCCGGCTGCCGGATCGTGTCCGGAGGACACGCCTTGGAGTTGTCGATGATGATCTGTCGCAGCTGGAACATCTGCGCCAACAGACCACTCCCCGGGGCCATGCTCAACAGCTGCGAAACCGGTTGCGGGCAGTTCGGCCCAATCGGAGAGAACACCCGAGTCTCCTGCCGACGCCACGAGAAGTTCGGGATGCTGTCGTCAAAGTCCGCCGAGTACGCCGCAACCGCCGTCTGCAGCTGCTTCATGTTCGACAGGCTCACCGCCTCCCGCGCCCCGCTCCGTGCCTTCCCCAGCGCCGGCAGCAAGATCCCGATCAGCAGCGCGATGATCGCGATCACCACCAGCAGCTCGATCAAAGTAAACGCATGACGCTTCATGTGATTCCTTGCAAATCAGGGAGAACGACCATCAACATAGCACGGGCCAGTACAACCGACGTCGAGAGCCGCAAGAAAGGAGAACAGATCGAATGTGTCAAACAACCCATCGCCGTCAACATCCGCCCTCGGATCAAGTTGATCCAAAGCACCAAGGAAGTCAAAGAGGTCAAAGCCATCACCGAATACTCTATCGCCGTTAAAATCGGCCAGACACGGGAACACGCGGCCGCGGAGATAGGCGGTCTCAATCTGTCCCGGCGAAAACTCGAGAGCCACCGGGACGACAACGAAGCCAGAGTTCGACCAGAATGAACCTCTGCCGTCGCTTGACGACACAAACAACGGCATCCTGTTGGACAGTCCCGCCGCGTCTCGAAAGCCGGGCAACACGCGCCCGACAGAACGCACCGTGACATCGGCAGTGATGCCGTCGAAGTTCGCCGTAATCTCATCACCCTCTGTCAGGATCGGTGTCGCGCTACCGTCGGGTGACAAAAGGGCCAGCGTCGCTTGAAACTCGGCGAAGTCGTTGACGAACGGAGTGCTCGTTTCGAGGTAAACCACTTCGTCGCAGTCGTTCAGCGCGGCAGGGGAGATGTTCCGGACGACACTCCCAACGATCACACTGGGAAGATCACGCGCGGTTGCCACGACCGCCGGGCTCCCCTCTCTTTCGAAGACCAGAACTGCGCGGGCCTGCGGACTGCCATCGGAGATAACCGCTTGCCCCGCGATGAGCGTGCCGCGATCGTTGGCCGCAACTTGGGAGCTCCCGTCGACGACGGAATAGGTGCCGCCCGACAATGTCGGGAGCGAGGAACCTGGCTCGACGACCAACTGGCTTTCGACCAAGCCACCGTCAATGGTCAGGCGACTGACGCTGCCCGTACCGGTCTCAGAAGAAACCACACCTCGGCCGAGAACAGCCGCGTTTGTCGTCTGGCTGCTGCGGCCCATCGACAAAAAATCCCCGGTACCAAAAGAAGACGTCGAAATGGGCCTTGAATCAAGCAGGACGGGTTGAGGGACGAGGAGATAAAGCCGCTCAAGATCGCCGGCAAGCCCCCCTACTTCTACAGTAAAGGCTGCACCCAAGCCAGATGTGTTCACGGATGACGCGGTGGCCTCGCCCGCCACGTCACCGCGAAACTGAAAAGCAGGCGTCGCCAGATCGGTGTTGATCGAGTAAACACCGTTGGTGGCTCCGTTCAACGACTCACAGGAGAACGCGAAGCCGAATCGATCGATGCTGTTGAACGACGTCGACAATAGCGGTCCATCACCACCATCGCTTGCGCAATTCTCCGAAAGCACAAAAGATGTGAAGTCGCCAACGCCATCCTCAGCAAACAAGCCTTCCAGACGCGTCTGACCATCGACGAGGGGTGCGCCGTACACGACCCTCCCCTCCGATGAAACGCCACGCCATCCCAAATCCGTGACCGACGAGGTCGGCGGAAGGGCTTCACCCGCAGGCGGCAGCCCGGGCGTCAGCAACGGATCAAGTTGGACGTCACCGGAGGCGTTAACCCGAGCGGCCACCAAACTGACGCGTCCGGAACCCGGAACCGCCTGTACGGGAAACACTGCGTCCCCATTTTCCGCGACGTTGACGACCAGCGGTCCCGGGAATGAGATGATGCGACCAGGTTCCAACGCTCCGTCCGTGGCCACAAACTCCTGACCGTCGACAAACAGGACGTCCCAGGAAACAGTGACCTGCCCTACCGCAAATTGACAGCAAAGCGAGAGAGGTACACAGGCGACGCCGAAAAGAATCCGAGTCATTCCACTTTCCCCCATTCAGTGCCGAGCCAACATTTGGTATTCACGTACACGGTACTCAGGAATCGCTAACGGAGCAAGCACCGGGAGCCGCCGGAGGCACAGCGACACCCGACCCGCAACAGCCACCCGGGGCCACGGCCGCCGCGCCCGAACACCCGATACGGCGCTCAGTGGGCGTTGCGATGCACGAAGCCTCGGAAAATTGTCATGAACAAAATGCGAACGTCAAACCAGATCGACCAGTGACGCACATAGAACAGGTCGTACTGCAGCCGCTTCCGCAGGCTCGTGTCCCCCCGAAGCCCGTTCACCTGCGCCCACCCCGTCATCCCCGCCTTCACGTGCTGCCGAAGCATGTACCCGCGCCAGTCGTCGCGGAACCGCTCGATCAGCTCGGGCCGCTCCGGCCTCGGGCCCACCAGGCTCATCCGCCCCGACAGCACGTTGAACAACTGCGGCAGCTCGTCCAGGCTGGACCGCCGCAAAAACCGACCGATCGGCGTCACCCGCGGGTCGTCCCGACGCGTCCATACCGGCTCGGCGTGGCTGTCCCGTTTCCCCGCCACGGCGTACATCGTCCGGAACTTGTAGATCTTGAACACCTCCCCGTTCAGCCCCACGCGACGCTGCTTGAAGATCGCCTTTCCCGGGCTCGTCAGGCGGATCGCCACCGCGATCAACGCCATCGGCACCGCGAACATCGCCAGCGCCACCACCGCCCCCAAAATGTCCAGCGCCCGCTTCTGCACCCCGCCCACCCCGTACACCGGCGACTCCCGGTAGCTCAGGATCGGCATCCCCTCCAGCTCGCTCACCGTCATCGCGCTCGGCAGGTACCGCGGGTGCACGTCCGGCACGATGCGCACGTCGAGCGCAAACCGCTCCAGCCGCCGCAGAATCTCCGCCATCCGCGCCGCCTTGCTGCCGGGGATCGCGATGTACACCGCGTCCACCTCGTGCTGCTCCAGCGTGCGCTCAAGGTCCGCAAGCCCCCCCCGCACCGGCCGGCCCAGGCACTGGTCCCGCCGCGTCTGGTCGTGGTGGCTCACAAAGTACGCCACCTCCAGCCCCGTCCATGAGTTCCGCCCCAGCGTGCGCGCCGCGATCTGCCCGAGCCGCCCCGTGCCGATCACCAGCACGTGCCGCAGGTTCCAGCCGCGCGAGCGCAGATGCCGCACCCCGAGCCGGAACACCACCCGGTGCACCACCAGCATCACCGGCAGCAGCACCGCGAGCGCGCCCATCTGCAACCGGGGCGAGTCAAACCGCGCCAGCGGCGCCACCGGGGCGGCGCCGAGCGCGCGCTCGCTCTCGGTCACCACCTGGTTGCCCACCGCCCACAGCACCACCACCACCACCACGAGCGACACCGCCGACGCCTTGCCCACCTGCCCGATCTCGCCCACCAGGCTCCGGTCTCGCCGGGGCCGGTAGAGCCCGAAGGCCCGCATCGCGTAGACCGCGATCGGCACGATGAACAGCACCAGCGGTTCTTTGAAAAAGCCCTCCCAGCTCAGGGGCCACTCTTCGCCCCGGCCGAGCACCCGCACCGCCCACGCCCCGTACGCCGCCGCCGCCACCACCGCCGCGTCGGCCGCCACCAAAAGCGTCGCGAAGAGTTGTTGACGCTGCTTGAGCATCCGAGCCTCGGGTTCTGGGGCTCCGCCCCGCACGATGCCGTCCCGGAACGCGACGGTCGGCCGTCATCCCCCGGCCTGACCGTTCCGTTCCCCGAACTGTGTCATGCCAGACTACCACCCCCGGGTCATCAACGCCCGGCCCCTCAAGATGTCGTACGCACGGGCCACCCCGCGCCCGTCCGCACCGCCGGCCCCGCCGCGGACAGCGCACGCGCCGCCTCGGCCAGAGCCTCCGCACCCTCCGCAAGCGCCGGCACCACCACCTGCGCCACGGCGAACAAGTGCCCCATCCGCTCATCGGCCGTCCGAAGGCCCTGGTTCTTCAGCCGCAGCACTCGGCCGCTGCATGTCCCCGCGGGCACCGTCAGCCCCGCCGGGCCCCGCGGCGTCGGCACTTCCACCCGCGCCCCCAGCGCCGCCTCGGCGACCGTCAGGGGCAGGTCAAGCCACACGTCCAGCGCATCGGCCGACACCGCCGGCGGCGTCCCCCGCCGGAACACGGGGTGCCCCGCCACCCGCACCGTCACCAGCAGGTTCCCCGGCTTCTGCCCGGGCGCCGACGGGTTCAGGCCCCCCTGCCCCGCGAGCCGCAGCGTCGCCCCGTCGGCGACCGCCGGCGGCACGCTCATCTCAATCTGCCGGCCCCCGACGCGAAAGGCCCGCCGACCGCCCGAGGCCATCTCCTCAAAGGTCAGCTCGATCTCGGCCTCAAGGTCGGGCCCCTTCGCCGGGGCACGCCGCGCGCCGTGGCCCGCGCCGGTGCCGGCCCCCATGCCAGCCGTTCCCCCGCCGCGGCCGGCAAAGAACGCGTCGAACATCGAGGAAATGTCCGACATGTCAAAGTCCGGGTCCGACGGGTCAAACCCGCCCGAAGCGCCCACGCCGCCCGCCCCGCCGCGGCCGCGGGCCGACCGGCCGCGCGCGCCGCCCGCGGGCGATCCGGACGCCGGGAAATCCGCGCGGCCGGTGCGGTCGTAGAG
>CAZCBN010000148.1:0-7194 GCA_964496975.1 uncultured Phycisphaeraceae bacterium
TCCCCACCTCCCTCGATGCCTCGATGCCTTCCTGCCTCGATGCCTCGATGCCTCGATGCCTACCCCCCCCTCACTCCGCCTTCTTCACCTCCACCGCCACCACGTTCGCCACCAGCAGCACCACGATCAGCCCCACAAAGAACAGCAGGTCCCGCGCATCGATCACGCCCTTGCTGATCTCCCCGAACCGCGTCAAAAAGCTCATCCGGCTCACCGCCGCCACCACCGCCTCCGGCAGCACCGCCGACAGCGGCTCC
The DNA here is from genome assembly GCA_964496975.1 of uncultured Phycisphaeraceae bacterium. Lineage (GTDB taxonomy): Bacteria > Planctomycetota > Phycisphaerae > Phycisphaerales > UBA1924 > CAZCBN01. The sequence continues at coordinate 258 of CAZCBN010000148.1, forward strand.
TGCACGTCCTCAAGCCCCGCCAGCAGCATCACAAAGCACGCCACCACGCTCAGCACAAACGCGATCACCTGGCTCTTCGTCAGCGAGCTCACCGCCGACCCGATCGCCAAAAACCCCCCCGCCATCAGCAGGCTGCCCACGTACGCCGCCGCGATCACCCCGTTGTCCGGCTCGCCCAGGTTGTTCACCGTGATCCACAGCGGGAACGTCAGCACGAGCGCAAGCCCCGTGAACGCCCACGCCGCCAAAAACTTCCCCACCACCGCCGCCCACGTCGGGATCGGCAGCGTCAGCAGCAGCTCAATCGTCCCCCCGCGCCGCTCCTCCGCCCAGAGCCGCATCGAAAGCGCCGGCACCAGGAACAGATAAAGCCACGGATGGAACGAGAAGAACGGCCGCAGGTCCGCCTGCCCCAGCGCGAAGAAATCCCCGAGCTGAAACGTCGCCAGCCCGCACATCACCAAAAACACGATGATGAACACGTACGCCACCGGCGTCGCAAAGTACCCCGCAAGCTCCCGCTTCAACACCGCCGTCAACGCCCCCATCGTCGCCTCCTCCACCGTGCCGCCGCACCCCCAAACCCACCCGCCCCGGGTGGGGCGGCTCTCCGAGCCGCCTCTCTTCACGCTTCAAACCCCCGGCCCGCCGAGCCGCCTCTCTTCACGCCAGAGGCCGCCGCTCCCATCCCTCAACTCCCCCCGCCCGTCATCATCCGAAACACCTCGTCCAGCCTCCCTTGCTCCACCACAAACTCATCCACCGCGATCCCCCGCTCCCGCACCACCCGGCCCACCTCGGCCCCGATCGACCGCCCCGCCGCCGGCCGCACGACCACGCGCACCCCGCCGCCGCCGCCGCCGCCCGCGCCCTGCGCCGGCACCGTCTCCACGCTCGCGACGCCCTCAAGCCCGCGCAGCGCCGCCTCCAGACCCTCCGCGTGCCCGCGCACGCCCAGCGTCACCGCGCCAAACTTCGGGTCCTTCGCGCGAAGCGCCGCCGGCGTCCCGTCCGCCACCACACGCCCCTGCGCGATCACCACCGCCCGCGTGCACACCGCCTCCACCTCTTCCAGGATGTGCGTGCTCAGCACCACGCACTTCTCCCCGGCCATCCGGCGGATCAGCTCGCGCACCTCAAACTTCTGGTTCGGGTCCAGCCCATCCGTCGGCTCGTCCAGAATCAGCACCGGCGGGTCGTGCAAAATCGCCTGCGCCAGCCCCACACGCCGCTTGTACCCCTTGCTCAGCGTCTCGATCGGCTGCCGCATCACCCCTTCCAGGTGCACCAGCGACGCCACCTCAGCAATCCGCTTCCGCGCCGCCGCCCCCCCCAGCCCCCGCACCGACGCGACAAACCCCAAAAACCCCTCCGCCGTCATGTCCGGGTACGCCGGCGCCCCCTCCGGCAGATACCCGATGCACCGCTTCGCCGCGAGCGGGTCGCGCGCCACGTCGTGCCCGCACACCGACGCACCCCCCGAGGTCGCGCGCAAAAACCCCGTCACCATCTTCATCGTCGTGCTCTTCCCCGCCCCGTTCGGCCCAAGGAACCCGAGCACCTCCCCACGCTCCACCCGCAGCGACACCCCGTCCACCGCGACGATCGGCCCAAACACCTTCCGCAGCGCCCGCGTCTCAATCATCGCACGACCCCTCCGCGCAACCCCAACACCCCACCCCAACACCCCATCCCAACCCGCGCGCCCCGACGCGACAGCAAGCCCCGTGCCGAGGCCGCAACGCCCACGTCCGTGCGCGCACCGCACCCGCGGCTCACCATACGTCAGACGCACCACCCCCGCCCGCCTGTCACGCCGCCACGCCCAGACTCTTCAAGCCGGCCACGACACCGCCCGCACGCCATCCGCCGCGCGCCGCACGCCCCCGCCTGCCAACATGGCACCCGTTCCCGCCCGCGCCCCGCCCGACCCAGGCCCAGGCCAGACCCGGGCCAGACCCAGCCCAGACCCGGCCCAGACCCCATCCCCGCCCCCAGCCCAGGGGGATCGATCAGCCCTCTTCTCCCTCCGCCCCGCGCCCGCGAGACGCCTCCCGTGCCTCCACCAGCACGAGCCACTCCGCCTCCGTAAACGCCACGATCCCCCGCTCCACCGCGAACCGCACCAGCCCCCAGCGGTTCTCCACGCCCAGCTTGTGCATCACGTTCGCCGCGTGCTTCTCCACCGTCCGCTCGCTCCGAAACAGCCGCGCCGACACCTCCCCCACCGACAGCCCGCACGCCAGAAAATAAAACACTTCCAGCTCGCGCCGGCTCAACGCGTCGAGCGCCTCGAACATGCCCGACGAGAAAAGCCCCACCCCCGGCCCGCCCCCCCTCGCCACCAGCGCCACCGCGTCCGCCTCGCACTCGGCTGAGGGCATCTGCTGAAGCACCGCGAGCACACCGGGGGTGCCGAACGCCGCCGCGTCCAGCGGATAGATCCGCGTCAGCCACCGCCGACCGTGCAGCAGCTCGTGAAACGCCTCCACTCGCCCGGTCGCCATCACACGCCGCAGCACCGGCTCGCGCTCCGCCGCCAGCGCCCTCGGCAAGTCTGCCGACAAAGGCCGTCCCAGCAACGCCGCCCGGTCAACGCCGTGCATCCGAGCCATCAGCCCGTTGCACCACAGCGTTCGCAGCTCCGCATCGCGGGCCACCGCCGCAACACCCGGCAAATCTTCGAAAGGCCGAAACCCCGTTCCCGGGCCCCACGACACACGCCCGTCCGCCGCGTCCACCGCCGCCGGAAGACCCCGTTGCGAAGCCACCGCCGCCGCCGCCGCGCGATCCGACATGCCATGCCCCCCAGACCTCCCGGTTCGATCAATGAACCGGACGGTCTAGAGCGTACAGCCGAGTAACATCCAAATTTTCATGCAATCTGAAAATGAGCAGATCACCTACGCCACGCCCGCCCACCATTCGCCCATGACGGCAGGCCGGCACGCCCCGCGTCACGGGCCGATGTATCCTTTGAATCAACACAGGCTGACCGCCAACCGCCGGGAGCATGCTCGCCGCGCTCGAGGCCACCCACTCCGGCTTTCGCCGCCCATCCCCCATCGCGACGCCGCGGGCTCAATCATCCCCCGAGTCCAGCACCGCCATGAACGCTTCCTGCGGGATGTTCACGCTGCCGACGCTCTTCATCCGCTCCTTGCCCTTCTTCTGCTTCTCGAGCAGCTTGCGCTTGCGCGTGAAGTCGCCGCCGTAGCACTTCGCCGTCACGTCCTTGCGGAACGCCTTGATCGTCTCCCGCGCGATCACCTTCCCGCCGATCGCCGCCTGCAGCGGGATCTCGAACTGGTGCCGGTCGATCTGCTTCTGGAGCCGCTTCAGCAGGGCCCGCCCGCGCTGCTCCGCCTTGTCGCGGTGCGTGATCAGGCTCAGCGCCTCCACTGGGTCGCCGTTGATGAGGATGTCCACGCGCACGAGCCGGTCCGTCCGGTACTCGATCACCTCGTAGTCCATCGTCCCATACCCGCTCGTGATGCCCTTCAGCTTGTCATAAAAATCATAGATCAGCTCCGCCAGCGGCATCTCGAACGAGATCATGTCCCGCGCCTCGGACACGAACGTCTGCGTCTTGAAGATCCCCCGCCGCTCCATGCACAGCTTCATCACGTTGCCGATGTCCGTCTTCGGCAGCATGATCTCCACCTTGCAGATCGGCTCCAGGATCTGCTCCACGCTCCCCATGTCCGGCAGGTCGGCGGGGTTCTGCACCTCGATCTCCTCCGGCACGCCCCCCTTGCCCTGGATGATCGCCTTGTAGCTCACCGTCGGCGCCGTCTGCACCAGCTCCAGCCCGAACTCCCGCTCAAGCCGCTCCTGCACAATGTCCATGTGCAGCAGGCCCAGGAAGCCGCAGCGGAACCCGAACCCCAGCGCCTCCGAGTGCACCGCGTTGTACGTGAAGCTGCTGTCGTTCAACGCCAGCTTCTCGATCGCCTCGCGCATCTCCTCGAAGCCCGTCCCCTTGCTCTCGGTGTTCGTCGCCGGGTAGAAGTCGCAGAACACCATCTGCCGCGGCGGCTGATACCCCGCGAGCGCCTCCGCCGCCGGGTCGAGGTCCAGCGTCACCGTGTCGCCGACGCGCACCTCGCCCAGGTTCCTGATCGCCGCGATCATGTAGCACGTCTCGCCCACGCCCACGTGCTGCACCTTCACCGGCTTGGGCGTGTACTTGCCCAGCTCCGTCACCTGGAAGGTCCGCTGCATCTGCATCATGCGGACCTTGTCGCCCACCTTCAGCTTGCCGTCGAACACCCGCAGGTAGAGCACCACGCCCCGGTAGTCGTCGTACTGCGCGTCGAAGATCAACGCGCGGAGCTGCGTCATCGTGCTCTTCCGAGGCCCCGGGAGCCGGTCGCAGATCGCCGCCAGCAACTCGGGCACCCCGATCCCCGTCTTCGCCGACACCAGCACGCAGTCCTCGGCCCGAAGCCCCAGCACCTGTTCCACTTCTTCCGCGATCTCGTCGGGCCGCGCCGAGGGCAGGTCGATCTTGTTGAGCACCGGGATGATCTCCAGGTCCTCGTTGATCGCCAGGTACGCGTTCACCACCGTCTGCGCCTCGACGCCCTGCGTCGCGTCCACCAGCAGCAACGCCCCCTCGCACGCCTTCAGCGCCCGGCTCACCTCGTACCCGAAGTCCACGTGCCCCGGCGTGTCGATGAAGTTCAGCATGAACTTCTTGCCGTTGTGCTCGTGGCTCACGCTCACCGCGCTCGCCTTGATCGTGATGCCCCGCTCACGCTCAAGGTCCATCGAGTCCAGGAGCTGCTCCCGCGCCTCCCGCTCGCTCACCGCCTTGGTCAACTGCAGCAGCCGGTCCGCGAGCGTGCTCTTCCCGTGGTCGATGTGCGCAATGATCGAAAAGTTCCGGATCTCAAGGTCACTCATATCGTCTCGCACCCATCCGCCGCGAACACCGCGCGGCCCCCCACCCGTCCAGCCCACCCGTCCAGAAAACGCCCCAACCCGGCCCGCTCCCGGGCCCACGCCGCCACCCCGCCGGGCCGCACGCCCGGCCTCCCATCCTATTCGCCCACCCCACGCCGACCGACGCATCCCAAACGAGGGCCCCCGCCCCCCCACGGCACCCGTCCCTCCCTACCTTCCGCCGCACCCATGCCCAAACGGCTCCTCCGAGATCCCCCCCACTGGCTCCCCGCCTTCAACCCCTGGAGCGCCGCCGGGCACGTCCGCCACGCCCTCGCCACCTGGCACCCGCGGCACGTCCCCCCCCTCACCCGCGCCAACTACCGCCGCGAGCTCATCGCCGCCGCGTTCCTGCCGTGGTCCATCGCCGCGGTCGAGGGGGGCGTCATCGGCGTCATCCTCAAAAACTACTTCGAGGGCCGCGCCGACGCCACGCTCATCAACTGGTGCGTCAACATCGCCGTCGCGGCGCCGAACTTTGCCAACATCCTCTCCTTCGTCTTCGTCCGCCTCTCCCACGGCCGGCATAAGGTCCGCTCGGTGAACATCCTTCAGATCACCGCCGCGGTGCTCATCGCCGCGCTCTCGCAGTGCCCCCGCACGACGGCGGGCCTCGTCCTCATGACGGCCCTGGCCGTCGCGGCCCGCGTCGCGCTCGCCGGCATCGTCACGCTGCGGTCGAGCATCTGGCGCGCCAACTTCCCCTGGCACGCCCGCGCGAGCCTCACGGCCCGCATCGCCACCGTGCACACGCTGCTCATCTCGGTCTCGGGCGCCATCCTCGCCGTGCTGATGGAGTACGCCGAGTGGAGCCTGCGGCTCTACATCCCGCTCGCCGCGGCGCTCGGGCTCGTGGGCGTGCGGAGCTGGAGCCGGGTCCGCGTGCGCCGGCACCGGGCGCTGCTGCGGGCCGAGCGGAACGCGCCGCGGTCCGAGGGGCCCTCGTTCAACCCGCTGGCGATGGCCGGGCTGCTGTGGCGCGACCGGGCGTTCGCGGCGTACATGGTGTGCCAGTTTCTCGCGGGGTTCGGCAACCTGATGATTCAGCCGCTGGTGGTGCTGCTGGCCAAGGACCGGTTCGGCATGGGCTACTTCGAGGGGGCCCTGGTGGCGCACGTCATCCCGGTGGTCACCATGCCGGTGCTGATGCGGCCCTGGGCGGCGTTGCTGGACCGCTGGCACGTGGTGACGTACCGGGCGGTGCACACGTGGATCTTTGTGGTGATGACGCTGTGCCTGTTCGGCGGGGCGTCGATGGGGTGGGTGTGGCTTCTGTACGCGGCGTCGGTGGTGCGGGGGATCGCGTTCGCCGGGGGGGCGATCGCGTGGAACCTGGGGCACAACGACTTTGCGAAGGACCACAACGCGGCGCAGTACATGGCCGTGCACGTGACGCTGACGGGGGTGCGGGGGCTGCTGTCGCCGCTGGTGGGGCTGCCGGTGTATTTGTGGCTGCGCGGGGACGGGGACGGGACGGGGGGGGAGGGGGCGTCGGTGTTTTTGCTCTCGGCGGCGATCACCGCGGCGGGGGCGGTCGGCTTCGCGTGGATGCAGTTCGCGGGGATGGCGGCGCGGAAGAGCGAGGACACCGGGCGGTGAATCGCTGGGAGGGGCGGGTGGTCAGCCCTGCGCGGCCATCTCGGCGATCAACTGGGCGAGGTGCTCGACGTTGCGCTCGGCGAGGATTTTGTCGACGCGGGGCTTGGGGAGCGGCGGCTCGGTGCGCACCTTGGCGAGCTCGATCGCGACGCGGCTCCACTTGGCGTCGAGCTTTTTGGTGTCGGCGGGGTCCAGCAGGTAGAGCTCGCCGACCATCTCGCTGAGGCGGGTGAAGGCGATGGAGTCGCGGTGCAGGAAGTACCGCTTGATGATTTTTTGCTGGTAGGCGGAGTACTCGCGGCCTTGTGCCATGCGGGAGGGTAGGTGGGGGCGCTGGTGGGGGCGTGTGTCGCACGGCTTGGCTTGGCCAAGCCGTGGCACCCAGCCAAGC
>CAZCBN010000149.1:0-7104 GCA_964496975.1 uncultured Phycisphaeraceae bacterium
CTTCCAGACCCGCCTCGCCGACCTCGTCGCCCAGATCAACAAGCTCCCGGCCGAAGACCGCCCGGGCCTTGAGCGCCTCGTCAGCGAGACGCAGGACCGCCACCTCCGCATGAAGAAGACCCTCGGCGAGCTCCAGGACTCCCTCGACCACCTGCGCCTCACCGTCAAGTACCTCGTCTTCGATCTGGAGGCGACGCGCCGCGAGAACAAGTTCCTCCGCAACCTCATCGACGCCAACACCGACGCCGAAGAGCGCGCCGACTGATCGGGCCCCCGCGCCTCCCCTCCCATCCCATGACACTCCCGACCGGGCCGCCCGTGGGCCCGGTTTGTCACATGGTGCGCGAACGCCGCCACCCCCCGACGCTCGCGCCACGGCCAGCCCGCCCGCGCGATCGGTCGCCGTAGACCGCAATACCCCGGCCCGCCCGCGGGTTCTCCTGCATATGGACCGCACGGTCTAGTCTCGCGTCATCCGCGCCCCACCCGGCGGCGAACACACGTTCGGCCTGCCTCGGACGGCGCCGCATGACACACCCGCCCCACGGGACGCCGGGCGGCGCACGCGCCGCGGGCCCCACGGGGCACGACCGCACGCAGGAGCACCACACCATGCCCACGACGCCAACACCCGCGCCCGCACCCACCGCGAGCGCCGCCTCCGCCCCCTCCACCATCTCCCACCTCAACACCCTTCTCGCCGACGCGACGGTGCTGTGGTACAAGCTGCACAGCTACCACTGGAACGTCACCGGCCCCCACTTCTTCACCCTGCACGCCCAGTTCGAATCGCTCTACACCGACTGGCACGGCACGCTCGACGCCCTCGCCGAGCGCATCCGGGCCCTGGGCGGGCGACCGCTCTCAACCCTCGCCGAGGCGCTGCGCGCCACGACGCTGACCGAAGACCCGTCGACCCCCGCCGCGGCCGACATGGTCCACAACGCTCTGCGCGACATCCACGCCCTGCGCGAACGCGCCCAGGCCGCCCAGCGCATCGCCGAGGCCGAGCACGACACCACGACGCAGAACCTGCTCGACAACCTCATCGACGCCGCGGCCACACAGGCCTGGATGCTCTCGGCCTTCCTCGACGAGCGGCCGCACGAGCGCCCGTTGACGCGCTGAGGGCCCGCCCCCACCACCTGGGCCCGCCGCGGGCGTCAGTCAAAGTACCCGCCGACAAACCCCCGCACGTCGCCGCTGCGCACCATCTTCACCACCTGCAGCAGCCGCTCGAGGTCGCGCCGCTGCTTCGCGACGATCTCGTCCGCGTCCACCTCGTGGTCCTCCAGCGCGCGCACGAAGCGGTACTTCGTCAGCCCGCCCCACTGCGCGCTCGCCGGCTCGATCGCCCCAAGGTCCGCGAGCCGCGTGAGCGCGTACTCCATCACCCCCCCGCCCCGGCCGTGCGCGTGCCCCTTGCCGACCACGCGGAGCCGCACGTCGTCGGCGTCGAAATCGTCCCGCGCAAAGTTCGCCTCGACCGCGCTCATCACCTGCACCAGCAGGTCCGCCGAGGGGTTCTGCCAGCCGATGAACTCCTGCTGCACCGCGAGGTCGTCCTGCGCATAGAGCAAGACGCACCGGCTCGGCGCCCCGTCGCGCCCCGCCCGGCCCACCTCCTGGTAGTACGCCTCGATGCTCGCCGGCACCTGCGCGTGCACGATGAAGCGGATGTCCGCCTTGTCCACGCCCATGCCGAAGGCGTTGGTCGCCAGCAGCACGAGCGGGCGCGTGCCCTCCCGGCCCGCGCGCACAAAGTCGGCGTACGCCCGCTTCTTCGCCCGCGGGTCGAGCCGGCCGTGGTACACGCCCAGGTCCACCCCCTCGCGCGCGAGCGCCGGCGCCAGCAGCGCCTCGAAGCGCTCCAGGTCCTTGATGAGCGTGAAGTACACGATGCCGCAGCCGCGCATCTCCGCCGCCGTGCGCGCGATCGCGGCCACCTTGTCCCCGTCGCTCCACACCTCGCGGGCGAGCAGCTCGAGGTTGGGCCGCTCGATGCCCGAGGCAAACAGCGGCATCTGCGCCTCGTCCACCCCCAGGACGCGGCGGATGTCGTCGCGCACCGCGGCGGTGGCGGTCGCCGTCAGCGCCACGCACCGGGGCGACCCCATCGCGGCGCGGAACTCGCCCACCCTGCGGTACGCCGGCCGCAGGTCGTGCCCCCACTTGCTGATGCAGTGCGCTTCATCGACCGCGAGCAGGCGCACGCCGCCGGGGGTTTGGGCCAGGGCCCGCGCAAAGTCCGCCTTCTCCATCCGCTCGGGCGTGGCGTAAAAGAGTTCGTAGTCACCCCGGGCCAGCTCGGCCTGCCGCTTCTCGCGGTCGGCCCGGGGCACGGTGGAGTTGACGTACGACGCGCGCACGCCGCGGGCCCGCAGGGCCGACACCTGGTCGTGCATCAGCGCGATCAGGGGGCTGAAAACGAGCGTGACACCCGGGGGCAGGCCCCGCGCCTCGTGCCGCGCGCGGTGCACGAGCGCGGGGAGTTGGTAGCACAGGCTCTTGCCGCCGCCGGTGGGCAGGACGACCATCGCATCGCCCGCCGGCGCGCGCTCGCCCAGCAGCCGCTCCACCACGGCCCGCTGCAACGGGCGGAGCTCGGCCAGGCCCAGCCGGCGTGTCAGCACATCGTCGATGCCGGGCGTCCCCGGAGTGGGTGTCATGCCCGATCGTTGCGTGAATCAGGCGGGAAGCACCGACGGCTCCGCAACGCCGCGACGGCCGCGCGGCACCAGCGGACCACGGCGGGGGGAATGCGGCCGCGGCCCGAGGAAACTTTGCCGGGCCGCTTGCCCCGCGCGGGTCGTGGGGCCGATGATCCCCCTGTCATGGCCGTCCATCGGTGCGTGTGCCACAACGTCACGTTCGCGGAGCTGCGGCGGCTGGCCGAGCTGCTGGGACACCCCGTGCCAGGGGGTGACGGGGCCGACGCGGAAGCGGTGCTCTGGGCGCTGAGCGCCCGTACGGGCTGCGGCACGGGGTGCGGGTGCTGCCGGCCTTACATCCGGGCGATGATTCGGACCGGTAAGGTGGTTTTTGAACCGATGCCGATGGCGGTTTCAAAGCCGCGTTCCGCATCCTCAAATCATCTTTAGACGGTGCGAATCTCGCCTGTTTCTCGGCCATTCCTTGATGTGAACGCATGTGATTCGAGGACACTTCCGATACCATTTCGGAACGCCGGGTCGCGGATGTGTTCCACCGGGGGCGTTCCACCCATGCACGGGCAAGGTTTGAATGTGCCGCAAGGAGCGGCCGAAGCCTCGGAGGACCACGTGGCCGTCAACAGGTGCGTGTGCTTCGACGCGTCGTTCGATCGCATCAAGGCGATCGCGGACGCTGGCGGCGGGCTGCTGGCGGCGCACCAGCAGACGGGGTGCGGTGCGCGGTGCGGGCTCTGCATCCCGTACATCCAGGTGATGCTGAAGACGGGCGAGACGGACCTGCCCATCATGTGGAGCGCGGACTTTGAGCAGCACGCCGTGAACCCGGGCCCCGTGGCGCGGATCGAGCGGCAGATCCGCTCGCAGGGCGCGACCGCGTGACGCGGGGCGCGTGGCAGGGCGGGCCCGCGCGGGTGTGACGAACTCGGATGGCCGGGGCGTGAGGGGCAGGGCGTGTTGGGCGCCCTTCGCGGGGATCGCCGCGCGCGGGTCACGCCGCGAACGAACGTGGCCATTCGGCCTCGACAAGACGGGCGTTGCAGCCGTGCGAGCCTTGCCGCGTGCGCGATGCCGCGCCGGCGATGGACGCGGGGCGGGTTCGGGGCGGGACGCGATTCGGGCGCGGCGCGCGATACCGACGGATCGGGGTCGATCGCGTGGCGTCGCGTGGGTCGCGGGGTGCTGCGGGCTCTTGCGGATCGGCCGTCACGGGCCGGCGCAGGGTGTGGTTCAGGCCTCGCTGCCGTCCTCGGCCGCGCCGATCATCATCGAGCCGCCGGCGACGGCCGAGTCGGCACCGCCGGTGACCTGGACGCGGGGGGCGCCCAGGGGCTCGTTGGGATCGGCGCCGAGCGCCTCGGCGGCGATGCGGGCCTCGGTGAGCATGCGGGCCTCGTCCTCGATGCGGAGCTCGTCCGGCGCGACGAGCGGCTTGACGCGGATGTCGAGGTAGCGGCGGAAGCCGGTGCCGGCGGGGATGAGGTGGCCCAGCAGCACGTTCTCCTTGAGGCCGACGAGGGTGTCCTCGGCGCCGCGGAGCGAGGCCTCGGTGAGCACCTTCGTCGTCTCCTGGAAGGACGCGCCGGAGAGGAAGCTGTCGCTCTGCAGGCTGGCCTTGGTGATGCCCAGCAGGAGCGTGCGGCCCGTGGCGGGGCGGGCCCGCTTGGCCTTGGCGGGTTCCTTGCCGGCGGCCTCGGCCTTGGCGTTGGCCTCGCGGATGACGTTGCGGTGCACGAGGTCGCCGACGCGGAGCTCGGTGCCGCCGGCGTCCTGCACGCGGATGAGCTCGTTGACCTCGTCGTTCTTCGTGCGGAAGACGTACTTGTCCACGACCTCGTGGGGGAGGAGGTCGGTGTCGCCGGGGTTCTCGACGCGGACCTTGCGGAGCATCTGGCTCAGGATGAGCTCGATGTGCTTGTCGTTGATGGCCACGCCCTGGGCGCGGTAGACGTTCTGGACCTCGTCGAGCATGTAGGTCCAGAGGGCCTCTTCGCCCTTGATGCGCAGGATGTCGTGCGGCACGAGCGGGCCCTCGGTGAGGGGGTCGCCGGCCTGGACGTAGTCGCCCGCGTGCACCTGGAGCGACTTGTCGTTGGGGACGTGGTGGTCCTTCTCGATGCCCGAGTCGGAGATGACGCGGATGGTCATCTTGCCCTTGCGCTTGTCGCTGTGGATCTCGACCTTGCCCGAGATCTCGGACATGACGGCCGGGTCCTTGGGCTTGCGGGCCTCGAAGATCTCGGTGACGCGGGGGAGACCACCCACGATGTCCTGGCTGCGCTGGGCCTGGCGGGGCAGACGCGCGAGCATGTGGCCGGCCTTGACGGTCTGGCCGTTCTGCACCTCGATACGGGCCTTGGCGGGGAGGTAGTGGAAGTCGAGGATGTTGCCGTCGGCGTCGACGACGTTGATCTGCGGGTGCAGGTCGCCCTTGTGCTCGACGACGATGTAGGCCTTCTGGCCCTTGCCCTGGTCCTCCTCGCGGACGGTCTCGCCGACCTCGATGTCGACGAACTGCACGGTGCCGGACTTCTCGGCGAGGATGGGCGTGCGGTGCGGGTCCCAGCGGACGAGCATGTCGCCGCGCTTCACGGTGGAGCCGTTCTTGGCGTAGATGAAGTTGCCGTAGTCGACCTTGACGCGGTCGATGTCGCGGCCCTTGTCGTCGCGGACGATGACCTCGCCGTTGCGCTTGAGGACGACGAAGCACTCGTTGCCGTCGTCGTCGATGACGGGGACCTCGGCGCAGTCGATGACCTCGACGGTGCCGCTGCCCTGGGCGCGGACCTCGGTCTCGGAGACCGAGCGGGTGCCGACGCCGCCGGTGTGGAAGGTGCGCATCGTGAGCTGGGTGCCGGGCTCGCCGATGGACTGCGCGGCGATGATGCCGACGGCCATGCCCTCTTCGACGGGGCGGCCGGTGGAGAGGTCGAGGCCGTAGTCGAGGACGCTGCAGCCGCTGGCGCTCTCGCTGGTGAGGGGGCTTCGGACCATGACGGCGTCGACGCCGAGGTCCTCGATGGCGCGGGCGATCTCTGGGGTGATGATCTCGTTCTCGGCGACGACCTTCTCGCCCGTGGCGGGGTTGGAGATGGCGTTCACGCTCACGCGGCCGACGATCTGGTCGCGCAGGGGGACGTCGACCTGGTCGCCCTTGTAGAGGGCGCGCTTCATGACGCCGCGGCGGCTGCCGCAGTCGTGCTCGCCGATGATGACGCTCTGGGCGATGTCGCAGAGCTTGCGGGTGAGGTAGCCCGAGTCGGCGGTCTTGAGGGCGGTGTCGGCGAGGCCCTTTCGTGCGCCGTGGGTGCTGCTGAAGTACTCGAGGATGTTGAGGCCCTCGCGGAAGTTGGCGCGGATGGGCGTCTCGATGATCTCGCCGCTGGGCTTGGCCATCAGGCCGCGCATGCCGGCGAGCTGCTTCATCTGCGTGATGTTGCCGCGGGCGCCGGAGTCGCTCATCATGTAGACGGGGTTGAGGTACTTGGCGGCCTCGCCCTTCTCGATGTCGGCCTCGGCGCCGTCGGGGTGGCGGCGGTCGTTCTTGAGCGTCTCGACGAGGGCCTTGGTGAGCTCCTCGTTGCAGTGGCTCCAGATGTCCAGCAGCTGGTTGTACCGCTCGCGCTCGGTGATGATGCCGTTCTCGTAGTTCTTCTCGACGCGGTTCACCTTCTTCTGCGCGGCGTCGAGCATGTCCTGCTTCACCTTGGGGATGCGCAGGTCGGTGACGCCGAAGCTGAGGCCCGCGGTGGTGCTGAACTTGAAGCCCGTGGCCTTCATGTCGTCCAGCAGGTCGATGGTCGCGGGGCGGTCGCAGTAGAGGTACACGTCGTCGATGACGCGGCTGCAGCCCTTCTTGCCCAGGGCGCAGTTGTAGAAGGGCATGCCCTTCTTCAGGATGTCGGCGAAGAGCACGCGGCCGACGGTCGTGATGATGCGGCCGTGCGGGGGCAGGGGCTCGACGGGGCCCTTCTGGCTGTTGACGACGCCGGCGAAGTGGTTGCGCTCCTGATCGGACTTGAGGCTCACGGAGATGAGGTCGTGCAGGCCGATCTTCTTGCTGTCAAAGGCGAGGATCGCCTCGTGGCGGTCCTTGAAGCGGGGCAGCTCCTTCTCGGGCTTCATGTCGGCGTTGGTCGTCGTCATGAAGTAGACGCCCAGCACGATGTCCTGGCTCGCCGAGATGATCGGGTTGCCGTTCGCGGGGCTGAAGATGTTGTGCGTGCTAAGCATCAGCACGTGCGCCTCGGCCTGGGCCTCGACGCTCAGGGGCAGGTGGACGGCCATCTGGTCGCCGTCGAAGTCGGCGTTGAACCCGCCGCAGACGAGCGGGTGCAGGCGGATGGCGTTGCCCTCCACCAGCACGGGCTCGAAGGCCTGGATGCCCATCCGGTGCAGCGTCGGGGCGCGGTTCAGCAGCACGGGGTGCTGGTAG
>CAZCBN010000150.1:0-7019 GCA_964496975.1 uncultured Phycisphaeraceae bacterium
GTAGGGCGCGGGGCGTGGGAAAGCACGGCTTGGCTTCGCCAAGCCGTGGCACCCGATAGGGCGCGGGGGGTATGAGAAGACACGGCTTGGCTTGGCCAAGCCGTGGCACCCGGTTCGGGCGCGGGGTGTGGGAGGGCGCGGCTTGGCTTGGCCAAGCCGTGGCACCCGGCCGAGCGGTGTCACCACGGGGATGGTGTGGGGTGGGTTAGGCTTCGTCGAGGAGTTCGACGCTTGCGAACTTCTTGCCTTCGAGCATTTCGAGGCTGGCGCCGCCGCCGGTGCTGACGTGGCTGAGTTTTTCGGCGACGTTGAACTGTTCGGCGGCGGCGGCGCTGTCGCCTCCGCCGACGATGGTGGTGGCGCCGTGCTTGGTGGCTTCGACGCAGGCGTCGGCGATGGTTTTGGTGCCGATGCGGAAGGCGGGCCATTCAAAGACGCCCATGGGGCCGTTCCAGACGACGGTGCCGGCTTTGCGGAGGATGGCGGCGTAGTGGGACTGGGTCTTGGGGCCGATGTCGAGGCCCATGAAGCCGTCCTTGATGTGGTCGGTGAAGATCTCGATGGGGGAGGCGGACTCGGCGAACTCCGGGGCGCAGACGTGGTCTGTGGGGAGGTGGAGCTCGACCTTGGCGTGGGCGGCCTTTTCGAGGATGGCCTTGGCGTCGGCGAGCTTGTCTTCTTCGACGCGGGACTTGCCGACGTTGTGGCCGAGGGCCTTGATGAAGGTGTAGGCCATGGCGCCGCCGATGAGGATGTGGTCGGCCTTGGGGAGGAGGTTGTGGATGGCGGGGAGTTTGTCGGAGACTTTGGCGCCGCCGAGGACGACGACGAAGGGGGCCTTGGGGTGGGAGAGGGCGTCGGAGAGGTACTTGATTTCTTTTTCGACGAGGAAGCCGGTGACGCAGGGGGCCTGCTTGGTTTGCTTCATGATGCGCGGGACGGCGACCATGCTGGAGTCTTCGCGGTGGCAGGTGCCGAAGGCGTCGTTGCAGTAGATGTGGCCGTAGCGGGCGATTTTTTCGGCGAACTCGGGCTTGGATTTCTGCTCGGCCTTGTGGTGGCGGAGGTTTTCGAGGAGGAGGCACTCGCCGTTCTTCATGGCGTTGACGGCGTTGAGGGAGGCGTCGTCGGTGCAGTCTGTGGAGGGGAAGGCGACGGGCTTGCCGAGGAGCTGGCTGAGGCGTTCGGCGCAGGGCTTGAGGCTGCTGGCGGCGTCGTAGCCGGTGCCCTCGGGGCGGCCCAGGTGGGACATGAGGATGGCGCGGCCGCCGCGGTCGAGGACGGACTTGATGGTGGGGAGTGCGGCGGCGATGCGTCGGTCGTCGGTGATGGTCTTGCCGGCGGGGGTGTCCTTCAGGGGGACGTTGAAGTCGACGCGGATGAGAACGTTTTTGGAGGCGACGTCAAGGGCGGCGATGGTCTTTTTGGGCATGGTGTGTGGCCTTCTGTGGGGCGGGATGACCCCGGCGACGCGGCGTGTGGCGTCGGGGCCGGGGGAGGTTGCGCTCAACCGGACGATTGTATCTTGAGGGGGGCGTCTGGGCGTGTGGGCGTCGGGGCGTGTGGGGTGCGTGCGAGGCGGGGGGAGGGGGCGGGCGGGGCTGGCCGTGGGGCTGGCCGTGGGATGGGGCGCGGGGTTTGGTTTCGCGGGAGTTTCGGTTGTTGATGCATTGACTGGTCGGTCTGTCGATCTTGACACAAACTTCATCGAAAACGAAACCGGGTGATGCGGCGCGGGGTGGATCGCCCCGGGTACGCCGTTAGAGTGAGATCGACGTTCCTGACGGCGGGTTGGCGTGGACTTGGCGGTCTTGGCCGCGGGTTTTGCCGTTGACCTTGTGCGGTCGGTGGGTTGCGGGCGACGTCTGTGCGCGATGTCTGTGCGCCATGTGGCGGACGGCGGGCGAGGCGTGGACGGGTGGCCTTTGCTCGATTGGGTGGGCGATCGGGGCAGCGTGCGGACGGGGCTTTGCCGTCGGCTTGGCTGGGTTGAGATCGGTTGGGTTGAGCCGGTTGGGTTTGGTCGGTCGGCTGGGTCGGGCCTGGGCGGCCGGGGTTTTGAAGCATGAAGCGTCCCGCGGGATTCGCGGGTGAGAGGGGTACGGCGGGATGATCACCCCATGGACTCGGGTCAATGTTGTTGATGGTGCGGGCGTGACGCGGGGCGCGGCGGCGGGCCGGGCTGGACGGGCTGGACGGGCTGGGCGGGCTGGGCGCGGGTTTTCGCTGATCGAGCTGCTGGTGGTGATCGCGATCATCGCGTTGCTGATCGGGCTTTTGCTCCCGGCGTTGAACGTCGCGCGGGGCGAGGCTCGGAAGGCGGTGTGCCTGGCCAACCTGCGGAGCGTGGGGCAGGTGGTGACGCTGTACTCGCTGGACAACGACGACCAGCACCACGTGTTCCAGGCGAACGGGCTCGATCGGTTCCGCATCAGCGGGCCGCTGACGAATGACGGGACGTCGGGGACGTATCGCCTGCTGAACGCGCGGGCGACGGCGCCGCAGTACACGCGGTCGGCGACGGGGAACGTCTTTTGGAACGACCTGACCTCGGGTGGGCGGGCGCCTTATTGGGGCGTGCTGTACGACCCGCTTCTTGGGGTTGAGGGGCACCCGGACGACGGGGAGTTTTGGCCCGAGGCGACGGGGCGTTTGCCGCGGTTCCCGGCGTGGGAGACGTTCAAGTGCCCTTCGGCGGAGTCGATGATCCTGTTCACGAGCCACACGGTGAACGCGAGCTTCCGGTTCAAGCGTGTGTTCGATGCGCAGACGTACGGCTTCAACGGGCTGACGTCGGAGCGGTTCCAGTCGCGGCCCGGGCCTGATGGGGCACCGATCCCGGCGGGGATTGACCGCGGGGTGAAGCTTTTCTTCTCCGATCCGGCGGCGGCGCCCGGTGCGGTGGTGGACGACAGCGGGACGGGGCAGGAGGAGGGGTACGCGGAGCGCGTGCCGAACCGGCTCAGCGCGGTGTCGTTCAACATCATCATGGCGCAGGACGCGCCCGAGGCGATGCTGGACGGGAACGGGGACACGTATTACAACACGAGCCAGTTCCGGAGCCGGTTCGCGGACAGCGACCTGTACCGGCACCCGGGTCGTTCGAGCAACGCGGTGAAGATCGACGGGTCGGCGACGACGTACTCGGAGGGGCTGTATCCGCTGGGGTCGCCCGGGACGAAGGAGTACCTGGGCGTGGTGAAGTACGCCGGGACCGGGGTGAACTGAGGCGGGCGGGGCTCGCCGAGATTGGGCGGCGAGAGCGTCGCGTGTGGCGGGTGGTGGTGGTTTCGGACCGGGTGTGGTTGAGTTGCCGAGGCTGGGGTGATCCATGAGCGACGTTTCGAGCGGCCGTGGCGAGTTGTCGGGTGGGTTGGCGGGTGTGGGCGGGTGGTGCGGCCGGCGGCGCGGCGTCTCGCGCGTGGGCTTTACGCTGATTGAGCTGCTCGTGGTGATCGCGATCATCGCGCTGTTGATCGGCATCCTGCTGCCGGCGCTGGGGGCGGCTCGGGCGAGTGCGCGGCAGCAGCTGTGCGCGGTGAACATGCGGAGCGGGGCGCAGGGGATCGCGGCGTACGCGGGGGACAACGACGACTACTGGGCGGAGGCGTCGTACAACGGCGCGATGCGGCACCACACGACGCGGAACCCCCTGCAGATCTTCGCGCCGCGGGGCGTGGTGGACGGGGATCCGATGGTGGGCTTCGCGAACGCGGCGGACGAGCAGCGGTTCCTGTACTGGTCGATCACGTACGAGGCGAAGGGCTACTTCGGCGGCGGGGAGACGGCGTCGAGCGTGTACGACCGGATGCACGCGGGCAAGAACCCGGCGAACGAGGCGGACGTGCAGTCGCTGCTGGAGTCGACGGCGGGGATCATGCACTGCCCGGACGCGACGTTCACGCTGGTGGACCAGACGACGGCGCAGCAGATGGGGATCAACGCGGCGTCGGCGCGCATCACGCGGGAGCTGGAGCGGCTTTACACGCCGGCGTTCTACTACCAGTCGTACGCGTTGAACGCGCTTGTGCCGGGGATGTACGACAACAACGCGAGGCTGAACCTGCCGACGCGTCGGCAGGCGGAGCCGGCGTTGTTCCTGCCGGCGTTCGGCTACCCGCGTGTGAACACGAACGACCCGATGGCGGGGATTGCGCAGAACAACTCTCGCGTGCCGCAGCGGCTCAGCAAGGTGGCGGGGCGGGTGGTGCTGTTCCAGGACCACTCGGACGTGCGGATGGAGGGGGACGGGGACACGCTGGCGGACCTGTCGCAGCCGGCGTGGAATCTCGATCACAAGGACCGCTGGATCAAGGAAGTGTTCCGGCACCGCGGGAGCGCGAACCTTGTGTTTACGGACGGGAGCGTGTCTCGGGAGAACGGGCAGCTTGCGGGGGATCGGCGGAACTACGTGCTGTACCTCGGGAGCGACAAGCTTCGTCAGCCGTTTGCAACGAATCCGTGATGGACGGCGCGGTCTTGCGCGATGCTAGACCGGGGCGTTCTTTCATGGCTTCTTAGCGCTGAAGGGGGCGGGGTTTTGTAGGTCCCGCCTTAGAGTGTGTCTCCTCGCGTGGCGTGATTCCGGCCTTGTTTGTGCCGGGGCGCTTGTCGGCGGGGATGGGGATCCGGCCCGCGGGATCGCGTGGGCTGTTGCATGTGGAGATGGACACCATGAAGATTTCGGCTCTTCTTGCGGTCGCGGGTCTTGCGGCCAGCGCCCAGGCGCAGTTCACGGTGGTTCTGCACAACAGCTTCGAGACGACGGTTCGTGCGGACCAGAACGAGTTCGCGACGGCGTCGATCGACGGGACGACGACGGAGTCGCTGTACCCGCTGAACACGTCTCCGCTGTCGCCCGACCCGGTGACGGACGCGAACTTCGGGTTCATCGAGTTCCCGGCGGGGGTGATCTTCCAGCCGGTGGCGCAGTTCAACGCGAACGGGACGGTGGGCTTCCGGTTCGACAGCCCTCAGACGGGCCTCGGGATCATCGAGGGCAACTTCGGCTTTGTGCCGCTCGAGGTGAACTTCCAGAGCGTGAACTCGAACGTTGACCCGCTGGTGTCGGGCCTGCCGACGACGGGCGACGGTCGCGGGTCGATCGTGACGCAGGACAGCGTGGAGCCGGTGCCGGAGCCTTGGGCGAGCGCGAACGGGTTCGGCGGTCTTTCGGCGCTGTCGGGCCTGAACTTTGAGGGTGGCGACCCGACGATCGAGACGCCCTTCCAGCTCTACTTCCAGGACGTGAACAACTTCGGCAACAACGGGCCGGTGGACTTCTCGACGGGGCCGAGCGGGGCGCCCTCGGCGTTCTTCACGGGCGAGTCGACGGGTGACTTCATCGGTTCGTACCCGGCGTTCTCGCTGGCGGGGTTCCTGAGCGGGATCCAGCAGGTGAACACGGTGGACGTGCCGGTGACGGTGACGACGCGGACGTTTGTGCCGGAGACGGACCCGGTGACGGGCGCGGTGCTGTTCGACACGGTGGTGGTGAACGGGGCGAACGTGAACTTCCCCCGCGGCACGGTGACCGAGACGACGACGGAGACGACGCGGGTCGAGGGCCAGATCCGCGCGGACGCGAACTTTGACGGCGTGATCGAGACGTTCGGCGACGGGACGGTCGAGAACATCGGCGGCCAGGCGTACGAGTTCAACGACACGGACGGGTCGATCATTCTGCAGTTTGACGCGATCCCGGCGGCGGCGACGGAGACGTTCCAGACGCTGCAGCTCGCGTTCCACTGGGCCCGCAACACGACGGGCTACGAGGACGAGAACCTCAACTTCTTCAGCAACGACATCAACGGCGACGGCGAGGACGACCTGCTGCTGGACACGAACGGGGACGGCATCCCGGACGGCACGGGCAACCAGCAGCCGGACAGCCTGCAGATCTACATCAACAACGTGCTGATCTTTGAGGCGGGCACGGAGTCTCGGGTGCAGAACACGGTGGACGGGGCGACGGTGCGGCGGCTCGCGCTGCAGTTCGGCCTGTTCGACACGGGCAGCTCGAACTTCGGGGGCGTGTTCCAGCCGGACAACGACGGCGACACGCTGCCGGACTTCCGGACGTTCAACGGCAGCCCGAACGGCGTGCCGACGGTGTTCTCGATCAACTACGTGCCGGTGACGAACGCGGCGGGCGCGGTGACGGCGTTCCTGCCGAACAACCAGCCGCTGCCGCGGGTGCCGGCGCGGACGGGGACGGGCGCGTTCAGCGACGAGAACCCGAACTCGTGGCAGCTGCCGTTCTTCAACTTTGTGGACGGGCTGGACGGGGCTCAGGACGGCGCGCTGAACGCGGTGACGGGTCCGATCTCGCCGGCGCGGTTCGTGCGGAACATCAACAACAGCGTGAACGGCGGGTCGGTGCCGGTGCTGTCGGGCGAGGACTTCTTCCCCGAGGTGCTGGACATCTCGGACTTCATCGGCGAAGAGATGATCGTGACCGTGGTCGGCACGACGACGGCGGCCGATGAGACGATGGTGATCGACAACATCACGGTGCGCGGCAGCGAGGTTGTGTTCGCGGAGCTGGACTTCAACCAGGACGGCGCGGTGGACACCAACGACCTGCTGGCCGTGGCGACGGCGATCGGCAACGGGTCGTTCCTGGCGAACTTCGACGGGAACGGCACGGTGAACTTCCTGGACTTCCTGAACTACCTGACGCGCTACGAGGCGGCGAACTAAGGCCGATGAGATCGAGAGGGCCCGGGCCTCTCGAACATGGTGACGTGATCGGCGGCCCGTCCCTTGTGGGGCGGGCCGCTGTCATTTTGCGGGGTGGACGAGCCGGAGGGGCGGGGTGGGCCGGGTGGGCCGGGTGGGTGTGTTGGGCGTGTTGGAGTTGTTGAGCGGGTTGAGACGCGGGGGTTGTGCGCCGCGTGGGCGGCCGGGAGGCGGAGGGGGCTTTGGAGCGGGCGTTAGTCGTGCGGGGGCGGGGTGGCGGGGGCGGCGAGGGGGGGCTCAGTTCGGAGGCGGCGGGCGAGGTCGGCGGTGATGCCGGG
>CAZCBN010000151.1:0-6993 GCA_964496975.1 uncultured Phycisphaeraceae bacterium
CTCCGCCGCGGCGAGGAGCGTGACCTCCGAGCCGAGCGAGGCGCCCCAGAGCACGAGCGGGGGCACCGACCCGGTCCGCGCGGCGGCGTCGCCCCCGAGGCCCGGCGCGGCGGAGTCCACCCCGCGGCCCGGCGCGGCGGAGTCCACCCCGCGGCCCCGCGCGGCGGAGTCCAACCCGAGGCACCGCTCGGCCAGCGCGACCAGGTCCGCGGCCTCTCGGGCGCCGAGCGCGCAGCGGCCCGGGGCGTCGCCGTGGCCCGGCATGTCCCACAGGACGGCCCGCGAGACCACGGGCAGCGCGGCGGAGACCCGGCCCAGATTGATGACGCGCGACTCGCTCCAACCGTGCGTGATGATGAGCGTGGGGCCGGCGGGATCAGCACCGGTGATGTCCCAGACGGGCAGGCGCAGGCCCGCGCGGTCAAGGGACCACTCCAGGCACGGGGGGCTGTCGGGCAGCTCGGCGGGCTCGCCCGGCACGCCGCGCGAGACGGCGAAGGCGTAGCCCCGCCGCGGCGGGTTGCGAAGGCGGATGGTGGTGAAGGCGACGAGCGCAATCCAGTAGACCGCCGCGCCGGTGAGCAGCAGGGGAAAGAGGCGGAGCAACTCGTCAATGATGGACGGCATAGCAAGTTGGACGGCATGTCGCGACGGACCGCCCGCGGGCTACAGCCCCAGCAGGCCCCGGACGTCGTTGAACGTCACGATCAGGAACATGCTGCCCACGAGCACGAGCCCGGCGAGCGTGACGGCGTTCTGCACCGGCAGCGGCACCGGCTTGCCGCGGAGCTGCTCGTACAGCAGCATCAGGAACTGCCCGCCGTCCACGATCGGCAGGGGCAGGAAGTTCACCACGGCGAGGTTCACGCTGACGAGCGCCAGGAAGAACACAAGCCACACCGGCCCGCGGCTCGCGATGATGGTGCCGTAGCGGGCGATGCCGACCGGGCCGGTCAGGTGCTGCACGCCCACGGTGCCGTGAAAGAGCCGGTGGATGGTGACGTAGACGTTCAGAATGACCCGGCGCGTCTCGCCCAGGCCCAGCGCGATGCCGCCCAGCGGCTGCTCGGCCCGGAGCAGCGCGCTCGCCGGCTCGAAGAGGTCGGGCGGCGCGGGGCTCTGCCAGCCCAGATCGTGCAGCGCCCGCACCTCGTCCGCCGTGAGCGACCAGACGCGGCGGATGTCCACCGCCGGCTCGGCGGGCGTGCGCAGATCCAGCGTCACCTCGGCCCCGGCGGCGGCTTCGGCCGCGGGGCGTGTGACCTCGCGCAGCACACGCCACGCGTCGGCCAGCGTCTGCACGCCCGCGCCGTTCACAGCGACGAGCGTCAGGCCGGGCCGGTCCAGCACGCGGGCGGCGGCGGGCGGCGCGGGCTCGGCCGCGGCGTCGTCACCGACCGGCTCTTCAGCGGGCGCCGCCTCATCGGGCAGCGCGAGCAGCGCCGAGGTGAAGAACGTGTCGTCCAGTTGGAAGCCGATCGTCCCGTCGGCCTTCACCTTCGCCGTGAGCGAAAGCGTCTCGCCCCCGCGCTGCACGCGCAGGCTGATCGCCCGCCCCGCGTGGGCGATGATCTCACGCCGGGCCTGCGCCGGGCTCGGGTAGTCAACCGAGCCGACGCGGATGAGCACGTCGCCCTCGAGCAGCGGCTCGGGCGGCGCCCGGCCCAACGAGCCCACGCGGATCACGCCCGTCAGCCCCAGCACGTGCGACGAGGGCATGCGGACGCCGTCGGGCAACGCGGCCAGCGTCACCTGACGCATGGGCCGCCCCGGCAGCGTCAGCTGCAGCGACGGCGCGTCGCCCGGCCCCGCGTCCTTCGCCGCGAACGCCAGCGTCACCGGCTCGCCCCGAGCCGCGTCGAACACCTCGTCCAGCGTTGAGGCCGTCACCACGGGCTCGCCCCCGGCCGACACGAGCCGCATCCCCGGCTCCACGCCCGCGAGGCCCATCGCCCGCATGATGCCCGGGAACCGCTCCGCGTCCTCCCCCGGCGCGGGCGTCACCACGGCCACGCCCGCCGCGGGAAGAATGCCCATCTCGAGCAAGCCCGTCGCCTCGCCCTTGGTGGGCGTCACGCTGAACCGCAGCGGCTCCGCCACGCCGGGCCGCTCGACAACCAGCCCCACCGGCTCCTGCCGGCGCGACATGGCCGCGGCGATGACAAGGTCATCAAACCGCGTCGCCCGCCGGCCGTTCACTTCCGTCACCAGGTCGCCCGCCTGCAGGCCCGGCGTGTTCACGCCCAGCGCCTCGGCGTTCTCCGCGACCGCCCTCGCCGCGGCCGACGCGTCGATCACGCCGCCCACGCGGGGCGGGTCCACCTTCAGCCCCACGGTGAAGACGAGGATGAAGAGCAGCGCCGCCGTCGCGATGTTCGCCGCGACGCCCGCCGAGATGACGACCATGCGCTTCCAGACCACGCAGCGCTGGTAGCTGTCGGCCGCGTCGGAGACGTCCGTCGGGTCTAGGTCGTCCTGCCCCAGCATGCGGACATAGCCCCCCAGCGGCAGCGAGCTGAGCCGGTACTCCGTGACGCCCAGGCCCGCGGCGAGGCCCTCCTTGGCCCGGGCCTTGTACTCGTCGTCGCTCGAGCCGCGCCGCCAGCCCAGGCCCTTGCGATAGCTCAGCAGCACCTGCCCAAACCCGACCGAGAACGCGAGCACCCGGATGCCCGCCCACCGGGCCGCGACAAAGTGCCCCAGCTCGTGGATGAAGACGATGAGCCCGAAGCCGAAGGCGACGAGCAGGAAGTCGATGAGGGTGCCCAGCGGGCCTTGGATGCCGGTCATGCTGTTCTGATCGTCGCGGGGTCGGGGGGTGGTGGCACGGCATCGACAAGAAAAAAAACGGCCCCGCCTTTGGGGGCGGGGCCGCGGTTGCGTTCCTCTGCGGCCTGGGACGGCTCACCGCCGGTTAAAGGGGTGCGCCGGCCCCGCGTCCGACCGTTGGGTCAATCTCGATGGGACAGGCCCGATGGGCTGACCCGTGGCCCGGACAGGCCGCGGCGGTTCAGTACTTCACCGAGCAGCCGTAGGGCTTGGTGGTGGCCGTGGTGACGGTCTCGCCGGCGAGGACCTGCTGGAGGGCCTGGTCGACGTAGTTCACCTTGCCGGGCTGGGCGGCGCGGCTGTCGTCGTCGATGGCGCCGTGGTAGGCGATGGTGCCGTCGGCGGCGATGATGAACATCTCGGGCGTGTGCTTCGCGCCGTAGGTCTTGCCGACCTCGCCCGTCGTGTCCAGCAGGACGGGGGTGGTGATGCCGTACTCGGCGACCATCTTGCGGTTCAGCTCAGCGCCCGCGCCCTGCTTGCCCTCGGCGCCCGAGTTGATGCGCACCCACACGACGTTCTGGCTGGCGTACTTCTCGGCCAGCTTGTTCATCGTGCCGGTGTCGTCGCGGTAGTGCTTCTTCACGAACGGGCACTCGGGGTTGTACCACTCCAGCACAACGACCTTGCCCGACGCCGTGATCTCGCTCAGCTTGTGCTGCTTGCCGTCAAGGTCGGCGAGCGTGAAGTCCGGGGCCTTCTGGCCCACCGCGGCCTCGGCCTTCGTCGCCGTGGCGTCCTTCTTCTCGCCCGGGCCGGCCGCCAGGGCGACGGAGGCGATTGCCGCGGCAACCAGGCCGAACACGCCGAACTTGCCCATCGATTTGCTCATGCTGCTCATGGTCAGAACTCCTCTGGATCATGCGGCGGGCGTCAGTGCGAGACGCCGGCCTGTGTGGGAAACCTCAGATTCGTCAATCGTTCGCCGCTCGCCCCCGACCCAAGTCGGTCGCGGGACGTTGCTATCGGCCCGTTCTCCCGGTCGGTTGCGACGGGCTCGGCCTCCGCGACGCGAAACAGGGCCGTCTGCCGACTCGCGCCAACCGGTCGTCCACCCAGCGCCGGTCGGCCACGAATAATGGGCCCGGCCCAACTCGCCCGCCTCAGGGCGTCCCCTCCGCCGCCGGCAGGGGCAGAACGACGTGGGTGTACCGCGGCTTGCTCCCCGCGGATTCTTGGGACATCAGCACGCCGCGGAGGGCCGGAACGCCCCCCTCGGCGATCGGCCCGCCCGACGCGCTCGTCGCGGCCGCGCGGTCCACCACAAGGTTCAGCACGCCCGTTTCGCTCGCCCCAGACGCCAACAGGCCCCGCACGGGCAGCGAATCGGCGGCGGGATAAAACTCCAGCCGCGCCGCCGGCACCGCCGGGCGGAGCGAGACGCCGTCGCCCGACCACGTCACCTGCACGTCGCGCTGCGCGGGCGACCACGCCGCGGGCAGGCTCGTTCGGGCCTCGCGGATCAGACCCTCGCCGGGACCCGGCCGCTGGGCCGACGCCTCGCCGACGACGCCCGCGCGGACGACGGCCGACGCAGACTCCGGCACGCACGCCTCGGCGCAGACAAGCCAGTCGGCCTCCAGGCGAAGCTCCACGGTCTCCCCGGGCTGGGCCGAGGCCGGCACGCGCAGCGGGAAGAGCACGACCAGCGTCCCCTCGTGCACATGGTCGAGGATGTCGCCGGGCGCCACGTACCGCCGCGGCGCGGGCCACGCGGGCTCGCCCACTGTGTACCCCTCCGGCAGCGTGAACCGAAACTCCGCGGGAAATCCCGTCTCATTCTGGCCCGGCCAGTACATGTGCCAGTGGTCGCGGATGGAGAACACCACGCCGATCGCCGCCTCGTGGCCCGGCAGCAGGGCGTCGTGCTCGAGCGCGAGGGACATCTCGACGATGCGGGCCTCCCGGCCATCCGCCGGGTCCGCGGTCGCGGTGGCGTCGGCTGCCGTCGTGCCAGCTGCGGCCGTGTCAGCCGAGGCCGACGCCGCAGCCGCCGCGCCACACGCCAACGCCGCGGCGGCCACGACTGCTGAGGCCATCAAGCCCGCGGCCGTCCGCCCGGCGGCTCGACCCGTGCGGGCCCATAGGCGGGCCCAGCGGCGGGCGGGGCGGGTCGGCTCTTCGCGGCGGCTGGCTGGCACGGTCAACGTTCCCATCTCGAAGGGTGTCAAGGGGTGGATGCGCCAGCGACCGGGATCTGTCAGCCCTCACCTGTCGCACGCTCGACGCATGATCGTATGCTTCGTGCGCGGGCGACCCGGCGGGTTGTGTCGACACAGCCTGCCCGGCGCCCTCACGCGACCAACGCGGCGAGACCGCGGAGTATTCCGGCCGGCACCCCACCCGGCTCCCCGACCGGTGCCCTTCGCGGCCCCGCAAGGCCCCCGCGTTCCGACACCCGCCCGCCGGGCCCAGGTCGCCGCGTCGAACGCGGCCACCCACCGGCGGTGCAACGGATGACACCATGCAGACCCCCAGTTCCGATCGTTCCGCCCGCCGCTCGCCCCGCTTTGCCGCCGCACGCTGGGCGGCCGGCGTGGCCGCGGCGTGGGCGTGCGCCGGGTGCACCGACCCAAGGCCCGTGAGCGATCGCAACATCAACCGGGTGGAACTCACCGAGTTGAGGGGGTGGCTCGCCGCCAACGACCGCGAGGCCCGCGCCGCCCTGGTCGACCCCCGGGCCCCCGAAGAGTTCGCGAAGGGCCACATCCCGGGCGCACGAAACCTGCGGCTGACGCAGGTGCGCCCCGAGCTCGGCAAAGACCGCGACCTGAACGAATACGACGTGATCGTCGTCTACGGTGACAACCCCTCCAGCTCCGCGGCCAAGGCGATGGCGAAGCAGATGTACTCCAACAGGTGGGGAAAGATCTACCTCTTTGAGGGGGGCCTTGAGGCCTGGCGCGAGGCGGGCCTCCCCGTGGAGGGCCCGGCGGCGGGCGCGGATGGGCCGAAGGAGTGACATGAGCGCCATGGCGGAGCCGGCTGGGATGGACCCCTTTTCGGTGCTCGGCCTGCCCGCCCGCATGGAACTCTCCGCGGGCGAGGTGGAGGCGGCGTATCTCCGCCGCGCGGCGGTGCTGCACCCCGACCTCGCCCGGGGCGACGCCGAGGCCGTCCGCGCCTCGGCCCGGCTGAACGAGGCCCGCGCCGTCGTGCTCGACCCCGAACGGCGGGCCGGGGCGTTGCTGGCGCGGCTCGGCGGCGCGGCGGCCGCGGATGATCGTTCGCTTCCCGCCGGGTTTTTGGCCCAGATGATGGCGACGCGGCTTGAGCTTGACGAGGAGGTCGCGGCCGAGGGCGACGCCGCCCGGGACCGGTGGCGGGCGTGGGCCCTCGCCGAGCGGGCGACGGCGCAGCGCGAGGTCGCGGCGCTGCTCACAGCGGCCGAGGCCGCGGCGGCAACGAACGCGGGCGCGGCGCCCGCGGCCCTGGCGGCGGTGCGCCAGCGGCTCAACGCGTGGCGGTACATCGAGCGGCTGATCGAGCAGTTGGACGCCCAGTCGGGCGTCTCCGGCGGGGCGGGCGGCGATGCTTGACATCATCTGGATGGGCGCGGTACTGCCGGTGCTGCTCGTCCTGTCGGCGCTGGCGTCGGGCACGGAGACGGCGCTCTTCACGCTGAACCACCGCGAGCGCGCGGCCATGCGCCGCGACCACCCCGCCGCCGGGCAGGCGGTGGACCGCGTGCTGTCAAGGCCGCGGCGGCTCCTGGTGCTGGTGCTGCTGGGCAACACGACGGTGAACGTGTCGTACTTCATCGTGACGTCCACGCTCTCGGCGCGGATCGGGCGTGAGGCGGGGCTCTCGGCGGCGGCGTCGGGCGGCGTGTCGCTGGCGGCGGGCGTGGCGGCGGTGCTGCTGGTGGTGCTGCTGGGCGAGGTGCTGGCCAAGGTGCTCGCCGCGCGGGAGCGCGTGCGGCTGAGCCGGCTGATGGCCCCGGTGCTGGTCGCACTCGACCGCGCGCTGGGCCCGGTGGTCGTGGTGCTGGACACGCTGATCGTCGGGCCGCTGTCGCGCGTGCTGCTGCCGTCGGGGCCCGCGGGCGGGCCCGCGGCGGGCCGGCCTGCGGCGGCGGGCCGGGGAGATGACTCGGCGGACGACCTGACGGCGCTGCTCGCCGCCGCCGCCGACGCGGGGGACGTGGACGACGCGGAGCAGCGG
>CAZCBN010000152.1:0-6643 GCA_964496975.1 uncultured Phycisphaeraceae bacterium
CCGCCTGCGCAAAGTCGTCCGCCGGCACATCGCCCCCGAGCGACACCGCCCGGAAGCCCGCGAGCTCCAGGATGTCCGCCACCGCGCGCACGCCGATGTCGTGCCGATCCCCCGCCACCGCTCCCACCAGCACGGCCGGCGCCGACGCCGGCAGGGGCCCGCGACGCCGCCCCGCCTCGTGGCACAGCACCGCCATCGCCCCGCGGGTGGTCTCCGTCGCCGCATGCTCCTCCGGCACGCTCAGCTCGCCCAGGTGCCACATCGTCCCCGCCTCGGCCTCCGCCGGCAGCAGCACCCGCTCGTACAGGTCCTCCGCGCTCGCCCCGTTCTGAAACTCCGCGAGCAGCACCCCCACCGCCTCGGCCCGCCGCCCCTCGAGCGCCAGGCCCAGGTACCGCAGCGCCAGCTTGCCGTAGTGGTCGTCCGGGTTCAGCCGGTGCAGCGCCGGCGCCGCCGTCTCCGCCGCCTCGATGCCCCGGTCCAGCGTGCCCGACGCGACGGCCCACGCCGCCGCCGGCAAGGACTCCGCCAGTGACTCGCGCAGCGCCCGCAGGCTCGCCGCTAGCAGCGACGCCGGGACCGACCGAGACTCAAACGCCGCCCGGCTCCACGAAATGTCCCCCGCGAACAGCCCCGGCTCCCCCGCCTCCAGCGACGCCGCAAGCTCCGCGAGCCGGTGCGACAGGTTCTCCTGCCAGGTGCGGAACGCGTCGCGCCCAAAGAGCGTCTTCGCCGCCGGCTCGCGAGACAGCAGGCTCTCCGCCGCCGCCGCGGCGATGCCCCGAGCCGAGGCCCGCACCATCGCCGCCGCAAACGCGGCTCCGCCGGCCACGCCGCCGGACGACCCGTTCCCGGTCACCTGGCTGGTCACCTGGCTGGTCACCTGCCCCGTCACCTGCCCAGCCCCCTGACCAGACCCGTTGGCCTGGTCCGCTCGCAGCGTCCCGCCGGCCTTCGACACCCCGCCCGATTGTCCCTTTGCACCCGGTGCCATCACAGGGAACATATCGCGACCAACGCCGCCGCGGATGCCCCCCTACCCAGGGTGTGCCCCGCGCGCGGTCCGCCCCGCCGGTCCGGAAAGGCCGGCGACGACCCACAGGGCCCCACCCGGCCGCCCCCCCATAACCTTGGCCCGATGAGCGCGGACGAGCGTGTGCTGGAGATTCTGCAACGGGTCTGGGGCCACGCCGCCCTGCGCCCCCTCCAGGCTGAGGCCATCCGCGCCTCCCTCGCCCGCCGCGATGCGCTCGTCGTCCTGCCCACCGGCGGGGGCAAGAGCCTGTGCTACCAGCTCCCGCCCGTCGCCACCGAACGGCTGACGATCGTCATCAGCCCCCTGATCGCGTTGATGGAGGACCAGCTCGCGGGCCTGCACCTGCTGGGCATCCCCGCCGCCGCGCTGCACAGCATGATGGAAGAGGCCGACGCGCGAGACGTCTTCCGCCGCGCCCGGGCGGGGGAGCTGCGGCTGCTGCTGACGAGCCCCGAGCGCGCCGTGGGCGCGGGCTTCGGGGCGTTTGCCACCGAGCTGGCCGAGGCCGGCGCCCTGCACGCGCTGGCGATCGACGAGGCGCACTGCATCAGCCAGTGGGGGCACGACTTCCGGCCCGAGTACCGCCGCATCAGCGAGCTGGTGGACCGCATGGACCGGGCGGGCGCGCGCCCCGCCGTGCAGTGCTACACCGCCACCGCGACCCCGCCGGTGCGCGAGGACATCATCCGCCAGCTCCGCCTGCGCGACCCCGCGGTGCTGGTGGGCGACTTCGACCGGCCCAACCTCACCTACCGCATCGTGCGCAAGCACAAGCCCATCGAGCAGCTCGCCGCCGCGCTCGCCCGCCACACCGGCCCGGACAAGCGCGGGGGCGACGGCGCGATCGTCTACTGCCTGAGCCGGGGCGACTGCGAAGAGACCGCCGAGGCGCTGAAGGCCCGCGGCTTCGACGCCGCCCCTTACCACGCGGGCCTGAGCGCCGACAAGCGCACCAAGGTGCAGAAGAAGTTCAGCAACGAGAAGCTCGACGTGGTGTGCGCCACCGTCGCCTTCGGCATGGGGATCGACCGCAGCAACGTCCGCCTGGTGGCGCACGCCAGCATGCCCAAGAGCGTGGAGGCCTACCAGCAGGAGGCCGGCCGCGCGGGCCGCGACGGCGAGCCCGCCGAGTGCCTGCTGCTCTACGGCACGGCCGACGCCTCGCGGTGGAAGCGGCTGCTGGAAAACTCCGCCGTGGAACAGGGCACCGACCCGCAGCAGCTGCGCGCGCAGCTCCAGCAGCTGGACGCGATGCGGGCCGTCTGCACCGCCCTGCGCTGCCGCCACGCGCTGCTCGCCGAGCACTTCGGCCAGACCTACACCCCCCCCACCGACCGGGGGTGCGGGGCGTGCGACGTGTGCCTCGGGGAGAGCGAGCGCGTCGCCGAGGGCAACACGATGGCGCGGAAGATCCTGTCCGCCGTCGCGCGGTGCGAGCAGCGCTTCGGCAAGGAGCACATCGTCGACGTGCTGCGGGGCCGGGTGACGGAGCGCATCCGCAGTTGGAACCACGACCGGCTCAGCACGTTCGGGCTGCTGGCCGAGAGCTCGCGGGCCGAGGTGTCGGGGTACGTCGACCAGTTGGTGGACCTCGGCGTGCTGGAACGGGTGGGGGACGAGTACCCCGTTCTGGTGTTCGGCCCCCGCGGCATGGCCGTCATGAAGGGCGAGGAGGCGGTGGAGCTGAACGCCGTCGCCTCGGGAAGCCGCGACGGCAAGACCCGCCGCGAGCGGGGCGGGGCGAAGGGGATGGTGGAGGCGAGGCCGCTGGACGCGGAGGAGGCGGAGCTGTTTGAGCGGCTGCGCGCGCTGCGGCGGTCGATCGCGGAGGAGCAGAACGTTCCCCCGTATGTGGTGTTCAGCGACGCGACGCTGCGGGAGTTGTGCCGGCGGAAACCCGGGACGCCCGAGGCGATGCTGGCGTGCAAGGGCGTGGGGCGGGCGAAGCTGGAGGCGTTCGGCGAGGCGTTTTTGGCGGCGATCGCCGGGGGCTGACGGGGAGGGCGGGGGGTGGGCGGTGGGTGCGCGGAAAGTTGGGTGGGCCGGGTGAACGGATTTTCACCCTTGGCGCATTATCTGGACGATGGCAACACCCGCCAAGGAGGGTGTCGCCGCGGTGGAACCCGCTGCCGAACGAAGGAAGCAGCCCAGAGACGGGGCGTCGCGCCGTGCCCGCGGTGGGACGGCCGACGTGGACGTGCGCTCACGCCGCGTCAGCCCCGAGCACGACACAGGCCCGCCTGGTGCAGGCGAAGGAGCAGCCGTGGCTGAGAAGCAGATGTCGGACATGACGGTGATCGGTCG
Organism: uncultured Phycisphaeraceae bacterium; assembly: GCA_964496975.1. Taxonomy (GTDB): domain Bacteria; phylum Planctomycetota; class Phycisphaerae; order Phycisphaerales; family UBA1924; genus CAZCBN01. The sequence continues at coordinate 3,341 of CAZCBN010000152.1, forward strand.
GGACACGAAGATCAAGGGCGAGATGGAGTTCGAGTCTGGGGCGCGCATCCTCGGCCAGTTCGAGGGGCGGATCCGGGCGAACGGGGAGGTGCAGATCGGCGACGGGGCGATCTGCAACGCCGCGATCGAGGCGGCCCGCATCATCGTCGACGGCAGCGTCTCGGGCGACATGCTGGCGCGGGAGCGGCTCACGCTCTCGGCCGGGGCGACGGTGCAGGGGGATATCACCGCCGGCATGCTGGTGGTGGTCGAGGGCGCCACGTTTGTGGGCCACTGCCGCGTGGGCCCCGAGGCGGCGAACCTGACGGCCCAGCGGCCCGCCGCGCAAGCCACGCCCGCCCGCGGCACGGCGAGCAACGGCACGGGCCACGCCGGCAATGGCCGGATGGTCGAGGCCAAGCAGCCCGTCGTCGCGGCCGAAGACTTCACGCCGCCCTGGCGCCAGACGCAGGCGAACGGCCTCGCCGCCGCGGCCGCCCGCAACGGCACGGACGACGAAGCCGCGGCCTGACGCACGCGGGCGTGATCCGATCGACCGCCGGGCGACGCCCGGCCCCTCTCGACGCGCGTCGCCCAGCCGGCGCCCCGCGTTGTTCGGCACGAAGGCCTCGACACAACGGGTTCGGCACGCTCGGAGCGGGACGTTCGCCCCATGTCAACGCTGCACACCCTGCCCCCGATGCCCGCCGACAGCGACTCGGCCGAGGGCGGGCGGGGCGTGTTCGCGAAGCTGGGCCCGCGGCCCTTCCTCTGCTACCACTGCGGGCGATGGTTCAAGGCCCCGACCAAGTCCATGTCGGCGAGCTGCACGAACTGCCACCGGCAGGTGACGACGCAGGACATCGAGGTGAAGGCGCTGCACTGGGGGCAGAGCCTGCTCTCCTGCGGCGAGGTCCACGTCACGAAAAAGGCCCGTGCGATCGGCAAGCTGGTCGTCGCGTGCCACGGCGTGCGCATCGACGGGCACCTCGAGGGGCTTGTCCTGAGCGGGGGCCCGGTGCGGCTGGGGCCGCACGCGACGCTGCGCGGGGGCGTGGTGGCGCCGGGCATGCGCGTCGACGCCGGGGCGAGGCTGGAGGGCGGGCCCTTCCGCGTGCCGTGCCAGCCCATCGGCGTGCTGGACATCGCGCGCATCACGGCCTCGCCCAGCCGCATCAAGACGGTGGACGACCTGGACGCGCTGCTGGCGCGGGCGACGGGCCGCACGGCCTGACTGCGCCGGCTGACCGGCTTGCGGGCGGTCAGGAGTCCAGCGTCTTGATGAACTCGTCGGCCTCGGCGATGGAGGCGTTCATCTCCGCGATGAGCCGGTCGATGTCGGCCTCGATGCCCTTAAAGGTGGTGTCGAGGCTGGCGATGGCCCGCGCGTTCAGGTTGTGCTTCAGGAAGAGGACCTGGTCGCCGAAGGCCCGCAGCACGGGGTCCATGCGCTGCTCAGCGGTGCGCATGACGGTGATGAGCTGCTCGTAGCGGCCGCGGGTCTCGCGCAGCTGGCCCTCGCTGGCGGCGCGCAGCTCGGCGCTCTGGTACTGCCCCAGCTCGGCCTGCCACTCGTTGAAGAGCGCCTTGGCGACGGCGTCGGTCTGGTTGATGCGGCTCTTCACGTCCTTCGCGGCGCCGACGCTGCGGTCGTACTCGCGCTTCAGCTTGGTGTACTGCGACTCGAGCTTGCCGCCGTCGAAGTTGGACAGGGCCTTGAGCTGCTCGAGCGTGGTGGCGAACTGCTCCTTGGCGTCGTCCTGCTCGTTGCGCGTGTCCTTCACGGCGTCGACGAGCTGCTCGCGCTTCGCGAAGCCCAGGCCCTCCTTCACGGCGATGGTGGTGGACGTGCACGCGGCCGGGCCCAGCGCGGCGGCCAGCAGCGCGGCGACACCCGCGGCGACCACGGGCAGGCGAACGATCTTGCGGAAGGCGGGCATGGGGGCGGCTCCTCTCTCGTGGGGTTGCGTTGCTCCGGCGGCGCGGGCTCGGCGCGGGGGCGTCACTCGGCCGGGCGCAGGCGGATGATCTCGTCGGGCTGGTTCAGCACGGCGTACACCAGACCGTCGGGGCCGACGGCGACGTCGCGCACGCGGCCCCGGTCGCGCAGGATCGTCTCGTGCTCCACGACGCGGCCGTCCTCGACGCGCACGCGGTCAATCGCCTGGCCCGCGAGGCCGCCGGCGAGCAGGTCGCCCGACCAGCGGGGGAAGGCGTCGCCCCGCGCGACGTCGAGGCCGCAGGCGGCGATGACGGGCATCCAGCGGTAGACGGGCATTTCAAAGGGGTCCGCGGCGGAGGGGGCGGGCTCGTCGAGCTCGTCCTGCCAGGGGACGCTGAGGGGCTGGCCGTTGTAGTTCATGCTGAAGGCGATGCGGGGCCAGCCGTAGTTTTTGCCGGGCAGGACGCGGTTGAGCTCGTCGCCGCCGCGGGGGCCGTGCTCGGTGTCCCAGAGGTCGCCGGTGAGGGGGTGGCGGACGAGGCCCTGCGGGTTTCGGTGGCCGTAGGACCAGATGCTGGGGAGGGCGCCGGGAGTGGTCAGGAAGGGGTTGTCCTGCGGCACGCGGCCGTCGTCGTGCAGGCGGTGGACCTTGCCGTTGGGGCGGGTGAGGTCTTGGGCGTGCTCGCCGCGGCCTCGCTCGCCGATGCTCCAGAAGATGTGGCCTTCGTGCAGGACGATGCGGCAGCCGTAGTGCAGGGGGCCGTTGAGATAGGTTTCGGCCGGGGCCTCGAAGATGGTCTGCTCGTCGGCCCAGGCGTTGCGCTCGGCGAGGCGGCCTCGGACGATGCGGGTCATCTGCAGGGGCTTGCCGTCGACGCGCTGCTCGTGGGTGTAGGCGAGATAGATCCAACCGTTGCCGGGTTCGGCGTGCTGCGGGTGCACGGCGACCTCGAGCAGGCCGCCCTGGCCGATCTCGCGCACGTCGGGCGTGCCGCGGACGGGGTCGCTCAGGGAGCCGTCGGCGCCGAGGACGCGGAGGGCGCCGCCGCGCTCGGTGATGAGCGCACGGCCGTCGGGGAGCCAGTCGATGGCCCAGGGGGTTTCGAGGCCGCCGACGACCTTTTCGATGGTGTAGGCGTGGTGCTGCGTGCGGGTGACGCCGGCGGAGGCCTCGGGCCCAAGGCGGCCCGCGGCGCGGTCGGCGAGAAACTGGGCCTCGCGGATGAGGACGACGAGGGCCCAGGCCTGCGGCTTGGTCAGCTCGCCGTAGGACGCGGGCAGGTCGGCGACGTCGGCGTGGCCCGTGCGCAGGGCGTTGTAGAGCGCGCGGTCGCCGCCGGGGCCCTCGGGGTTGCTGGGGTCGTGGCGCTGCGTGAGGAGCG